>NZ_JACGWE010000002.1:0-204607 GCF_014077575.1 Pseudomonas sp. 5Ae-yellow | reverse complement strand
TGGAAAGCCGCTATGAACCAGTTTGCGATCCTGTATGAAGATCGTTTCACCAGGCCAACCTGGTAAGTGAAGGCCTACCTGATGGCAGGCCGTTAAGAGCCCGAACACAAAAAACCTGACAGTCCCGATTTGCTGGCGGTGGCGTTAGCTGGCAGGGGGCTATAGGTCCAGTATAGCTAGCTGTGAGGCGATGCTAAGAATGGACATATTTCCTCATAATATTTCCAGCGGTCGCTGATCGGCTCTCTAATATCGCTATGCTCGCCCTGTATGGCGCTTCTCACGCGTTATAAAAGCGTGTTTCACCGTCAGTCTGGGACTGCTTTGCTTTCTGGCAGCACAGTAGTCTCAGGGGCGAATCTCAACCAGGGTGCCATCGGGTACCAGGTTCCATACTTCCTGCATCTCTGCATTGCCCAAGGCAATGCAGCCATTGGTCCAGTCGAGCCCCTTGAAGTACCACTCGGGGTACTCCTCATCTATTGGGGTGCCGTGAATCATGATCATGCCACCGGGGTCTACGTCATTCTTGTAGGCCTCCATTTTGTCCTTCAGATTCGGATAGTCGATGTGCATGCTGAGATTGTAGGCCGGGCTCTCGTGCCGCCAGTCAATGGTGTAAATGCCTTCTGGTGTGCGCTCATCGCCCTGCTGGCGTTTGTGGCCAACCGGTTGGCCGCCCAGGGATATGCGGTATTGGTGCAGTACAGCGCCGTCACTAATCAACTGCAGACGACGTTCGTCCTTTAGGATTAGTATTTTATCGATCACCGGATTTGCGGCGCTGGTGACGAAGCTGCAACCACACAGCAGCAAGGCTAGCAACAGTCGGCGCATCAGCGCGCCTGCTGGGGGCGGTAGAGAATATCGCGGATGCGCACTGGGAACTCATTAGTCTGTCGGTCGATAAAATACTGTTTCAGTGTTTTGCCGACCGTCGGAAAGGCGAGCTCAGTCCAGGGTATCTCCGCTTCGCTAAAGAGCCTTACCTCCAGGCTTTCTTCGCCTGCGCTGAAGTTGAGGTCGGCCAGTTCGCCGCGAAAGAACATATACACCTGATTGATATGCGGCAAGTTGAACAGCATGTACAGCTCGTGCCCCTGCATGCTGGCGCGTGCCTCTTCCCAGGTTTCGCGTAGCGCAGCTTCTTCAGTTGTTTCGCCGTTTTCCATATAGCCAGCCGGTAAGGTCCAGAAACCGGCACGGGGTTCTATAGCGCGGCGGCATAGCAGCACATAGCCCTGGTGGGTGGCCAGGCAACCGGCGACGATACGCGGGTTCTGATAGTGGACGGTCTCGCAATGATCACAAATGAACCGAGAGCGGGTGTCGCCCGAGGGTATGCGTGCGGAAACTGTTTTGCCGCACTCACTACAGAAGTTCATGTTTTGTTCCGGCTTGGTCTGGACGTGAATTCGCTCTATCTTGCGGGGCAAAACGCGCTTGGGCAAGAGACTCAGAGCACAAAAGTGTGCTCTGAACTGGGGTCAGGGGTGCAGCTTGGTGAGCCTTGCGTTCGCTGGCTATCGGAGGGTATTCACGCCGGTGTGCGTCTGGTTCTGCTCCGTTGATCATGCCATCATGAGAAAAAGAATAGAGGATCTGTGCATGCTGGATAAAATGCGCATGCAGGTACAGGCGCACTCTCCCCGAACGGTTGAGGCTGCGGGTCTCCCGGAAGCGGGTGTGTTGATCCCCATTACCTGTGTGCATGACCGCCCCGAAGTTATTCTCACGCTACGCTCACAGCGTTTGTCGACGCATTCTGGTGAGGTGGCTTTTCCTGGTGGCAGGCGTGATCCGGGCGATGTCGATCTGCGCTTTACGGCGCTGCGCGAAGCCCACGAAGAGATAGGCCTGTTACCTGAGCTGGTCGATGTTATCGGGCCTATGGGGTCGTTAGTGTCGCGCTACGGTATCAAGGTCACGCCCTACGTGGGCATTGTGCCGGATGTGTTCGATCTGATGCCCAATAGTGGCGAGATAGCTGACGTCTTTCGGGTGCCGGTCGAGTTCTTTCTCGATGATCCACGGGAAATGACCCACCGTATCGATTATGAGGGTCGCAGCTGGTATGTGCCCAGTTACCGCTACGAAGGTTTCAAGATCTGGGGGCTGACAGCCCTGATGTTGGCTGAGCTGATGAATACCGGCTTTGATGCCGGCATTCCGTTGCACACGCCCTACGACAAGCATAAATAAGAGGAGCTCGCATGAAGTACAGCCTGGGTAATGACCGTGTAGAGATGGCGGATGACGCCTGGATAGCCGACTCTGCTGCCGTGATCGGTAAGGTAAAGCTGGAGGCGGGCGCCAACGTCTGGTTTAGCGCGGTGATTCGCGGTGACGTTGAGCAGATCACCATAGGCGAGCACAGCAACGTGCAAGACGGTGCGGTGATGCATGCGGACTACGGTGTACCGCTGGTGCTTGGCAAGGGTATTACGGTTGGTCATAACGCCATGTTGCATGGTTGCACTGTGGGTGATTACAGCCTGATTGGTATCAATGCGGTGGTGCTTAACGGCGCTACCATTGGCAAGCACTGCATCATTGGCGCCAACGCATTGATTCCCGAGGGTAAGGATATTCCGGATGGTTCGCTGGTGATGGGCTCCCCTGGCAAGGTGGTTAAAACCCTGAGTGAGCAACAGAAGAAAATGCTCGAACTGAGCGCTGCGCACTATGTGCAGAATGCCAAGCGCTTTCGCGAGCAACTGAAGGTGCAGGAAGACTAATGAGCGAGCAGGCGCCGGTCCGCTCACCCTGCGTTAGTATTTGCGCATTGGATGACGACGATATCTGTACCGGCTGCCAGCGCAGCGGTATGGAGATCGCGACCTGGGGCCGGATGAGCGAGGTGCAGCGTCGCGATGTGCTGCAGCGTTGCGAGGTGCGCGCTCGCAAACAGGGCCTCTGGTTGGGTTCCGTTAACGAAAAAGGACAACAGGCATGACCGTCGTAATAGGCACTCCGTATTCGGAAGATGCAACCCGCGTACTGCTGCTGGGTTCCGGTGAGCTGGGTAAAGAGCTGGCAATCGAGCTACAACGCTTGGGCTGTGAAGTGATTGCGGTGGATCGCTACGCCCATGCGCCGGCGATGCAGGTGGCGCATCGCAATCATGTGATCAGCATGCTCGATGGGCAGGCGCTGCGTGAAGTGATTGAGGCAGAGCAGCCCGATTACATCGTGCCGGAGATCGAGGCGATTGCTACGCCGACGCTGGTCGAACTGGAAAGTGAAGGTTATCGGGTGGTCCCTACGGCTGAGGCAACGCGCTTGACCATGGACCGCGAAGGCATTCGGCGTTTGGCGGCAGAAAAGCTGGGGTTGCCTACCTCTGCTTATCGCTTTGCCGAAACGCTGGAAGATTACCGCGCGGCGGTGTCAGAAGTGGGTATGCCCTGCGTGATCAAGCCGGTCATGAGTTCGTCGGGCAAGGGCCAGAGCCTGGTCCGCGAAGCGGCTGATATCGATGCTGCCTGGGAATATGCCCAGGCTGGCGGCCGCGCAGGCAAGGGGCGGGTCATTGTTGAAGGCTTTGTCGACTTTGATTATGAAATCACCCTTTTGACCGTCCGTCACATTGACGGCACCAGTTTCTGTGCGCCTATTGGTCATCGTCAGGAGTCGGGCGATTACCGTGAGTCCTGGCAGCCGCAGGCGATGTCCGAGGCGGCGCTGGCGGAAGCGCAGCGGGTTGCGCAAGAAGTGACAGCAGCGCTGGGTGGTCGTGGCCTGTTTGGGGTTGAGCTGTTCGTTAAGGGCGACAGCGTATGGTTTAGTGAAGTTTCGCCGCGCCCGCACGATACTGGCATGGTTACCCTGATCTCGCAGGATCTGTCTGAGTTTGCTCTGCACGCGCGAGCGATTCTCGGGCTGCCGATTCCCGCTATTCGCCAATACGGCCCGGCGGCCTCTGCGGTGATTATGGTGGAAGGCCAGTCGGCCAATGTCAGCTTTGGTAACCTGGATGAGGCGTTGGCTATCCCGGACACTCAGTTGCGCTTGTTCGGTAAGCCGGAAGTCGATGGTCAGCGGCGCATGGGTGTTGCGCTGGCGCTGGATGAAAGCATCGATCTGGCGGTAAAAAAGGCCGTGCGTGCCGCCGCTACGGTCAAGGTAAAGCTCTGAGTCGCTGGTGGTATCTGGTAGCGCCAGCGTTGCCGCTGTTGTTACCACAGGCGCTGTGGGTCAAGCGAACCGCATTGCGTCTACCTGACGCCTCGCCGCCCTGGCAAGGCTTGGTGCCCGGACGGACACCGTCAGCGCCGCCACTGCGTTTGTTGTTGTTGGGCGAGTCGACGGTCAGTGGCGTTGGAGTTGATCGGCAAGCCGATGCGCTGGCGGGTCAGCTTGCCGCGCAGCTCGCCGCTATTACTGGTCGCCCAGTGCAATGGCAGGCGCTAGGGCGTAACGGCGCGGATGCGCAAGCCTGTCTGCAGGACCTGCTGCCGCAAGTGCTTGATCAGCGGTGGGATCTGGCGCTACTGGTGTTAGGCGTTAATGACACTACCCACCTGACGTCGCGGCGCCAATGGCGCACGCGGCTTGCTTGCTTGTTGGCGGGTTTGAGTTCGTGTTCGGTACAAGTAGGCGTGACTGCCGTGCCGCCCCTGGGGCGCTTTACTGCCTTGCCGCAGCCTTTGCGGGGCTGGTTCGGCTTGCGTTCTGGTTTGCTGGATCGGGATTTGCGACAGGTTGCTGCGCGACAGCATGCGCTTTATCTACCTTTGGATTTATCGTTTGAGTCGGCCTATCTGGCGCGCGATGATTTCCATCCTTCGGCGGCCGGCTACCGTGAGTGGGCGGCCGGCATTGCCCGTCAGTGGGCGCCGCTGGTGCTGCCCGGTGCAGAGCCGTCGCTCTCTTCTGTCGAAGTTGGTACCTGATCCCGGCTACGCTCCCATATGCGTACGCTTTTCACCATGTTGTCCTTGGTCTGCAGAATCTCCATGCGATAGGTGCCGTTCGCCAGACAAACACTGGTTTCCGGGATGCTCTCCAGCTGCTCGGTAATCAAGCCGTTGAGGGTTTTGGGACCATTGGCTGGCAGTTTCCAGTTCAGGTGACGGTTGATATCACGGATGGCTGCGCTGCCATCAATGACGTAGGTGCCATCTTCCTGTGGGTGGATGTCCTGGCTGGGGATCAACATGTCGGTGGTGAATTCGCCGACGATCTCTTCCAGAATATCTTCAAGAGTCACCAGGCCAATTACATCGCCGTACTCGTCGACCACGATCGCGATGCGGCGTTTCTGCTTCTGAAAGTTGAACAGCTGCGTATGCAGCGGGGTGCTTTCCGGAATGAAGTAGGGGGCCTTGCAGGCGCCGATCAGGGCTTCCTTGGTCAGCTCGCCGCGACTTAGCAGGCGAGCTATGGAGCGCATGTGAACCAGGCCGGTGACGTTATTTATGTCGCCGTGATACACCGGCAGACGCGTGTAGTGACAGCTGCGCAGTTGCTGGTTGATGGTGGTCATGCTGTCTTCCAGATCAATGCCCACGGCTTCGTTGCGCGGGATCATAATGTCATTGACCGTCATTTTTTCCAGATCAAGGATGCCCAGCAGCATATTCTGGCGGCTGCGGGTAATACCCAGTCCGGCCTCACGCACCACAGTGCGCAGTTCTTCGGTGGTCAGCTGGTCACCGTCGCTATCGTTTGGATTGACGCCTATCAGGCGCAGCAACATGTTGCTGATGACGTTACAGACCCAGACGACGGGGTAGAGCAGGCGTTGTAGAAACGCCAGAATGACACTGGCAGGAAAGGCGATCAGCTCTGGTCGTAATGCTGCCAGTGTCTTTGGCGTTATCTCGCCGAAGATCAGAATGATGACAGTCAGCAACATGGTGGCGATGGCGATACCGGCCTCACCCCATATGTCCACGGCGACCACGGTGGCGATGGAGGCGGCGAGAATGTTGACGATGTTGTTGCCGACCAGAATAGTGCCGAGCAGGCGATCAGGTCGCTCCAGCAGGCGTGATGCTCGCTTGGCAGCGCGATGACCTTCCTTGCTCAGATGCTTTAACCGATAACGGTTCAGGCTCATCATGCTGGTCTCCGAACTGGAGAAAAACGCAGACAGAATGATCAGCAAGGCCAGTAGTAACAGCAGCAGGCCAGTGTGGGATTCGTTCAAGAGCGTGCCTCAAACCGGTTGGGATAGGGGAGCGTCAGGCGCCAATCAGAACTTCGCGTACCAGCTTGCTGCCAAAATAGGCGAGCATCAGCAGTAGGAAGCCAGCTAGCGTCCAGCGAATGGCGTTGCTGCCGCGCCAGCCACGGAAGTGGCGGCCCCAGAGCAGAATGCCAAAGACAACCCAGGCCAGGCACGACAGCAGTGTCTTGTGTACCAGGTGTTGGGCAAACATGTTTTCCAGAAAGACGAAGCCGGAAATGAGAGCGACGGTCAATAGCAGCTCACCGCAGAGCAGAAACTGAAACAACAGGCGTTCCATCGTCTGTAACGGCGGGAAGGTGCGAATAAAGCGGGTGGGATGTTTGTGCTTGAGTTGATAGTCCTGAACCGCCAGCAGCGTTGCCTGAAAGGCTGCAATGGTAAGAATGCCGTAGGCCAGGACCGACAAGACGATATGCACCAACAGGCCTTTTTGCCCAGCCGGAAGGGTAGTGGCTTCGTGCGGGAACAGGCCAGCGAGCAGTGCCGTGACGAGTGCCAGAGGATAGAGGCCAAGCAGCAGGCTGGTGACCGGTGCGCGAAAGCTCGACAGCAGGGTGAGGGCAACAATTAGCCAGGCGATGAGCGAGCCTATATTGAATAACCCGAGAGCTAGCCCATGATCGGTCATCAGCTGCAGGTAAAGACTGGCAGCGTGAGCGACCAATGCGATTAGACCTATGCCTCGCAATAGCCCGGTGTTGACGGTCAGGCGTTTGCCCAGACAAAACATCTGGTAAAGCATACCGCCCAAGTAAAAAGCGGCGGCTAGCAGGCTGGGAGTGAGGGCTGTCATACGTCCTTGAGAGCGGTTACCAACAAAACCGCAGTGTGGCACAAGCCGCGCCGCGGTTAAAGCGCTTCGATGGGCTTCCCTATCATCACCCCGGTCGCGGAGGTATACTGCGCCGATAAATTGCTTCGCATGCCCTTGTGGCGGGGGCCGGGGGCTGTTGCTGATTCATCACGAACCCTGTTGCTGTGCAAAGAGTTGCCAGCCTGGACGCGGGGCGCAAAAATTAGCCGCTCCCTTGTCAAGCCCGAAACGGCGCATATGGCACGCTAACACGCGTAACCCGGAGGGTCGGCCTGTTTCTGCGCGATGCTGCGTTACGCGTCATTTTATTTGGAATGAACAAGCTGTATTCCGTGTGCCTTGCTCCGTGCAATTAAAGCAGGCGCTGGCGCGGTCACGATAATTAGGCAGCAGACCCTAGATAAGCTCAGGAGAGTTAGTGATGTTCGAGAATCTTACCGAGCGCCTGTCGCACAGCCTGCGGGGCGTGACCGGTCAGGCCAAGCTGACAGAAGACAACATTAAGGACACCCTGCGAGAAGTTCGCATGGCGTTGCTTGAGGCTGATGTAGCCTTGCCCGTGGTCAAGACCTTTGTTGATCAAGTGCGTGAGCGCGCTGTAGGTCATGAAGTGTCACGCAGCCTGTCGCCGGGGCAGGTCTTCGTCAAGATCGTGAAGTCCGAGCTGGAAGCGGTTATGGGGCAGACCGAAGGTCTGAACCTGGCGGTTACCCCTCCGGCGGTGATTTTGATGGCGGGTCTGCAGGGCGCGGGTAAAACTACCAGTGTCGCCAAGTTGGCGAAGACACTGCGTGAGCGTGAAAAGAAAAAGGTCATGGTGGTCAGCGTCGACGTTTACCGTCCGGCGGCGATCAAGCAGTTGGAGACTCTGGCTGCTGAAGTGGATGTCACGTTTTTCCCCTCGGATCTTGAGCAGAAGCCGGTAGCCATCGTTGAGGCAGCGCTGCGTGAAGCGAAGAACCGCTTTATGGACGTGCTGATTGTCGATACCGCGGGTCGTTTGCATATCGACGCCGAGATGATGGCTGAAATCAAGCAGGTGCACGCCGCGGCCAAGCCGTCGGAGACCCTGTTTGTAGTTGACGCCATGACCGGTCAGGACGCGGCCAATACGGCGCAGGCCTTTAACGAGGCGCTGCCGCTGACGGGCGTGATCCTCACCAAGGTTGATGGTGATGCGCGCGGTGGTGCTGCGCTCTCGGTTCGTCACATTACCGGCAAGCCGATCAAGTTCCTCGGGATGGGCGAGAAGGTCGATGCGCTTGAGGTATTCCACCCTGATCGCGTTGCTTCGCGCATTCTTGGTATGGGCGATGTGCTCAGCCTGATCGAGCAAGCCGAGCAAAAGCTGGATAAGGACAAGGCCGAGAAGCTGGCCAAGAAGTTGAAAAAGGGTAAGGGCTTCGACCTTGAAGACTTCCGTGATCAGCTACAGCAAATGAACAGCATGGGCGGTCTGGGCTCGATGATGGAAAAGCTGCCGATGATGGGTGGCAAGATGAATCCGGCCCAGATGGAAACCGCGCAGACTGAAGCGACCAAGCAATTCAAGCGCATGGAGGCGATCATCAACTCGATGACGCCCGGCGAGCGCCGTAACCCCGATATCATCAGCGGCTCACGCAAGCGCCGCATTGCGGCGGGCTCAGGTTCGCAGATTCAGGACATCGGCCGGGTGCTTAAGCAGCATAAGCAGATGCAGAAAATGATGAAAAAGGTCACGGGTAAGGGTGGCATGGCCAAGCTTATGCGTGGCATGGGTGGAATGGGCGGCGGCGGTATGGGTGGCGGCGGTGGTATGTTGCCCCCCGGCGGCGGCATGCCTCGATTCTGAGCTGTTTATCCTTTAGGGGATGGGTCAGTACGGCCTTAAATAAAAAAGAGTTTTCATCGGTCGCGATATTCCGTAGAATACGCGACCTTTCGGGCCCTAGGTGTATGCGTTAATTGCAGCACAGCCCGTGATGAATTTTGTAGCGTTATTCAAACACAGGAAACGATGTCCACATGGTAACCATTCGTCTTGCTCGTGGTGGCTCCAAGAAGCGCCCCTTCTATCATTTGACTGTTGCCAACAGCCGTAACGCCCGTGATGGTCGTTTTGTTGAGCGCGTTGGCTTCTTCAACCCGGTTGCATCCGGTGCAGAAATCCGTTTGTCCGTAAACGACGAGCGTGTTCAGTACTGGTTGAGCAAGGGTGCACAGCCTTCTGAGCGTGTTGCTGCTCTGTTGAAGGAATCTCAGGCAGCTGCCTGAATATGATAGCTGCTCCTGAATCGACAGAATCGCCTCGGGTGATTCTCGGCAAGATCGTATCGGTTCATGGGCTGCGCGGGGCGGTCAAGGTGTATTCGCACACCGACCCGCTGGACAATGTGCTGGGTTATGCGCAGTGGAGCCTTAGTAGAGGTTCCGAGCAACGCACAGTGTCCGTCCTTGGTGGTCGCCTGCAAGGGCGAGTCCTGATTGTTGAGCTCAAGGGCGTAGATGATCGCGATAAAGCCGAGGCGCTGGTTAACTTCGAGATTAGTGTGGAGGCTGGTTCTCTGCCCGAACTCGAAGAAGGTGAGTATTACTGGTACCAGCTGGAAGGCTTGCAGGTGATTAACCTGGAAGGCCAGTTGTTCGGCAAGGTGGATCACCTGCTCGAAACCGGTTCCAACGACGTAATGGTGGTCAAGCCCTGCGAAGGCAGTATTGATCAGCGCGAACGTGTGTTGCCCTACTTGCCCGGCCAGTTTGTAGTGAATATTGATTTGGACAAGGCAACTATCCAGGTCGACTGGGATTCGGAGTTCTGATCGGTGTGGGCCGGTGTGGTAACCCTGTTTCCCGAAATGTTTACAGCGCTGACCGAGTCTGGTGTAACCGGACGAGCCGTCAAGCGCGGACAGCTGGAAGTTGTTTTCAGTAATCCCCGTGAACATGCACATGATCGTCATCGTACGGTAGATGATCGACCCTTTGGCGGCGGCCCTGGCATGCTGATGAAGGTTGAGCCTTTGCTTGAGTCCATTACGGCGATCAAGCAGCAGGCACCCTCGCAAGCCCGGGTGATCTATTTGTCACCGCAGGGTCAGCCACTCACTCAGCAACGGGTTGAGCAGCTGGCAAAACTGGACAGTGTGATTTTGCTGTGTGGTCGCTATGAGGGCATTGATGAGCGCATTATTGAGCGCTGTGTCGATGAAGAGATTTCCATTGGCGACTACGTGTTGTCCGGTGGTGAGCTGGGAGCCATGGTGCTTCTGGATGCAGTAACCCGATTGATCCCCGGCGTGCTTGGGCATGCGGATTCAGCGGTTGAAGATTCTTTTTCGGCGGGGTGGCTGGATTGCCCACATTACACTCGGCCGGAAGAATTTGACGGGCAGCGCGTACCGGAGGTGTTGCTCAGCGGTAATCATGAACTGATCCGGCGCTGGCGTCTCAAGCAGTCTTTGGGAAGAACCTGGCAACGTCGGCCAGAGTTGCTCGAAGAGCTGGAATTGAGCAAAGAACAGCAGAAGCTGTTGGCGGAATTTATCCGCGAACAGGAAACCGATAACCATTAACAGGTCCGACGGCCTGTGCAGGAGAAGCAACGATGTCCAATATTATTGCCCAGATTGAAGCTGAACAAATGTCCAAGGAAATCCCCGCGTTCGCGCCGGGTGATACCGTCATTGTCCAGGTCAAAGTGAAGGAAGGCGATCGCTCGCGTCTGCAGGCCTTTGAAGGCGTGGTTATCGGTAAGCGTAACCGTGGTCTGAACTCTGCTTTCACCGTTCGCAAGATCTCTAGCGGTGTTGGTGTTGAGCGTACTTTCCAGACTTACTCGCCGCTGATCGACAGCATTTCTGTCAAGCGTCGCGGTGATGTACGTAAAGCGAAATTGTACTACCTGCGTGCCTTGTCTGGCCGTGCAGCACGTATCAAGGAAAAGCTGTCCTGAACGGACGCTTGACCCACAAAAAAGCAGCCTAAGGGCTGCTTTTTTGTGGGCGACTGTTTTTAATGGTGGTTTCCTCAGCACAGTGAGCAGGTCATGTCCGCAGACGAAAACGCGCCGGTCGCACCGGACGACCAGCAACTGATTGCCGAGTTTCTCGATAGTCTGTGGCTGGAACGTGGGTTGTCAAAGCATACGTTGACGGCCTATCGCACCGACCTGAGTTTGCTCGCCGGTTGGCTGGGGCAACGCCGTAGCGACTTGCTCAACGCCTCGCGCGCTGATCTGATGGAGCATCTGGGTTGGCGCATAGCTCAGGGATATCAGGCGCGATCCAGTGCCCGGTTACTGTCCTGTTTACGTGGTTTCTATCGTTATCTGGTCCGCGTGGGCCGGTTGACGCTGGATCCCACCCTGGACGTGGCCATGCCCAAGTTAGGCCGGCCCTTGCCCAAGGCGCTGAGTGAGCGGGACGTTGAGCTGTTGCTGGCGGCCCCGGATATTGAAGACAGTCTGGGTATGCGTGATCGCTGCATGCTCGAAGTACTTTATGCCTGTGGCCTGCGTGTCAGCGAATTGGTTGGTCTGCGGTTGGACCAGGTCAACCTGCGTCAGGGCATAGTGCGGGTGACCGGTAAAGGCAACAAAGAGCGACTGGTGCCTTTGGGTGAAGAGGCCATGGTCTGGCTTGAACGCTATGTACAGGATAGTCGGCCAGCGCTATTGGCTGGCAAGCCGAGTGACGTGGTGTTTCCTAGCCGTTTGGGACGGGAGATGACGCGCCAGACATTCTGGCACCGCATCAAGCTACATGCACGCCAGGCCGGTGTCAGCTCTTCGCTGTCGCCGCATACCTTGCGACATGCCTTTGCTACCCATCTGCTCAACCATGGCGCGGATTTACGCGTGGTGCAGATGTTGCTCGGCCATAGTGATCTGTCTACTACACAGATATACACACATATTGCCCGCCAGCGATTGCGTGACATGCACGCAGAGCACCATCCCCGTGGGTGATAGGGAGGTTTCATGATAAGCTTTGCCGTCTTCTAGAGGATCAGATTATGCGACTGAGATACGGCGTGACCTGTCTGCTTGCCCTGTGGGGCTCACAGGTAATGGCAGATACCCAGACTGCGATCATCGAGGGTCTGGCAAAACTCAAATTTGACGTGCCGGTATCGGCTATTTCTGAAACGCCGGTTGACGGTCTGTATCAAGTTCAGCTGGAAACCGGGCGCGTGCTTTATGCCACCGCTGATGGCAAGTATTTCATGCAGGGCACGCTGATCGAAGTGAACGACGGTCAGCCGCGCAACCTGACATCGGTTGCGGAGGCCAGCGGTATCGCCCAGGTGCTCGATAGAGTCGATGCCAGTGACATGGTGGTGTTTGCGCCGGAAGAGCCAAAAACCCATGTCACGGTGTTTACCGACGTGGATTGTGGCTACTGCCGCAAGCTGCATAGCGAAGTTGAACAGTTGAATAATCTGGGCATTGAAGTGCGCTATATGGCCTTCCCGCGCGGCGGCATGCAGTCGCCGGCAGCTCAGGTCATGCAGTCTGTCTGGTGTGCAGACAACCGCCAGCAGGCCATGACGTCTGCCAAGCAGGGCAAAACGGTTGAAGAGAAAACCTGTGCCAATCCAGTAGCGCAGGAATATGAACTGGGTAAGCAGTTGGGCGTGCAGGGTACGCCGGCTATTTTTCTCGCCAACGGCGTGATGATTCCGGGTTATCAGCCAGCGCAACAGTTAGCTACCATAGCGCTGGAAAACAAAGAGTAATCGTCGCTCGGGCAGCGCAGGCTGCCGGGCAATCCAATATGTATTCGACTAGATAACAAAGTGGGGACCAACGTTTGAAACCGGTCAAAGTAGGCATCTGTGGTTTGGGCACCGTTGGCGGTGGCACCTTTAACGTCCTGCAGCGTAACGCAGCAGAAATTGCTCGTCGCGCGGGGCGTGGTATTGATGTGGCGCAGATTGCGACTCGTCACTTGAACCCGGCCTGCAATATTGGTGTGACGCCGACCACTGATGACGTGTTCGACGTGGTTAATAACCCTGAAATCGACATCGTGGTTGAGCTGATTGGCGGTTATACCCTCGCCAAGGATGTCGTTATGGGCGCTATTGCCAATGGCAAACATGTGGTTACCGCTAACAAGGCCTTGATCGCTGTGCACGGTAACGAGATCTTTGCGGCGGCGAGCGAGAAGGGCGTAATGGTTGCCTTCGAGGCTTCCGTAGCTGGCGGCATTCCCATTATCAAGGCGCTGCGTGAAGGCTTGGCGGCGAACCAGATTGAGTGGGTTGCGGGCATTATCAATGGCACCGGTAACTTCATTCTTACCGAGATGCGCGACAAGGGGCGTACCTTTGAAGACGTGTTGGCCGAGGCGCAAGCATTGGGCTATGCCGAGTCGGACCCGACATTTGATGTGGAAGGTATCGACGCGGCCCACAAGCTGACGATCCTGGCGTCTATTGCCTTTGGTATCCCGTTGCAGTTCGATAAGGCCTACACCGAGGGCATTACCAAGCTGACTACAGCGGATGTCAATTACGCTGAAGCCCTGGGTTACCGCATCAAGCATTTGGGCGTGGCGCGCCGCATGGGTAACGGTGTTGAGTTGCGCGTGCATCCGACGCTGATCCCGGCTGATCGTCTGCTGGCCAACGTGAACGGCGTCATGAACGCGGTCATGGTCAACGGCGACGCTGTGGGCTCAACCCTGTATTACGGTGCAGGCGCTGGAGCCGAGCCGACTGCATCTGCGGTCGTTGCTGACATTATCGATGTGGTACGTACCCTGACTACCGATCCTAACAACCGCGTACCGCACCTGGCATTCCAGGCTGACGCCTTGTCTGATTTGCCGGTGTTGTCGGTTGAGGATGTCGAGACCGCCTACTACCTGCGCCTGCAAGCTAAGGATCGCCCAGGCGTGCTGGCCAAGGTCGCGACTATCCTGTCCGAGCGTGGTATCAACATCGAGTCGATCATGCAGAAGGAAGCAGAGGAGCAGGACGGCCTGGTGCCAATCATTCTGCTGACTCACCGCGTGCAAGAGCGCGACATGAATGTTGCCATTGCCGCACTGGAAGCTCTGGATGAAATCGCCGGTCCGCTGATGCGGGTACGGGTAGAACAACTGAACTAAATCGAGCTGGAAGCTGGAAGCCGAAAGCTGGAAGCGTTGCGCTTCTAGCTTCTAGCTTTAAGCTTCAGGCTAAAACCTGAAGGGTTTTGCAATGCGCTATATCAGCACTCGCGGCCAGGCTCCGGCCCTTAACTTTGAAGATGTTTTGCTGGCCGGTCTGGCCTCTGATGGTGGTCTCTACGTTCCTGAGAACCTGCCACGTTTTACCCAAGAGCAAATTGCCTCCTGGGCTGACTTGCCCTACCACGAGCTGGCGTTCAATGTGATGCGCCCGTTTGTCAGTGGCAGCATTCCGGATGCTGACTTCAAACAGATTCTGCAGGAAACCTACGGTGTCTTTGAGCATCAGTCGGTTGCACCGCTGCGCCAGTTGAATGGCAATGAGTGGGTGCTTGAACTGTTTCACGGCCCAACGCTGGCGTTCAAGGATTTTGCCCTGCAGCTGCTCGGCCGCATGCTTGATTACTTTTTGCAAAAGCGTGGCGAGCGCGTCGTTATCATGGGGGCTACCTCGGGTGATACCGGCTCAGCTGCGATTGAAGGGTGCCGCCGCTGCGAGAATGTAGATATTTTTATTCTGCATCCGCACAACCGCGTATCCGAAGTACAGCGTCGTCAGATGACCACCATCAAGGGCGATAACATTCATAACATCGCCATTGAAGGCAACTTCGATGACTGCCAGGAAATGATCAAGGCCAGCTTTGCCGATCAGGGCTTCCTCAAGGGGACTCGCCTGGTTGCGGTCAACTCGATCAACTGGGCGCGCATCATGGCGCAGATCGTCTACTACTTTCACGCTGCCCTGCAGCTGGGCGGGCCGGCTCGCTCTATGGCGTTCTCTGTCCCTACTGGTAACTTTGGCGACATTTTTGCCGGTTATTTGGCGCGCAATATGGGGCTACCGATCAGTCAGTTGATTGTGGCGACCAACCGCAACGACATTCTGCACCGCTTCATGAGCGGCAACGCCTACAACAAGGACACGTTGCATCCGTCGCTGTCACCCTCGATGGATATCATGGTGTCGTCGAACTTTGAGCGTCTGTTGTTTGATCTGCACGGCCGTAATGGCGCGCTGGTGGCTGATCTGCTGAATGAGTTCAAGCAGACCGGTAAGCTGTCGGTTGAGGATGATCGCTGGACAGAAGCCCGCAAACTATTTGATTCCCTGGCGGTTGATGACGAGCAGACCTGCGCAACTATCGCCAGCGTCTATAGCGACTGCGGTGAGTTGCTTGATCCGCACACTGCGATTGGCGTGCACGCTGCGCGTGAGTGCCGGCGTTCGTTGAGCATCCCTATGATCACGCTAGGCACCGCCCACCCGGTCAAATTCCCGGATGCGGTGCGTGAAGCTGGCGTCGGTCAGGAACTGCAACTGCCGCTGCATTTGAGCGATCTGTTTGAGCGCGACGAGCGGTGTACCGTGCTACCCAATAGCCTTGCCGATGTGCAGCAGTTTGTGGCTGCCCATGGTAATCGCGGTAAGCCGCTTTGATGTGAGGAAGGCCCGGCGCACAAGCCGGGCTTTTGCAGGAGTCGCACTGGTGCCGGAATCACCCCAAAATCTTGAGCAGATGCTGGATCAGATAGCTGGTCTGGCCGGTGATCAGCAGCGCATTTATATGCGTCAGGTGGTGGAGTCGGTGGGTAGCCGCTCCTTTGGTCCGCTTTTGCTGGTTATCGGGGTCACGCTGTTTTCGCCACTGAGCGGCATTCCGGGCATGGCTGTTTTTGCGGGTTTGTTTGTGATGCTGATTGCGGTGCAGATGCTGATCGGCCGCAAGAACTTCTGGTTGCCAGCCTTCATTCTCAATCGTTCAGTGCCGCAGCAAAAGCTGCTTAAGGCGATTGATTGGGTCAAGCCAGGCGCTCGGCGCATTGATCGTCTGATCAAGCCGCGCCTTAGCTTTATGATGCATCCTTCCTCTTCCTATCTGCTGGCCGGTTTATGTGTGACGGTAGCAGCAGGCTTGCCCTTTCTCGAGCTGGTGCCTTTTTCATCGTCAATAGTCGGCCTGGCGTTAGCTATTCTCGGGCTAGCCTTGGTGGCAAGGGATGGTCTGCTGGTACTGATTGCGGTCGGTTTTATCGTTGCTGCGGCCAGTCTGCTGGCGTCCAAGCTGCTTTAGGCATTCAGTAACAGCCTCATCTTCGCCTTTACCCTCTCGCTGCAACTGGCTCCACAGCCCTGGCCGGGCTATGGAGTCGCGGCGGACGCTTAAACTCGAGTCAGGGTGACGTCGATATTGCCACGGGTGGCGTTGGAGTAGGGGCATACCTGATGCGCGCGCTCGATCAGTTGGCTCGCTTGCTCATCATCCATGCCCGGCAGGCTGATACGCAGCTCAACTTCGATGCCAAAGCCGTTGGGGATCTGGCCAATACCTACAACGCCTTCAACTGAGGCATCGGCTGGCATGGCGAGCTTGTCCCGGCCGGCAACGAACTTCATCGCACCGATGTAGCAGGCGGAATAACCAGCAGCAAATAGCTGTTCGGGGTTAGTGCCTTGGCCGCCAGCCCCGCCGAGTTCTTTTGGTGTGCTCAGCTCAACATCCAGCACGCCGTCGGATGAAATGGCGCGACCATCACGACCGCCGGTAGCTTCTGCATAGGCACGATATACAACGTTCTCAATAGACATGGACAATCTCCTGCGTGATATTCAGCTAATTTTAATTGCGCGAATAATTATTGCGCGCTAACTAAAAAGCTAATCTACTCGCCATTTATCTTGTGCGCAAGATAAATTGCAGTGTCTATTCTGTGTACTTGCTTGAGTGGTCTTGTGGTGCGGCTAATACGCTTGCAAGTCAGCCTTCAAGGCTACGCTGTAGCGAGGTGCGCAGCTTGAGTAGCTGGTCACGCAGTGTTACCAGTTCGTCCAGTGATTGATCCGCTGCGTCAACGATGCAGCGTGGCACCGCTTTGGCTTGCTCTTTCAGTGCGTGGCCCGCATCGGTCAAGTGCAGCTCTACCACACGTTCGTCTTGCTTGCTGCGCTGACGCTTGAGCAGGCCTTCGGCTTCCAGGCGCTTGAGCAGGGGAGTAAGCGAGCCCGGATCGGTGAGTAGTCGTTTGCTGATATCGCCGACGGTGATACCGTCGTTCTCCCATAGCACCAACATGGCCAGGTACTGAGGATAGGTCAGCGCCAATGCCTTGAGCAGCGGCTTGTACACCTTGGTCATTAGCAGCGAGGTGGAGTGCAGGGCAAAGCACAGCTGATTGTCCAGCATCAGCTCCGGGCAGGCGTCTGATTGGGGCATGAAAAGTCCTGTGAGTGGGTGAGCGAATACGTCAGAGAGTGATAATTTAGCGCGCAAATAGTCTGGCTGCCAGGGTAATTGCTGGTTCATTGGCTACGCGTCCGCGCGGCAGGCCGTTATACTCGCGTTTTTTTCCACGGGATATCATGCCTTTTCTTATTGCCGTTACCTTATTGTGGGCGCTCTCGTTCAGCCTGATCGGCGAATATCTCGCCGGTCAGGTCGATAGCTATTTTTCCGTGCTAACGCGCACCGCACTGGCGAGCCTGCTGTTTCTGCCGCTGCTGCGCCTGCGTGCCTTGCCGCGACCGATGATTGGTGGCCTGCTGTTGGTGGGTGCCTTGCAGTTCGGTGTTACCTACATCTGCCTGTACCTATCTTTCGAATACATTTCTGTGCCGGAAGTGCTGCTGTTTACTATCTTCACGCCGCTGCACATTGCGCTGGTGGATAACCTGATACGTCGGCGTTTGAGTCTCGGTCCCTTGGTGGCGGCGAGTATTGCCGTGGTGGGCGCCGGCATCATCCGTTACGACGGGCTGAGTGACAGCTTTATCCGTGGTTTTCTGATTATGCAGCTGGCTAATCTGACTTTTGCAGCGGGGCAGGTGGGTTACGCGCACATGGTGCGCCGCTACCAACTGACTCCGCGCAACCAGTGGCAGGGCTTTGGTTTGTTTTTTATCGGCGCTTTTATGGTGGTGCTGCCAGCCTGGCTGTTCCTCGGTGATCACAGTCGTATGCCGCACACCAGTGTGCAGTGGGGCGTGCTGGTCTGGCTGGGAGTTGCCGCGTCGGGGCTGGGGTTTTTCTTCTGGAATCGCGGCGCAGCGCAGGTCGACGCGGGTACGCTCGGGGTGATGAACAACGCGCTGGTGCCCGCTGGGTTGGTAGTCAATCTGGTTATCTGGAACCACGACGCGGATTTGTTGCGCCTGGGGGCTGGCTCGGTCGTGATCGCGCTATCGCTTTGGGTTAACGCGCGTTGGGACGCCTGGCGCGGCGCCCCTATCAAGACTTGAGGGTGCTAATTGGCAGCTGAGAAGGTGTCGCAGTCAGCCATGCTGCCCGACTCAAAGCCGCGCTTGAACCATTTAACACGTTGCGCAGAGCTGCCGTGAGTGAAGCTATCGGGCACCACATCCTGGCCAGCCTGGCGCTGTAGCCGATCATCGCCAATAGCTGATGCTGCGGTGAGCGCCTCTTCCAGGTCATCCGGGTCGAGTAGTTGGCGTTGACGATTGGCAACATGGCCCCAGATTCCGGCAAAACAGTCCGCTTGCAGTTCCTGCTTTACCGACAGTGCGTTGACGGTTGTCTGCGATTTACCCTCGCCGGCCTGACGTACTTTCTGGCTGATGCCCAGCAGGTTCTGCACGTGATGGCCGACTTCGTGAGCGATGACGTAAGCCTGCGCAAAGTCACCGGGCGCGCCGAGCTGCTGGCGCATGTCGTTAAAGAACGCGAGATCCAGATAGACTTGATTGTCGCCGGGGCAATAAAACGGGCCAACCGCCGAGCTGGCGGTGCCGCACGCGGAATTGACGCGATTGGAAAACAGCACCAGGCGAGGCTCCTGATAGGTTTTACCGGCGGCGCTGAATAGCGCGTTCCAGGTGGTTTCGGTATCAGCCAGTACCACCGATACAAACTGGGCCAGCTCCTGTTCCTGCGGGCTGAACTCGCGCGGGCTTTGGCTTACCGTTTGACTCCCGCTTCCCAGCAGCATGGGTAGTACATCGAACCCCAGCATTTTGGCACCAAAGACCGCCAGTACACCGAGAATGAGCACAATACGCCCGGTCTTGCTACGCAGCAGCATCGGCAGAAAGCGCACCAGTAATAGGGCTGCGCCGCCGCCACTGGCACGTTGGATATTCTGTCCGCGACGGTCCTCTACGTTGTTGCTCTGTCTTCTGCCGCGCCAATCCATTGTCTCGTCCCTGCCGTTTTTTATCTGGGAGCTTATTTCACCGCATAGCTTGCCGTTCGGGAAGCATAATCTTTGCAGTTGCCTGCAAACTCAGGGGTTCAGCATTTCAACGGCACGTGCGGCTGCTGATAGAGCTGCTCGAACAGTTGCCTGGCTTTTTCCTTGTCATGTGATTTCTGCTGCTCTATAGCCTGCAGTGCCTGCTGGCTGGCGGCTTCAAGCTCGCATGCTGCTAGCGTGCCATTGAGCAGGCTGTCTTCCAGCACACAGTGGTCCTGAAACTGCCCCAACAGCTCACCCAGCTGTTTGAGTGCTTTGATGCTTGCTTTCGCGGCTTTGCGGTCGCATAGCAACTGAGCCTGATAGAGGTAATATTTGGTCCACTTTCGGCACTGGTGGTAAGTATCGTCTTCGCCAGTTTGGTGCGCCTCGAGTGCCAACTTTCTTGCTCGACGGTAGCTGTAGTCGAGACCCTTGGCTGGATCTGAACGGTGCTGCAAACGCAGCAGCTCTGCCCATTGTTCGAGTACCTCGGCAAAGCCAGTGTGGGCGTCTATGGGATTGATCTGTTCGTTGGCCTGATGGTTTGCTTGAGCAAAGTAATCGAACAGCGGCTGCATAGGCGCTTGATCATCGGCGGGCAGGTTACTGACCAGGCGGCCCAGGGTTTTTTCCTGCACGTGCGCGTCGCGTAGCCCGGCATAGGAATTGGCAAGTTGTTTTAGCAGTTGTTCTACCTGCTTTATGTCGGCCTTGGCATTGCCGGGGCGATAAAGCTGCAGTAGCGCACGCAATTTCTTGCTGCATACGCGGATCGCATGAATCGCTTCGGCATCAGGCGCCTCACCCGGCGTAAGGGGCGCAAGCACCTTGCTGACCTGTTTGCGAGCGGCCTTAAAGATGGGATCGGACTTGCCAGCTGGTTTGTTCATCGCTCTAGTGTAGATGAGTCAGCTTGCAAATAGATGACTTTACGTTGGCTTTGTTATTAGCAAAAAGTCTGACTGATAGCGCTGCAATGCACACTCGTCTTGATCCAGGACAGCAGGGTTTCAGGCTGGCGCTAGCTATTGCATCGATGATGAGACTGCAGTGTGCAGCGACATCTCGCCCTGCTTTCTGGCACACTCATAGACTCTGCGGTTACCGATGGAGCAATGACAATGACGCGACCTGTGGTGTTGTACGATGGCGGCTGCCCGCTATGCCGACGCGAGATCGCTCACTACCAGCGGCTTGACCAGCAGCATCGGATAGACTGGCTGGACATCGTTGCTGAGCCAGCGCGGCTGGATGAGTTTGGCATTGCCATGACTGACGCCATGCAGGTGCTGCATGTGCGCGATATTGAAGGTCGTTGGCAGCTCGGTGTCGCTGGATTCAAGGTGATCTGGCGAGAGCTGCCCGGTTGGCGCTGGTTGGGGAAACTGGTGCAACTGCTGCACCTCACGCCCTTGCTGGACTGGGGCTACCGCCATTTTGCTGCTCGCCGGTTTCGTGCTCGGTGCGCGGACGGCTGTAAGCTCGATTGATTGGCCTTAGTTAAAGGCGTGGCTAATCGTCTGCTCCAGCCCCGGCGAGTAGGCCAAGCCCAGTTGCCGCAGGCGTAAGTCTTCAGGTATCAAGCCGCTCAGTGAGAAGTGCTGGATTGCTGGAATCAGTTCATCGATATCGTCGCTGACGGCCATGACGGTGGCGCCCTGGCGGTGTTGCACCAGGCTTAAAGCCAGGTCCTCGGTATCGACCTGCAGTGTGCAACGCTCTGCGAGGCCAGGCACGTGGGATATGAAGGCTGCGCGTAATTCACAATCGAGTCGATCAATCCAACTGTAATCCAGCGCTTCGTTCAGGTCGAGCGGGTGACTTACCGGCCAGCCGCGAGGCAGCAAGAGTTGGTATTCCTGTTCCAGCAGCGTTATGAAACCATAGCCTTTCGGTGCCTGCCGCGCACTGGTAATCCAAAGGTCTGGTGGCGACGTGGGGTTAACCCGTACTTGCAGGCGATAGTCCTGCAGATTATTGGCGACCAGCTGCAGCAGATAACCGCTGTCCCGACTAGCCAGCTGGTGGCTGATGCCCAGAGACAGACTAGCCAGAGTGGGGCGCTTGAAGCGTTGCGCCATTTGCTCTGCGTTACTCAGTAGTTGCGTCGCTGCCTGGTAAAAGTGCTGCCCTTCTGGCGTCAGGGCGACTCCCTTTTTGCTGCGGCTGAATAGCCTCAGCGTAAATTCAAACTCTAGTTGCGCTACTGCATTGGAGATCGACGGCTGTGCTACGTGGCAGTGTTCAGCTGCGGCAGTCAGGCTGCCTAGCTCAGCTGCGGCGCAGAAGTAGCGGAGGCTGCGCAGGTCCATGGTATTTTCCTCGGCTTAGTCTTCAAAGGTTGGGAAGTGTGCCAGTGTTGCGGCGACAAACTCATCATGGGCCGGCACTATGATCAGCTCTGGATCACGGTTCTGTAGTTGGTGAATGAGCGCCAGCTGGCGGCGGTTTTGTTCAGGGTCACTGTCAACGTGGCTGGTCCACTGCACAACTGAGGGCCTGGTTTGGTTGGTTTCAACCCCGCGTAGCGTCCAGCTGGTATCGCCAATCAGAAATAGACGCTTGCCTGAATCCAGGTTGACGAACAGACCAACCTGACCCGCTGTATGCCCACTCAGGTCGACCAGAATCAGACGCTGGTCGTTGAATAGATCCAGGCTGCGTGGGAATCCCTGATAGGGCATATCTTCCAGCTGGAGGATATACCAGTCCCGTTCGCCAGCCAGTTGCTCGACCAGGAAGGCTGGAGGCATGCCATGTTCACGTGCCTCTTCCAGAGCTCCGGGCAGTATCTTGACCTGAATTCCGGGGAAGTCTGGTAGGCCGCCTACGTGGTCCCAATGCAGGTGGCTGGGGATGATGAAGTCGATATCGTTGATTGTGTATCCGGCTTTCTCTAGTTGATCGCGCGCGGGGTCAAGGTGGCGGTAGGCAAGGAGCTTGCGGTTGATCCAATTGTTGTGGGCGAAAGCCGCGTCGGTTTCTCGACCCAGTCCGGTATCAAATAGAAAGCGCCCTTGGGGATGTTCAATCAGCATCGCGTTGTGCACCAGATTGCGCTCTTGCAACCAGCGTCCGCCACTGACTGTGAGTGCTTCCGGGGCACCGCTGGATTCGGCGGTAGGGATCAGCGACAGGCGCAGCGCAGTGACTGGCGGTGAGGCCTGCAGCAGAGCGGCATAGCTCAGCAGCAGGGTTGCAGAAAGGGCTTTAAAGATATTCATCAGGGTAGCTCCAGTGGGTGTTGGGATACTCTGGCACTGTTCTAAGAATAGGTTAAATATCTTTAATCTGTGTTTGTTGAATAAATAACTTATGGATTGCTGGCGACGATGATCGTCGCCAGCTTTGCGCTGCTTTCAGCTATTTGTGCGCAGTTCAGTTGTGGCGCGCAGCCTGGACAGTACGCTGTTGGCGTCGCTTCTTCCGGTATTGATGCCGGCCTGTTGCAGACGTGCGTCCAGCGCACTGCCGTCGTCTTCCTGCTGCAGTGTACGCATGGCATTGTCGACGTCGCTGAAGCTGGACTGCTGGCGGCGAATGCGCTCCAGCGAGCTGGCCAGATCCCCCATGTGTGTTTGTAGGCCCTGGGTGTGGCCGCCGAGGTTGTTGAGTACCTGCTCGGCATTGCGATTGGCGCGCGCCAGCTGCAACTCTCTGCGGTAGCTCTGGTGCAACTGCGCGGCCTCGCGCAAACGATGGCGTAGCTGAGTCTCCTGTCGTTGCAGGTGTTCGGCTTGTTGGCGCTGCTGTTGTAACTGGTTTTCGTGCTCGGCAATCCACTCGGCCAGCTCATAGGCGAGCCCGGCCTCATCGCGTGTCATGGCCTGTTGGGCCTGTGCTTCGCGGGCTATCAGTTCATCGGCCAGCTGTTGGTTGCTGCGCTGTAATTGCTTGCTGCTGGCCATCAGACAGGCCAGCTCACGTTTTGCCCGCAGCATGGCCTGCTCGGTATCGCGCAGCTCCTGTTCCATGATGCGCAGTGCGTTGGCATCAACCAGATGTTCCAGGGGTTCCTGAGCCTGAGCGCGGAACAGGGTGCCTACTTTTCGCCAAATAGTCATAGGGGTTACTCCGTATATTCTTTCAATAGTTGTTGGGCGCGGGCGTCGGAAATACGGTTGTGAATACGCTTGCCCTCATGCTCATCGCGCATGGTTTTTGACAGGGTGATAGTGGTGCTGACCAGAAACAGCGCGCAGACGGCCATGTAACCTTTGACCAGCAGGTCGGTGGGTGCGAAGACCACGCCCGCTCCGGTGGCCAGCAAGGCAACCGCAAAAGACACCTTGACGAAAAATACCCAGCCACTGGAGTTACTGTTGATCTCGCTTTCCATTGCTTGCTACCTCGTATTGATTGAGTGCGGCAGGTTTGTCGCCGCTGGAAAGCAATGTGCATTAGTTGCTACCGAGTCGCGAGATAAACCACAAAAGTTGCAATGAAGAGCGCTTTGGGTATTACTGGGCGATACTTTTCTGTGCTCAGGAGAATGTGCGTATATGGCGCAAACGACGGCGATCATTGATGTATTGAAGAAACTGCTTAAAGAGCAAGGCGTTACCTATCTGCAGGTGGCGCAGGCGCTGGCGCTGTCAGAGGCTAGCGTCAAGCGCCTGTTTGCTGAACGGCAGTTCTCATTGCAGCGGCTGGACCGCGTCTGTGCGCTATTGGGCCTGGAGATAAGTGACCTGGTGCGACGCTTGGAGCACGATCTGTGTATTGATGCGTTGGCGTTAGAGCAAGAGCAGGAACTGGTGTCCGACAGCAAGCTGTTGCTGGTGGCCATCTGCGCATTGAATCGTTGGAGTCTGCGGCAAATGCTGGAAAACTATGCCTTGAGCGAGCCGGAGGCGATCAGCAAACTGGCGCGACTCGATCGTATGGGGTTGATCGAACTGCTACCGGGTAATCGCATAAAGCCGCTGATTACCCATGACTTCAACTGGCAAAAGAATGGCCCCATCCAGCGCTTTTTTGAATCGCAGGTGCAGGCAGACTTCTTTCAGTGTCATTTTAATCGGCCGGGTGAGTTGCGTCTTTTTCTCAACGGCATGCTGTCGCCGCGCAGCAACGAGGCCATGCAACAGAAATTGCGCCGTTTGGCTCTGGAGTTTCGCCATAGTCACCAGGAAGACTTGGCGTTGCCGCTGGAGCAGCGTTATGGCGTCAGTATGATTCTCGCTATTCGCCCCTGGGAAGTGGCAGTATTTCAACAATACCGGCGTGCGGATGCGCAGAAGTATTATCCCGGCCATGCCGGCAACGGATCAGATAAGAGGTGAGGTGACTGTGCAGGTGTTGCTCGATGTGATGGATAGCTTGGCCAATGTCATACCCCTGCTGGAAACCCTGCTGGTGGTAGGCTTGGCGCTCTGGAGTGCAGATTATCTGCTGATTCGTCGGCATGGTGGGTTGGGCAACGAAAAGTTGTTTTCGCGGCAGCTGATCATGCTTGGGTTGACCCTGGTCGGCCTGGTTGCAGTGATTCTGGCGTTACCGGTCAGTGAGGGCTCGCGCAATCAAATCATTGCTCTGCTGGGTTTGCTGGTCTCAGGCGTGTTCGCGTTTTCCTCCAGTAATATTTTCGCCAATCTGGCTGCCGGCATACTGCTGCGCATCACCAAACCTTTTGTGATCGGCGATTTCATCTCGGTCGGTACGCATTTTGGCCGCGTAGCCGAACGCGGTTTATTTGATACCGAGATTCAGTCCGAGACCGGCGAGTTGATTGCGTTGCCCAATACCTACCTGACCAATAATCCAGTATCGGCCCTGCGCAGTGCAGGGGCGCTGGTATCGGCGTCTCTGTCCTTGGGTTACGACGTAAACCACGCACAAGTCGAGCCTCTGCTGATCAAGGCGGCAGAGAGCAGTAAGCTCGATGATGCTTTTGTGCAGATACTGGAGTTGGGCAATTTTGCCATTACCTATCGAATCTCCGGGGTGCTGCCGGAGGCCAAGGGCTTGATCACGGCGCGCTCCAAGCTGCACAAGGCAATTCTTGATCAGTTACATGGCGCTGGTATCGAGATCATGTCGGCGACCATCATGAATCAACGCCCGGTTGATGCCGGTTACAGCTTTATTCCTGCTCCCGCGCGTCAGCGGCCCGCCGCCTCATCGGCTGTGGAGCCTGAAAAAATTGCGGAGAAAGTGCTATTTGACAAGGCTGAACTGGCGCAGCAACTACAGCAGCGCAAGGCTGAACTAGCCGAGATCATGGAAGCGCTGGAGCAACAGGCCAAGCAAGCCGAAGGCGATGAGAAGCAGGGACTGAAGGAGCGAATGGATGTGTTGCGTGAAGAGCGCAAGCAGCTGGATAGAGCTGAAAGCGAGCCATTGAGAGCCAGTGCGGGTCAGGAGTAGGTTATGAAATTGAAGAGCGGGGCGTTGTTACTCTTGTCACTCACAGCAATGGGGCTGTTGCTGTTGTTGCGGTCGCAGACTTAAGCGGGCGCTGCATGGCAGCGCCCTGGCAGATCAGAACTCGGCGTTGTGGTAGATGTTTTGCACGTCGTCCAGCTCGTTCAGCATGTCGGTAAACTTCTCGAACATGGCCACATCCTCACCGCTGATCTCGGTAGTGATTTGCGGCAGAAACTGGATCAGGTCCACTTCAAAGTCCACTTCACCCAAGGCATCGGTCAGGGCTTGCTTGGCCTTGAAGTATTCGGTGCTCGGGGTAAATACGGTGATCAGGCCGTCTTCGTTCTCGATGTCGGTCACGTCGACGTCGGCCATCATCAGCGCTTCCAGCGTGGCTTCTTCGTCATCGCCCTTGAACGCCAGAATCGCGCAATGATCGAACATGTGGCTAACGCTGCCTTCGGTACCGATCTTGCTTTTGGTCTTGGTGAAGCAGTTGCGCACGTCGGCAAAGGTACGGTTGGGGTTGTCGGTCAGGCAGTCGACTATCACCATGCAGTTGCCAGGACCGAAGCCTTCATACTGCGCCTTGGAAAAGTCTTCGCCGCCACCGCCCTTGGCTTTATCGATCGCCTTGTCGATTACGTGACTGGGGACTTGATCTTTCTTGGCACGATCAATCAGGCCGCGCAACGCCAGATTGCCGTCGGGGTCAAAACCACCTGATTTGGCGGTGACGAAAATCTCACGCGCGTACTTGCTGTAGACCTTGGTTTTGGCATCAGCCGTTTTGGCCATGGACTCTTTGCGGTTCTGATAGGCGCGACCCATGTTCTAATCCTGTTGTTTGGCGAAAAACAGCGATTCTAACCGCAGTTGCTGCTTGATATCCATGTCTTGCGACGGCTGGCCGCAGAAAGCCCCGCAAGGTCCGCATCTGGCGGTAAGATGGGACTTTTGGGTGGGGGAGCTAAGCCTGTGATTTCGAGATTGCCACCTTGGGTTGAGACTGGTGCCTTTACCCTGGCCTTTACTGCCGGCAGCGTTAATGCGGTCGGGCTGCTGGGGTTCAGCCATCAGGCGGTCTCGCACCTTACCGGCACGTCAACGCTGTTGGGGCTGGGCATGGCGCAATTGGATGTGTTGTCCAGTGTGCACCTGCTGCTGGTGATACTCAGTTTTGTTGTGGGTGCGGCGCTCAGTGGCTTTCTGATCGATAGCAGTGCGCTGCAGCCGGGGCGGCGCTACGGTTGGCGCTGCTATTGGAAACCGCCCTGTTACTGCTGGCGATGCTGGCGCTGCAGCACAATAGTGTGGCTGGTCACTATCTGGCCTCAGCGGCCTGCGGCTTGCAGAATGCGATGGTAACCACCTATAGCGGCGCGATCATTCGTACCACGCACGTTTCCGGTCTATTTACCGATTTGGGGCTGATGTTGGGGGCGCGCCTGCGTGGTCAGGCGATTGATCGGCGCAAGGCGACCCTGTTTCTGCTGTTAATCGGTGGCTTTATCCTTGGCGGCTGCCTGGGTGCGCTGGCCTTTTCTGCACTGCATTTTCAGGCACTATTCTTACCGGCGACGCTGACCGCTGTGATGGCGCTGTTATACCACCGCTATCTGCGCGGTGGCTGATCAGTCTTCAGCTCAGCGCTGCAGTGGTTGTAGCCAGAGTTCGGCAATCTGCCGTTGCTCCTGCTGCTGATTCTGATAGCGCCAGCCGAGTTTGTCGGTGAGTTGAGTGGTCAGTTGTAAGCCCAGGCCAAAGCCAAGATCTTCCCTGTGTTCATCTACTTCCGGGGAAACACTGTTGCTCACGCGTACGCAGTTTTGCTGCTGCACGATGCTGACGTCGCCTTCGCTGCAGTGCTGAAAGGAGTTGCGAATCAGGTTGCCTAGTACAATACGAGCAGGCGCTTCTGCCAGCTGGATACTGTGGGGATCGGTCGTGATTTGCACGTCCACATCTTTGCCACGCAGTAAATAACGCATTTGCTCTACCAGTTCCTGCACCAGCATATCCAGCTGGACCGGCCTGGCCGGCAGGGTGTCCAGATTGTCGCGGCTCAGCCACAACAGGGTTTCGGTCAGGTGCTGCATGGTTTGGCTGGCGCGGTCGATGCGCTCGATGGCCTGTAGCTGGCGCAGATCGATCTGTTGGCCGCTGGCTTCCTGCAATTTGCTTAGCAGCTCTACGTTGTTGCGCACCACGCTGATGGGCGTGCGCAGTTCGTGACTGGTATGCCGCAAAAAGCGATGCTCGCGCTCCAGCCCACGTTGTGCGGATGACAGACTGGTGCGCACCAGCTCGGCAAAATCGTTGAGTTCGGGATAGTTGAAATTCGGTGCCGGGTTATTCAGCGTGCGCTCGTTCAGCGCGCGCGCCCAGTTACCCAGAGCTGTAATCGGGCGAGACACGCGACGCATTACCAACCAGATCAGCAATCCCAGGGTGAGTGCGCTACCCAGGCTAATCCACATCAGGGTGCGGAAGCTGCCGCGATGCTGAGTCAATAGCCGAGGCACCTGGCCGGCGATGATCTGATAGCTCATGAAGCGATCTCCGCCAGGCGTGGTAAAACGCAACGCAAAAAAGACTGCGCTGGGGCGGCCCAGGAAGTTGGGCTGATCCAGTTCTTTGTAGAGCACGCCCTCACGCGCAGGTGGCTGTGCGAAGGCACGCTGGATTGTCTGCGGCTGCTCGCCCCAGCGGCTGGTGACGGGATAGTCGTCGAACAGCTGAGCGGCGGTGGCAGGATCGGTTAGATAACTCTGGGCGACCTTTTCCATATTGCGCCCGATGGCGGTATCCATGCCATTGACGAAGTAATTCAGCGACAGCATGGTGTAGCCAACGACCAGCAGAATGCCGAGTGACAGGAACGCCAGCGCAACGAACCACTTAAGGCTGATCTGGCGCATCTTCAGTACTTTCATGTAAGACAAAGCCGTGTCCTGGAACTGTATGCAGCAAAGCCGTTGGGAAGGGGCTGTTTAGCGCCTTGCGCAGGTGGAACATATGGACTTTGAGGCTGTTGCTGTCGGGTAGTTCATCGCCCCAGACGGCCTCTTCCAGCTTTTGCCGGCTCACGGTATGCGGATATTCGCGCAACAGCACTTCCAGCAGTTGCCAACCAATGGGAGATAGTTTTACAGCTTGGCCGGCGCGACTTGCCTGTCGGCTAGCCAGGTCCATGCTCAGGTCGGCGCAGCGCAGCACTCGCGCCTGGCCGCTGCGGCGGCGCGCCAGTGCCTTGACGCGCACGACCAGCTCCTGCAGCTCAAACGGCTTGACCAGAAAGTCATCAGTGCCGGCGTTGAAACCGTCGAGCTTGTCGGCTAGCTGGTCACGTGCGGTGAGCATCAAAATGGGCGTGTCATTACCCTGGTTGCGCAGGCGCTGGCAGACACTGAGGCCGTCCATGCGTGGCAGGTTGAGGTCCAGCAGTAGCGCGTCGTAATCATGCTGCTGCGCCAGTTCCAGGCCGCTGACGCCGTTGCTGGCATGATCGCAGCGGATACTCTCCAGCGCCAGATACTGCACCAGGGTTGCGGCGAGGTCCTGGTCATCTTCTACCAATAGGATATCTAGCATGGCGTTGACGGCTCCTCGGCAGCAGGTTGCCCTCTGAAGCGTCGGCGCAGCCACTGGGTGGCATCCTCCTGGATCAGCAACAGCGCGGGTATCAGGATCAGGGTGATAACGGTGGCAAACAGAATGCCGTAGGCCAGTGACACCGCCGCTGGAATCAGGAACTGCGCCTGCCGCGAGGTTTCGCCCAGCAGCGGTACCAGCCCGGCGAAGGTGGTTGCCGAGGTCAGCAGTACTGCGCGCAGACGGCTGCGACAAGCCTCGCTGATAGCCTCGGTGAGTGAGCCCGCGGTTTGCTTGATGTCGTTGTAACGGGCGACTAACAGCAGGCTGTCATTCACCACCACGCCACTGAGGGCGATGATGCCGTTGAGTGAGAGAATGCCGAGCGATAAATCGTTGAACCAATGCCCGAGTATGGCGCCCACCACGCCAAAAGGGATCGCCGTCATGATCAGCACTGGCTGTATATAGGAGCGCAATGGAATGGCCAGCAGCATGTAGATCACCAGCATGGCGATCAGGAATACGTTCAGCATCGATGACTGCGTTTCCGCCTGCTCCTCGGCCTCGCCAGCGAACTGAATGTCCAGGCCTGGAAACTGCCGCTCCAGCTCGGGGACCAGGGTTGCCCGCAGTCGACTTACCAGCTCGGTAGAGGATAGTTGCTCCTTGTCGACATCGGCAGAAAGGTACACCGCGCGTTTGCCGTCGATACGCGTAATGCTGTCACGGGTAAAGCCATAACTCACGCTGGCCACGCTGGACAGCGGCACCACAGCGCCGTCGGGTGTGCGAACCCGCGAGTTGAGTACGTTGGCCGGATTCTGGCGATCGCTTTCCGGGTAGCGCACCTTGACCTCGATCTCGTCGCTATTGCGCTGATAGCGCTGTACTACCTGCCCGCTAAAGGCCTGAAACAACTGCGTTGCCAATTGGTCGGTGGTCATGCCCAGGGCGCGACCCTGTTGGGTGAGCTTCAGATGCAGCTGCGGCTGTCCGGGTGTCAGGTTGTCGCTGATGCCGTTGACTGCCGGGATCGCCTCCAGGCTATTTTTCAGCTGTTCTCCGGCCTGTGTCAGGATGCTGTCATCGTTGGCGCGCAGTTCAATACGCAGGGCATCAACGGAGCCGTAACGGCTGCGCACGTTAATCGTCTTCACGCCTTCCGGGTTGCCGGCCATGGCCCGCCAGCGCCGGGTAAAGGTGCCGACGTCGTAACTGGCATCATCTGCTAGCTCTACGGTTACCTGACCCTCCTGATCGGAAGACGACATAACTTGCAGGTTGGCGATATTGCTTGGCGTATCGGCATTGCCGATCAGCTCACGATCAACCGCATAGGCCTGCTGCTCCAGTTGGTTGAGCGCGGCATGGGTTTGCCCGTAGCTCGCATCGTTGAGCATGCTGACCTGCGCTCGCACGCGATCACCCGGAATCTCGGGAAAGAAGCTCATGCGCACGCTGCCGTTGAAAGGCATGGCCATGACCAGCAGAAAGAGTGCGACGAAGAGCAGGATTACGGCATAGCGGTGAGTCAGTGCGAAGTCAATCAGCGGGCGATAGCAGCGGTCGTTAATCCAGTTCAGGCCGTTATCTGCGCCGTTCTGCAGCCACTGCCAGCCGCGGGTAACGCGGTTGCTGCTGCGTTGACGATGGGTATTGAGGTGCGCCAGATGCGCCGGCAGGATCAGTTTGGATTCGATGACTGATAGCACCAGACAGATGGCGACAACGGTCGCGAACTGGGCATAGAGCTGGCCCAGGCCGCCGCTGATTTGTGACAGGGCGTAGAAAGCCGCCACGGTGGTAAACACGCCAAAGAGTGTTGGCACCGCGACGCGCATAGTTCCCTTGACCGTATTGGCCAGGGTATCGCCTTCGGCAGAACGTACGGCATAGACGCTCTCGCCCACCACGACGGCGTCGTCCACGACAATACCCAACGCCATGATGAAGCCAAAGGTGGTGAACTGATTCAGTGACAGGCCGGCGTAACTTTCGCCCATGAAGTACAAGGTGCCGAAGAAAATGAACGGCAGCCCCATGGCAACCCAGAAGGCGACGCGCACGTTGAGGAACAACGCCAGCAGCACGAAGACCAGCAAAATACCCATGCCAGCGTTAGTGACCAGCAGGCGCAGGCGATCGGTGATACTTTCGCTGCTGTCCTGCCAACTGCTGAGTTCGACGCCAGCGGGTAGCTTGCCCTGATCACGCCACTCGGCAATCACGTCATAGGCGGCATCGACGGTGTTGATGATGTCGTCCTGACCAGTGCTGATGATCTCCAGGCCAATGCTTTGGTGACCAGCGAAGCGGGAGAGCACCGAGGTGTTGTCGTCGTAAGTATCGCGAATGGTAGCGACGTCACCGAGCAGCAATTGGCGGCCGGTGGTGCTGTTGATCAAGGGCAGGGCGGCAAAATCCTCCTGCAGATAAGCCTGCTCGGAGGCTTTCAGCTGCAGATAAAGATTGTCATTGCGCAATACCGCTGTGGAGGTGCTGGAGGAGTTCTGGTTGATCGCTTGCTGAACGTCGTTGAGGGTCAGTCCATAGGCTTGCAGGCGCGCCTCATTGACCTCGATAGCCATCATCGGATCGAGCCAGCCGTTGAGGTTTACCTGACTGATGTTGGGGTTGCTCAACAGGTCCGAGCGCAGTGATTCGGCCAGGGCTTGCAGGGTGTAGCGATCGGTATCGCCATAGAGTTGCAGTGACAGGGCATCAGACTCACGCTGCGCCTTGGTGATGACCGGTTTTTTCGCCTCACTGGGGAAGTTGGAGATAGCATCGACCTTGCTCTTCACGTCCCGCATGAGTGAGTCCAGGTCATAGTCAGACTGCATCTCGACGATGACGTTGGCGCCACTGCCGTTGGCAGTGCTGGTGATGCTTTTGATGCCAATCACGTCTTCCAGCGCGTCTTCGATCTTGATCGCCAGCCCTTCTTCGGACTGGGTCGCCGAGCCGCTGTCGTAGGTTATGCCAATGTTGATGCTGTCCGGTTCAAGGGCCGGGAATGCTTCCTTGCGCAGATCGCCCACGGACATGATGCCGAGTACGATAACCAGCAGCATCAGCAGATTGGCTGCGACCGGGTTACGCGCAAACCAGGCGATAATGCCGCCGCCACGCAGCGAATCACTCATTGCTCACCTCCACCGGGTTAACCTGCATACCGTCCAGGTAACTACTGAGGGGGTGTACCAGAATCTGTTGCGCGGCGTTCAGCATCGCCGCTGGGGCGGCAATATAAATGGCCTCCGCATCGGCGAACAGCGGCTGTACTGCGAGACTCACTAATGCGTTTTCCTCGCTCACGTACCAGATATTGCCGCGCTGGCTGAGCGCGGAGCTAGGGAGCTTCCACAGGTTGTCGATCTCGCGGCCGGGAATACGTGCCTCGACAAAGGTACCCGGTAACAATTCGGGTACCTGCTCCAGCGGATTTTGTACCGCGACTATCAGCGCGCGCTGGCGGGTGGTCTCATCCAGGCTTTGTTCCGCTCTGACTACGGTAGCCTGCCAGTGCTGGTTGTTTTCTACATTGTGCAGACTCACTTGCCATTGTGCTTCGCGCATCTGCTCTAGTGCAGGCAGACTGGCCCAATCCTGGGCGGAGAGGGCGATGGCGACTTCCAGTCGATCCGTGCTGAGTAAACTGCCTACTTCACCGCCGGTTTGTAGGTAACTGCCAGGCGCCGCGCTGCGGCTGGTTATCAGTGCGTCGAAGGGGGCTTTCACGCGGGTTTGCTCCAGATCGCGGCGTGCCTGGGTAACGCTGGCTTCAGCGTTTTTCAGTGTCGCCCTGGCGGCAGCCAGTTGCGGCTGGCGCAGCACCAGTTCGGAGGCCGGTTCGCCATCCAGCCCTGAGGCGCGCCATTCGGCCTGCGCCTGCACACCTTCGCGTTGCTCCTGCAGCAGTGCCAGTTTGGCTTTGGCAAGGGACTCTTCGGCACTGGCCAAGGCCGCACGATACTCACTGTTTTCCAGCTCCAGCAGAACGGTCCCTGCCTTGACTCGATTGCCGGCTTCAAAATCGCTGGCAACCTGTTTTACCTGGCCGGTGACCTGCGTACTTAGCGTTAGCTCAAAGCGTGGCTTGGTCGCGCCGTAGCCGGTCATTTGTGCCTGATAGCGGCCTGGTTCTACGCGCAATACGTTAACGCTGGGGCGTACTGCGGGCTCGCTCGCCATCGGGACTTGTTTGCTGGCTTCAAAAGCGCTTGAACGCCAGTGGTTATAGATCAGCACAGCGCCGATGGTGAGCACGGCGCCAACAAAAATGAGGGTGGCTTTGCTGCGGCGAATCATTGGTTGGCTCCCAGACCCAGCGCCAACCCGAGGGTGATTCGGTTGGCCAGGCGGTTGTAGATGATGGTGTCGAGCTGCGCTTCAAGGTTGTAGCTCTGTTGCTGAACGATCAGCAGTTCGAGCACTGTTGCAGTGCCATTGCGGTAGCGCTCCTGGTATTGCGTGAGGTTGTTCTGCTGGCGCGCCAGTGCGGTTTCGATATGCGCCTGCTGTTGCGCCAGGCTGCGCTCCTGACCCAAGGCGTTCTCTACTTCGGTAACAGCAGTGACCAGCGTGTCGCGGTAACCCTGATAGCTCTGCGCGGTGGTCAATTCTGCAATGTCGGCGGCTGCGCGCAGTTGTCCGCCCTGGTAAAGCGGTGCGGTAAGCTGGCCGAGCAGCGACCATACCGGATCGGTCAACAGAGCCTGTCCAGGTGAGCTGGCAATATCCTGCAGGGTTGCCTGCAGACTTATTGTTGGCAGCATATCCTTGTAAGCCACGCTGGTGCGCAGGTCGTTGGCCTGGATTGCCAGCCAGGCGGCCTGCAGGTCTGGGCGTCGCGCCAGACTTTGCTCGGGTAAGTCAGCCAAGGGCGTCAGCACGCCGGGATAGCCTTCGGGAACGCTGACGTCCACGGGGCTGCTGCTGCCCAGTAGCGCTTGTAACGCACGTTGCTGCTGAGCCAGTGATTCCTGGTTGGCACTCAGGGTGGCGCGGCTGCTTGCTGCCGAGCTGCGTGCGCTATCCAGGTCTTCGAGGCTGCCCAGTCCGCTGCGGTAGCGCTGGGTAATGAAGCTCTCGTTCCGCTCCAGCGTGTCGAGCCGGCGCTGCTCAATGGCGACCGCATGTTGTTGGGCAATGAGGCCAAGCCAGCCGCGCATGACTTCACCAGCGAGGGTGTCACGGGCGGCCTGGTACAGCGCCTGTTGTTCTGCCACGTCTTTACCGGCAGCGGCTACGCTGTCGCCAATCTTTTGCCACAGGTCCACTTGCCAGCTGACGCTGAGCGAGCCGGTGTAGCTACTGTCGTTGTTTTCGCTGTCGTTAGCAGCAAAGCCGGCTTGCAGCGCGGGTAAGCGGCCACCATTGGTGCGCCGTTGCTCTGCCTGGCGTATCTGTAGCGTAAGCAGTGTTTGCTGCAGGCTGGGATTATTGGCTAATGCGGTTGTAATCAGCTGATCCAGAGTGGTGTTGTCGATCAGCTGATTTAGCGACGTCAGATTACTGCCCTGGGCCTGCTCAGACCAGGCAGGCAGTTGTTGCAGTTCGTCTATGCGCAACCCCTGATACTCTTCGACTCGTGGCGCATTACTTGCGCAAGCCGACAGCAGCAGAGGTAGGCACAGCAGCAGGGGGAATAGGTAAGACCTTATCAAGAAGACTGCTCCCAAACTCGAGGTAAGCCATGCGTTGGTCGCAAGGGACATGGCTATCAGGTGGTGTGCAGCTTAATGCCTGTAGGGTTAACGCGGGGTTAAATTTTTATGGGGTGGGCGTGTCATAATCTGCTTTTGATTCAAGGTGGCAGACTACCGAGCACGCTGACGTGCCCGGTAGTTCGGCTTCTTAGTCGATATCGTCCAGGGTGAAAGTGACGTCACGTCTGGCGATATCTACGTCCCACAGGGTATAGGTGTCGCCGTCTTCATCTTCCGCTCTAATATCGTAAACCGAGCCTTTTGCCTTGCGCACGCTGACGCGCACCGTGTGGCCGTTCGGCAGTATGTCCTGGTCCAGTACATCTTCTTCCCAGTCGCTGGCATGGGCGGGGCTGACGTACAGGTAGTGAATGTCGTAGCCGGTGTTGTTGGTTACTTCAACATAGCCGTTGAAGGCAGCAGCGGTGGTACTGAACAGGCAGGTGAATACTAAAAGCGCCAACATCTTCTTTATCATTTCTATCTCCTTGGCAGTCTGGGCGCGTTGCCCCGAATCCCCTTCAGGTTGCTCGATTAAGCGAGATTTCTTCTCGCTCCTTGCCAATAATAGCTAGCTCACCCTCAGTTGCGCTAGAACAGTCAAGGGCGCATCACGGTTTGTCACCGCGATGAATAATTATTATAGGCAAGGCGGTTTTTAATTGGCAATGGCTATAGCTGGGTGTCGCCCACATGCTGTACTAGCCGTGGTTATCACCGATACGGTGCTGGAGTAAGCGGCCCCAGACGCTACTCGGCGGCGCTTGCCAGATCTGCGAGTGCAGCCACTGAAGTGTTGTGGCATCGCCAGCGATCAGGTTGCGTTCCGCCCGCGAAAGGGCTTGAGGACCTTCGCGCAGACAACGTAGAGCGAGCTGCTGCAACTCGCTTTGCTGGCGCTTTGCACGCGGCGCATGAGCCAGCTGCACCTGAAGTCGATTGGTATAAGGGTGAATAAGCGCCTCAGAAAACGCGGGTTGCTGCGCGATTTCCAGTAACTGGCTGGGTGCCTCAAGATCGTCCAGCAGGCGCGAGCCACGGGCTTCCTCCGGGATTTGTAGCCAGCGGTGGCGCATCAGCACTTCGCCCCAACCGACTTTGCTTAGCAGAACAAAGATAGGCGCGGCCAGTACCAGCGGTAGTGCTACCGGTAAGGACCAGAGGAAAAACATGGGATCGAGCCACCAGGCAAAACTGGCCCAGCAAAGCGCTAACAGACTGCCGATACCCTGATTCAGTATGGCGGCCAGCCAGCTGGTTTCGCCACTACGGTTTTGCCCGGCCCAGCGCAAATTGACGTTGAACAGGGCTTCCAGCACGTATCGGCAGTGCGACAGCATGCGGATAGGCGCGAGCAAGGCTGAGATCAGCATTTCCAGCAAAACACTGCCGAACAGGCGTATAGCGCCGCCAAAGTCGTGCCTGCGACCGCGCAGGAGTACGTCGATAATGGCCAGAAACTTGGGCAGAAAAAGCAGCGTCAGGGTGATGCTTACCATCCATACTGCACGCTGCGGATGCCACTCTGGCCACAGTGGAAATAGTTGATTTTGCTCAGGAAAATAATTGATTGGCCAGAGGATAAGGCGTGCGACTTCAATGGTAGTGAGCACCAGAAAGCTGAACCACAAGGGCGATGCAACATATCCCATGATGCCATTGAGAAAGGCCATGCGATGGGCCAGTTTCAGCCTTCGGCTGAAGAGCATTAGCCACAGGTGCTGCAGGTTACCTTTGGCCCAGCGGCGATCGCGTGTGAGCTCGTCCGACAGGGTCGGTGGCGACTCTTCATAGCTTTGGGTTAGATCGGGTTCTAGCCAGACTTCGAGCCCGGCGCGGCCCATGTAGGCTGCTTCCGCAAAGTCGTGACTCAGTACAGGCCCTTTGAAGAGTCCCCAGCCGGGTAGCTTGCGCAGGCCACAATGCTGCATGAATGGCTTGATACGCAAAATAGCGTTATGGCCCCAGAATGCAGCATGACCCAGCTGAATCGCGGCTAACCCCGTAGTAAAGAGTGGCCCGTATAACTGGTTGGAAAACTGCTGTAAGCGCGAAAAGAGCGAGCGGCCGTTGATCAGGCTGGGGCTGGATTGCAGGATGCCCACCTGGGGATGGCGCTGCATCAATTGCACCATGCGGACCAGGTTGTCGCCACCCATAAGGCTGTCGGCATCGAGCACTATCATGTATTCGTAAGTGGGACCCCAGCGGCGCAGAAAGTCGGCAATGTTGCCGCTTTTATAGTTCAGATTGAGGGGGCGGCGGCGGTAGAACAGCTGATTTTGCAGGCCCAGTTCGTTGCGCAAGCTGTCCCAGGCTGCCTGTTCGGCCAGCCAAACATCAGGATCACGGCTGTCAGAGAGAATGAAGAAGTCAAAATTCGCCAGTGTGCCGCTGCGCTGCAATGTGAGGATGACACTTTTCAACCCTTGCAGGCTGCGACCAACGGGCTCGTGATAGATCGGCATGACCACGGCAGTGCGCGCCAGCGGGGTCGAGGCTAGTGTGGCCGCATCCTGTTGGCGTAGCAAACTGCGTGGGTCGCCGCCCAGGCGGCGCAGCACAAAGCCTGTCAGTCCAATCCAGAAACCGACGCTGATCCAGGCAAACAGCAGCGCAAATAACGTTGCCATCCCAGCTTCCACCAGGTTGCCGCCATGATAGGGCAGCACCGACAGCATGAAATAGGTGGCAGTCAGGGTTTGCACTAACACCACCAGGGCAAGCAGGCCGCGACGCGCTGTGGCGGCCAGGCGCCAGCGTGGGCGCTGAGGTGTGCTCATTGTTGCCGGCAGCGTCTCAGGGGAATTCATCAATAGTCACCGTAACGCATGCTGCCACGTTGCAGCGGTGGTGAGGCTGCTGGCAGCGGCTGATGCACAGGCAATTCAGCCTGCAGCATCTGCAGGCTGAGCGCCAGACGGTGCTCATCGGGCTCACACATCAGGCGAGTGGTAATGGCCAACGCGCTCACTTGCGCAGCTTCATCAATAGTGACACCACTCCATGCCCAGTAGGCCAGAATACGTTGCAGCAGGATCTCGCTGACAGGCTGTGATGGGGACACGAGCTTATTTGCCTCGGCCGAGCAGGTGGTTATTGGCAGGTAGTTCGTACTGCCAGGTTTCCGTCAGTGTTTGCTCCTCGTCCCGGAGGAAGGCGCGCAAGCTCAGCGGGCGATCATCGCCGGGGCGGGCAAGAATCGACAGCCTCCAGCGATTGAGCGGCTCTACATACTCGACAAACTGCTCGATAAGCTCGCCCTCTTGCAGCATGCTGACCTCGCCCAGTACCGGGGAATCTGCTTTTAGTTGGTCTAGCGGCCCGCCAGCGAAGTCGATTATCAGGCGTACTGCCCCTTTTTCATTGCCGCCACCAATGCGCATACCGTCACCGAGGAAGCTTTCCTGTGTGCGGCCAAGGGGGGAGTCGGCGATGTCCGGGCCACCAAAGTGTACGGTGTAGTCGTATTTCAGCGATTGCCCTTGGGCTACTTCAGCCTCGGGTTTCCAGAAGGCAACGATGTTGTCGTTGGTTTCGTCTGGAGTGGGGATCTGCACCAGCACCACATTGCCTTTGCCCCAGTCGCCATCAGGTTCCACCCAGGCACTGGGTCGGCCGTCATAGCGCGCTTCGAGGTCCATGAAGTTATGGAAGTCGGTGTCGCGTTGCAGTAGTCCGAATCCGCGTACGTTTTCGGTGGCGAAGTAATCCATGCTGAGCGCTTCCGGGTTGCGCAATGGCCGCCACATCCATTCGTCAGAGGGTGAGTCGTGGATCAGCAACCCATCAGAATCGTGTACCTGCGGCCGCCATTCGCCCGCTGGACGAAGGGTGTTTTCGCCGTAATAGAACATGCTGGTGAGCGATGCTATGCCCATTAGCTCCACAGATTTGCGCGGGAATAGTACGGATTGCACCTGTAGCGCTGTCTCGTCACCGGGGACGACGGTAAAGCGATAGGCGCCCGCCAGGCTTTCGCCATTCAGCAGGCCGTAAAACGTCAGGCTGTCGGCGTCTGGTCTTGGGCGCTCCAGCCAGAACTCAACAAAATCAGGGAATTCCTCGCCACCCGGCAGCCCGGTATTGACCGCCAGGCCACGGCCGGAAATGCCGAAGTTATTATCCCGTCCGACCGCACGGAAGTAGCTGGCGCCGGCAAACACCAGAAATTGATTTTGTGCGCCATCGTGTTTGAGTGGGAAGGTCAGTTTAAAACCGGCGTAGCCCAAGTCAGCAGGCACCAAACGCTCTACCTCGGTGTTGGGGTAGCTGAACTGGCTCTTTTCAAATTTCAGCGGGTGCACGCCTTGCGCATCGATGATGTGCACTTGTACCGGGTGTTTGTAAAACAGCCCTGGCGGGACCGGCATAACCTGAAAGGCTGAGTTGCTTTCGTGCCAGAGGCTGTTTTCCGGCTTGAAGCGAATGCCCTGATAATCATCAAAGCTGAGTTCCTGTAAAAACTTGGGAACTGGTTTGGGTGCCTCATAGGGCGACTCGGCGAGGGTCTTTGCCTTCTCGACGACGTCCGCAAAGTTGAAGTTTTCCGCGCTGGCATGAAGGGGTAGCCATAAGCCGATCACACCGGCTAACAGTGAAATCCCTTTGGTCATTATCTAGCTCCTTGCGAATAGGGTTATTAGCCGTGTGGGTTTTAACCGGCTGGTTACGAGCATCTGCCGGTTTAGGCCGCTAAACAGAGCTACAGTTCCCAGCAGGGTACGTTTACTGCTGGCAATGCCAGTCACGTCACAGTGTGTCTGGAGGAGTCGACTGGGCAGGTATGGCCAGCTTATGTGAGCAGCAAAGCGAGGAAGAGGGGTTGGCTGTCTTGTCAGTGTGCGGGAACGATTTAGCCGCAGGCCGCAAAGGTGACCCGATTGAAGCCTGGGGCCGAGCAAAAAGACAGTCCCAGGCTCGCAGCGGTTATTGCGCTATTTACTCAACCGTTATGCTGATTTTCTCAGAGACTACGGAGGGCTCCAGCGGGACATGGTTTTGATCACCGACCAGCAGCTGCAGCGTATGTTCGCCCGGCGGTAGCTCCAGGCTCACCTGTGTTTGTCCGCCGCCAAAGTGTTTGTGATGCTCGTCGGCCGGAATAGGCTGTCCTGCCGGCGGCAAACTCTTTGCATCAATCAACAGGTGGTGGTGGCCAGTTCCAGGGCGTTCGACACCTGCTGGCGCCACGCCCATACCGGTCAAGCCGAACTGCACGGTAACAGGAGAGGTTACGGTCGCCCCATCAGCAGGGCTGATGAAAAAGACGTCGGGTGTCTCTGCGGGTGTCTCGGCCATGGCCAGTGTACTAAGGCCACCCAGCAACAACGCGGAAAGGGTATGGGCGATTTTATGCATTAAAGTACTCCTTCTATGATGAACAAACAGCAGCTTGAGACGCCGCCAGCCAGCCTGCGCCAAGGCCTTTTTAACGGAGCTTTGTCGCTTGTTGGAGCGGCAGCAGCAAAAAACAAAAGGCAGACCAACTTAAGTGCGACAGCGTTTTTATCCGTCCGTTCGCTACCGTTCGGCGGTTTGCTTCCGCTGAAAAATCTGCCTAGTCTGGAGGGGAATTAAACCTGTATTTGCGCTTGGTAAGTGGGGCATTAAGCTCGCTCAATGCGCTCTTACGCTCAACTTGGGTTTGAATCTGACAGCGCCGTTATGCCGCGTCTGTCTGCGATTTGAACCCTGTTAATGACAGTTTCAAGGAGTTCGTCCATGTCGGTATCTCGCCTTAAAACCTCACGTTTGTTTCGCCAGCAGTGTTATGTCGGCGGGAAGTGGGTGGGCGCCAGTGATGGCAAAACCATAGACGTAGATAACCCCGCCAATGGTGAGATTTTGGGGACAGTTCCGGTGTTGAGCGAAGCGGAGCTGCAGGATGCGATCAAACAGGCCGATGCCGGGTTCAAGGTCTGGCGTAAAAAGACAGCGCAGGAGCGAGCCGATCTGCTGCTGCGCTGGAATGATTTGATATTGCAGCATAAAGAAGATATCGCCAGCCTGATGACGCTTGAGCAAGGCAAGCCCCTGACTGAGTCACGTGGCGAGGTTGATTACGCGGCATCCTTTATTCGCTGGTTTGCAGAAGAAGCACGCCGTGTTTACGGCGAAACCATTCCTGGCGCCAAGCCCGGCCAGCATATTGTGGTAACCAAGCAGGCTATTGGCGTGACGGCCGCTATCACGCCGTGGAATTTCCCCGCCGCAATGATTACTCGCAAAGCAGGCGCGGCTTTGGCTGCGGGCTGCTCAATGATCGTCAAGCCCGCCAGTGCGACGCCTTATACCGCGCTGGCCCTGGCTGAATTGGCGGACGAGGCGGGTATCCCCGCCGGGGTGTTTAACGTGGTGACAGGTAAAGCCTCAGTCATCAGTGATGTGCTGACCGGCAGCTCTGTAGTGCGCAAGCTCAGCTTTACCGGATCGACCAGCGTTGGTAGCCAGCTGATGGCGCAATGCGCCGAGCATATCCAGAAAGTCTCGCTGGAGCTGGGCGGTAACGCTCCCTTCCTGGTATTCGATGACGCCGATGTGGATCGCGCGGTAGAAGGCGCGATGATCTGCAAGTTCCGTAACACCGGACAGACCTGTGTCTGCGCTAACCGCTTCCTCGTGCAGGCCGGTATTCATGATCGCTTTGTCGAGAAACTGGCCGAGGCCATGGGCAAACTCAAGCTGGGCGATGGCTTTGCAGAAGGCGTGACGCAGTCTGCGTTGATCAACCGCGCGGCGGTGAAAAAAGTGCAGGATCACTTCAAGGACGCGATTAGCAAAGGCGCCAAGCATGTGGCGGGTGGCGTTCCCGAAGGCGACAACGGTAACTTCGTTGAGCCCGTGCTGATTACCGGCGTCACCCGAGACATGCAGCTGTGTGAAGACGAGACCTTTGGTCCCCTGGCTGCCGTGATCAAGTTTGATACCGAAGAGGAAGCGCTGGAGATCGCCAACGATACCCCTTATGGCTTGGCCGCTTATTTCTACAGCACCAATATTCATCGGGTATGGCGTGTGGCGGATGAGCTCGAGGCCGGCATTATCGGTGTGAATGAAGGGGCGGTCTCCAACGCTGCAGCTCCCTTTGGTGGCGTGAAGGAATCCGGTCTTGGTCGGGAAGGCTCCAGCCACGGCATCGAAGAGTACATGGAAATCAAATACCTGTGCATGGGGGCACAATAATCTGATGTCTGAGCAGGCTGCACGCAAGAAAATCGCGCTGATGCCGGGTGACGGCATCGGTCACGAGGTCATGGCGGCGGCTGATGCTGTGCTGCAGGCGCTACACGAGATTGAGCCGCTGCCGCTGGATTGGGAAACACTGTCGTGGCCCAGTACCGCTTGGCACCAGCAACACGGCGAGATGATGCCGGAAGATGCGCTGCAGCAAGTGCAGCGTTATGACGCGCTCTTGCTTGGTGCCTTGGGCGATCCAGGCCCAAGCAGTGATGCCCAGCGTTATCTGCTACCTGACAGTATCTCGCTGGCGCCACTGCTGACCTTTCGCAAGGGCTTGCAGCTGTGGGCGTGCGAGCGCCCTGCCAGGTTGTTGCCGGGTGCACCGCAATATCTTGCTGATCCACGCGCTGCTGATGTCGACATGCTGGTTATTCGCGAGAACAGTGAGGGGGAGTACGTTAACCAGGGCGGTCGCCTTAACCGGGGTACTGCACAGGAGGTGGCGACCCAGCTGGAGGTGTTTACCCGTCATGGTACCGAACGTCTGGTTCGTCACGCTTTTCGGCGTGCGCAACAGCGACTCGCTGCTCGGCCAAAAGGCAGTAACGCGTTTTTCTGCGCCGAAAAGGGCAGTGCTGGTGCACAGGTCTGCCTGATCACCAAGCGCAATGCACAGCCTTTCTGGGGCGATATGTACACCGAGGTGTTTGCCGAGGTGGCTAGTGAGTTCCCGGAAATAGGCGTTCACCATGAGCTGGTTGATGCCGCCTGTATGAAGTTTGTACAGACGCCATGGGCGTTCGACGTGGTGGTGGCGAGTAACTTGCATGGAGACATATTGACGGATCTGGCCGCTGTGCTTTCGGGCGGTTTGGGGCTGGCGCCGTCATGCAATATCAATCCAGACAGCCGGGACATGCCCGCGCTGTTTGAACCCACTCATGGTAGCGCGCCGGATATCGCCGGTCAGGGGAAAGCCAACCCTGCTGCCATGTTGCTCACCACAGCCATGATGTTGGACTGGGTGGGTTGCGCACAAGCTGCAGAGCGCCTGCGTATGGCGGTTGCCAAGGATCTGGTGACGGCCGCAGGTGCTTCGCGAACTTGTCAGGAGGTTACCGCTGGCGTCATCGCCGGACTGTAACCCCCTTCTGCTGTGTCAGGGCTCGCTTGGCGAGTCGCTGGCCTATCTATTTTCGAGCAAAAGCGGGCGCGACGTCCGCTGAAAGGACAGGAGACAGGCTATGAGTCATTTGTCACCACTGCTGAAGCAAGCCAGTAAGGTGTGTGTGGAACGGGGCGAAGGCAGTTGGGTGTTTGACGTCGACGGTAAACGCTATCTGGACTTTACTTCCGGTATTGGCGTTACCAGTACCGGTCACTGCCACCCCACAGTAGTCGCTGCTGCTCGTGAGCAGGTAGGCAAGATTGTTCATGCGCAATACACCACTGTTGCCCACAAGCCCATGTTGGATCTGTCTGATCGGTTGGCCGAGCGTATGCCGGGCGCTATTGACTCGGTCGCTTTTACCAACTCGGGCTCCGAAGCGGTAGAAGCCGCCTTGCGGCTCGCGCGTCACGCCACTGGCCGCGCCAATATCATTGTCTTCGATGGCGGCTTTCATGGTCGCACCATGGCTGCAGCCTCACTAACCACCTCGGGTACCAAAGTACGCACCGGCTTCCATCCGATGATGGCCGGCGTAGTTGTTGCCCCCTTTCCGCACGCTTATCGCCATGGCTGGACAGAAGAGCAGGCCACCGACTTTGCCCTGCAAGAGCTTGATCACATCATGAAAACCCAGTCTGCTCCCAGCGACACCGCAGCCATGATCATTGAGCCGGTGCAAGGCGAGTTTGGCTATTACCCGGCCAATAAAGCCTTCATGCAGGGGCTGGCCGAGCGCTGTAAAAAACATGGCATTCTGTTCATTTGCGATGAAATTCAGGCGGGTTATGGCCGTACCGGTAAGTTCTGGAGTCATGATCATTTTGATGTGCAGCCCGATGTAGTGATTACCGCCAAGGGGCTGGCGAGCGGCTTCCCGCTGTCGGCCATTGCTGCGTCCGAGGGACTGATGAACAAGGGCATGCCTGGCTCGCAAGGCGGTACCTATGGCGCCAACGCGGTTGCCTGTGCTGCGGCCCTGGCCACGCTAGTCGTGTTTGATGACGAGCAACTGGTAGCCAATGCCGAAAAGCAGGGCGCTCGTCTGCTGAGTCAATTGAGCGAGCTGCAGCAAGGGTATAGCTTTGTCGACACCATTCGCGGCAAGGGCTTGATGCTGGGTATGGAGATTGCCGACGACCACCGCACCCCTAGGGCGGATATTGCGGCCAAGTTGAGCGCCGCAGCTGAGGCCCATGGACTGCTGCTTTTGCGTTGCGGTACCGATGGGCAGATCGTGCGTTGGCTGCCGCCACTGACCGTTTCTGAGAGCGAAATTGACGACGCCGTATCGCGTTTCGCCAAGGCACTGCAGGAGGTGGCGGAGTGACTCGCATTCTGGTGCTGGTTGCGCCCGGTGAGCCACCTTTGCCTGGTCTGGAGTCACTACCCAGCGGGATTGAGCTGACGACCGTCAGCACTGAGGCGGAGCTGCGTAAGCATCTCCCGAAGACCGATATCTTGGTCGTGACCGATTTTCGTACCGGGCTGCTGGAAAGCTGCTGGCCGGCGCAGCACAGCATCAAATGGGTGCATGCCACCAGTGCCGGGGTTGATGCGCTGCTTTTCCCCGCGCTGGTTGAGAGTGATCTTCTACTGACCAATGCGCGCGGTGTCTTCGATCTGGGTATTGCCGAGTATGTATTGGGCGCGGTGCTGCTTTTTGCCAAGGATACGCTGGGCAATCTGCGGTATCAGCGCGCGCATCAGTGGCAGCACCGAGAAACCGACCTGATTAGCGGTAAACAGGCACTGGTGATCGGCGCTGGCTCCATCGGTGGTGAGGTTGCACGGCTGCTCAGCGCCTTAGGTCTCGAGGTGACTGGTGTGGCTCGCAGTGCACGTGAGACCCCGCACTTCAAACGTGTGGTAGCCAACGATGACCTTCATAAGTACTTGCCAAGCGCAGATTACGTGGTGATCACCGCGCCACTAACGCCCACAACAGAAGGTTTGATCAATCAACGGACGCTGGCGCAGATGAAGCCTGAGGCGGTGCTGATCAACGTGGGCCGTGGCGCGGTAGTGGTCACTGATGACTTGGTCGGGGCATTGCAACAGAAGGTAATTGCTGGCGCTGCGCTGGATGTGTTCGAACCTGAACCCTTGCCGCCCCATCACCCACTTTGGGATATGCCCAACGTGATGATGTCGGCGCATATGTCGGGTGATTTTGTCGGCTGGCGTCGGGCGCTGGGTGAACAGTTCAAGGCTAATCTCGAGCGTTGGTTGTCTAGTGAGGCCCTGTTCAATCAGGTTGATAAAGGAAAAAGCTGAGCGTCAGGAGAACAGGTGTTCAGTTTTATAAGGTTGTTTTCCACCTAAGGAGGCGGATATGTCCCAGGACATTCTTAAAATGACAGCGGTACAACTTCGGGAACATTATGCCGATAAGCAGTTGTCACCGGTCGAGGTTGCCACTGCGATGCTGGATCAGATCGAGCGGGTGGATAAACATACCAACGGTTTCTGCTTGGTTGATCGGGAGACTTCCTTGGGGTTCGCTCGCGAGGCAGAGCAGCGCTATCAGCGTGGCGAAGCCAATGGCTTGCTCGACGGTGTGCCCGTCGCGGTCAAGGACGTATTTCTAACGCCCATGTGGCCAACCATCAAAGGCTCTCATACCGTTGATCCGCAGAGTACCATGGGTAAGTCTGCGCCTTGTACGGCCGCGTTGGCGCGTCATGGTTATGTGCCCATCGGCAAAACCACTACTCCCGAGTTGGGCTGGAAAGGCGTCACTGACAATCCGGTCACAGGGGTAACCAATAACCCTTGGAATCCGGATACCACCTCTGGTGGTTCCAGTGGCGGCAGCGGTGTGGCGGTGGCGCTCGGTATGGCGCCGATCGCCTTGGGTACGGATGCCGGTGGCTCTATCCGCATTCCCGCTGCTTTCTGCGGCATCGTTGGTCTGAAGCCTTCCTTTGGTGAAGTACCGCACTGGCCGTCCAGCCCATTCGGTACCCTGGCCCACGCTGGTCCGATGACCTGGACGGTTGAAGATTGTGCGCTGATGATGAACGTGCTGTGCGAGGCAGACCACCGCGATACTAATGCGGTACCGCGGCGCAATATCGATTATCTGGCCAATCTGAAAGATGGGGTAAAGGGCCTGAAAATCGCTTACAGCCCTAACCTTGGTTATGTGGATGTAGATAAGGAAGTAGAAGCCTCGGTGGCTGAGGCCGCCAGGGTATTTGAGTCGCTTGGTGCCGAGGTGGTGCGGGTCGATCCCGGGTTCAGCGATCCTCTCGCCGCCTTCGGCCACCTATTCTATGGCGGTGCCGCCAACGCTATCCGTGATCTGGGTGCCAAGAAGCGTGCGGTAATGGACCCTGAACTGATCAAGGTGGCAGAAAAGGCATCGCGTCTGAGTATGCTCGATTACATGGGCGCGGTGAACGAGTCGATGGCGCTGCGCGAGCGTATGGCTGGATTCCATCAGAAGTACGATTTGCTGCTGACGCCAACGCTGCCCATCACCGCCTTCAAGACCGGACGTGAGGTCCCCGAAGATTGGCCCAGCACACGCTGGCCAACTTGGACGCCCTTTACCTACCCCTTCAACATGACGGGTCAGCCCGGACTGTCAGTACCCTGTGGTTTTGATAGCAAAGGTTTACCCATGGGGCTGCAGTTGGTAGGCGCACGCTTTAACGACGCTTTGGTGTTGCAGGCTGGCTATGCCTATCAGCAGGCTGCGCCTTTGACTGACCGTCGTCCAGACCTGTTTACTGCGTGACCCGGGGAGAGTGTTATGGCACTTGGAACAAGTGATGTAGATCTGTACGAATCTGAAGATCCGATGTGGAATCCAGCACTGCTGACCATTCCCATCCCGGGTATTCGAAAAATGGTCAACCTGGCCTCCAGCCTGGAAGATGTGATTCATCTGTCGATTGGACAGCCTGACCTTCCTGCACCAAAAAACGTGGTGGATGCAGCGGTTGAGGCTCTGCAGGCGGGACAGACGGGTTACACCATGGATGCCGGTTTGCCGGAGTTGCTGGACTCGTTGGCAACCTATTACGGAGATCGCTATCAGCGTGAACTGACGGCCGATAATATTCTGGTGACGACGGGTGCGACTGAGGCAATTTATTTGGCGCTGACCGCAGTGGCGGCGCCAGGGCGGCACTTTATTGTTCCCGATCCTGCCTTCATGCTTTACGCGCCCCTGATTCGTATGAATGGCGGCGAGGTGACTGAAATTCCGACGCGTGCGGAAAACAATCATCAGCTTGACCCGCAAGAGGTGATTGACGCCATCGAGCCGCATACCCATGCGATTGTGCTGAACTCACCCAGCAATCCCACCGGTACTCTGTATCCCAAGGAGACGCTGGAGGCCATTCTCGAAGAGGCGGCCTATCGCGGCATTCACGTTATCAGTGATGAGGTCTATGACCACTTGGTCTATGACGGCAAGGAGTACCCATCGGTGCTCTCATGCTGCAGCGACCTGGATCATGTGATGGTGGTCAGCAGTTTTTCCAAGACCTATAGCATGGCGGGCATGCGTATTGGCTGGCTGATCGCTAGTCAGGCGGCTATCAAGAAGTTGCGGCGCTATCATATGTTTACTACTACGGTCGCCAACACGCCTTTTCAGTGGGCAGGGGTGGCGGCACTGCGTGGCGGCAGCGAGTTTACCGATCATATGCTGGCGGAATATACCCGGCGGCGTGATCGTCTGGTGGAGCTGGTCGAGCAGACCCCTCATTTGACCGGCTATAAGCCAGAGGGTGCTTTTTACCTGTTTCCCTCTTTGCCGGAAGGCGTCAATGGCACCAACGTGGCGCTGCGACTACTGAAGGAAACCGGAGTTTGTACCATCCCCGGCGAGACCTTTGGTAATAGCTGCAACAACGCCCTGCGCCTGAGCTATTCGACGTCGCTGGATAAGATCGAAGAGGCATTTGAGCGGATTATTCCGTGGATGGCGAAGCAGGACTTTGGGTGATGGGTAGTGCGGTTATTTCATTTTGTGCACTGGTTGCTGAAAAGCGACTATAAATCGGGCTTTTATAAACTCTTTTGCTAAAGCGGTTGTCCAATAGATGAGGCCGCAATGATTAAACTCATTGCGGTTATTTCATCTAAAAGGAGAAAGCCTGATGAATAGAATTATTTATATCGTGGGTGCCGTTGTCATTGTTCTGGCCATTCTCTCATTCCTGGGGCTTCGTTAAACGCTGGCTTGGTTAGTAAGTAAGCGCTTAAGGCATCTGATCCGGGTCAGTTGCTAAATTGCCACGCCGCGTTTTGTGGCGCGGCCGCTTTGTAAGTGTAAAATCTGCAAGTGATGTGTCGTCAGTAATCTATTCATTCAGCACTGCGATTTAACTGCTTCTTGTTAAATTACTTTCTCTTTACGTAGCCTTTCCAGATCCTTACTTGAATAACCCAGTTGCGACAATATCTGGTGTGTGTGCTCGCCCAGAGCCGGTCCAGTCCACTGCACGCTGCCTGGCGTTTCGGTCAACTTGGGCACTATGCCCGGCATCTTGAACGCCTTGCCATCGGGTAGGGTGGCGTTGAGGAACATCTCGCGTGCAAGGTACTGAGGGTCTTTGAACATATCAGCAGCGGAGTAGATCTTGCTTGCGGGCACCTCCGCGCGGTTGAGCACTGCCAGTACCTCCTCTTGTGTGCGTCGCGCTGCCCAGCTGTCGATCAATGCATATAACTCGTCACGTCGCTCATCGCGGCCAGCATTGTCGGCCAGGGATACATCCTCGGCTAAGTCATCACGGCCTATAGCGCGCATGAAACGCTGGAAAATGGCATCGCCATTGGCGCCGATCTGCACTGCTTTGCCGTCGTTGCAGGTGTGAATGGAGGAGGGCGTAATGCCAGGCATGATGTTGCCACTGCGTTCACGCACAAAGCCCATGACATCAAACTCCGGCACCATGCTTTCCATCATCGCAAATACAGCTTCGTACAGGGCGACATCGACTACCTGCCCTTTTCCTTGATTAACCTCCCGGTGGCGCAGCGCCATGAGCGCGCCAATGACAGCCCAGAGCGCTGCAATAGAGTCGCCGATGGAAATGCCGGTGCGCACCGGTGGGCGATCCTCAAACCCGGTGATGTAACGCAGCCCCCCTACCGATTCGCCTACTGCGCCAAAACCCGGTTGATCCTTGTAGGGCCCGGTTTGGCCGAAGCCAGATAGTCTTACCATGACCAGCGCCGGGTTGAGTTCGTGCAGGATATCCCAGCTCAGGCCCAGCTTTTCCAGGGTGCCGGGGCGGAAGTTCTCAATCAGTATGTCGGCATCAGCCAGCAGTTGCTTGAGGATGCGAATACCGTCCTCGGACTTCAGGTTGAGGGTGATTGACTGCTTGTTGCGGGCCTGCACAAACCACCACAGTGAAGTGCCTTCATAAACTTTGCGCCATTTACGTAACGGGTCGCCGCCGTCGGGTGACTCTACCTTGATAACCTCGGCGCCAAACTCCGCGCAGATGCGCGCAGCAAAAGGGCCGGCAATCAAAGTGCCCAACTCGATAACCTTGAGTCCAGCCAAGGGTTTGGCGGCGTTCATGCACTCTCCTCATGAGTTTTGTTCTGGTTGCACAGTGTAGGCGATTGCGGCTAGCCCAAGAAAGCGGGCCGAGTTGGGGTGTTATTCGTGGGGAGCGAATCTGGCCGGGTGCTGTCATATCACTGATATTCCTGCGCTGGACCGGGCCGCTGCTTGCGGTTAGCGTATTGGTCTGCGGTGCTCAGGCGAGGCTTGGGTGCAGCGACAAAGAAAAATACGCATACTGCCGTTAATTACCAGCCTCTGTATTGCCATGAACAAGGAGTGCCACCTTGGCCACCAGTTTGCTCGTACTGATTGATGATATTGCGTCATTGCTCGATGATGTTTCCTTGATGACCAAAGTGGCCGCAAAAAAGACCGCTGGCGTACTGGGTGATGATCTGGCGTTGAACGCGCAGCAGGTCACCGGAGTCAAGGCTGATCGAGAGCTGCCGGTGGTCTGGGCGGTTGCCAAAGGCTCCTTCCGCAACAAATTTATTTTGGTGCCGGCGGCATTGCTGATCAGTGCCGTGGCGCCATGGCTGATCACCCCTGTGCTGATGCTGGGTGGTGCCTTTCTTTGCTACGAGGGGGCGGAAAAGCTCGCGCATCGTTTTCTGCATGACACCAAAGCGGAGCATGCAGAGACAGTCAAAAATCTATCCAGCGATCCTGCTGATATCGTCGCCAGAGAAAAAGAAAAGATTAAAGGGGCGGTGCGTACCGATCTCATTCTGTCTGCAGAAATTATCGCTATTACCCTGGGTACTGTGGCTGACGCTGAGTTTTTGCAGCAGGTGATTGTGGTGTCGGGCATTGCACTGGTTATGACCGCCGGTGTCTACGGATTGGTTGCGGGTATCGTGAAACTGGATGACGCTGGCCTGGCGTTAGCTCAGCGAACCAGCGAAGCGGCGCAGAAACTGGGCGCGGGTATTCTATGGTTTGCACCCTGGTTGATGCGCACGCTTTCGGTCGTAGGTACTGCAGCCATGTTTATGGTGGGCGGTGGCATTCTTACCCACGGTGTCGGTGTGTTGCACCATTGGATTGAAAACAGCGCAGGCATTGCAGGCGAGCTGCCTTTCGTGGGTACCGTACTTGGCGGGCTATTGCCGACACTGATCAATTCTGGGCTGGGGGTGGTTGCGGGGGTGGTTATTTTGTCCGTTATTACCTTGATCGGACGTTTGCGTAAACGCTGATTAACGCTGGCTTAGATTGTGCGCATGGGTGGTGAGGTCGCCGCCGATTCGATACTGGTTGTTGCCGCTGCGTTTGGCCGCATACATGGCCAGATCGGCGGCATGGATCAGCTTGTCCATGGTTACGGCGTGATCCGGGAAGACCGCGACCCCCAGGCTGGCGCCGATACGATGCTGCCAGCCATTTAGCGTTAATGGTGGTGCCAGCTCGGCAAAGATCTTTTCGCACAGATTGTGAGCTTCTTCGGTTAATCGCAGCTCGGGTGCCAATCCTTCCATCAGTATCACAAATTCGTCGCCGCCCAGGCGCGCGACCATGTCGCTGCTTCTAAGGCCTTTGCGTAGGCGGCCAGCGACCTCTATCAGTAGCTCGTCACCGATCGCGTGCCCATGTTTGTCATTGATGTGTTTGAAATTATTAAGATCGATGAACACCAGCGCCACGCGCGTTTTTTGGTTGCGTGCAACGAAAAGAGCTTCATTGAGTCGTTGTTCCAGCATCAGTCTGTTGGGCAGGCCGGTCAACGGGTCATGATGCGCTAGCTGCTCGAGCGCTTGGGTTGAGCGTTTGTCTTCGGTGATGTCGCGGACCACGCCCATCATCTTGAACGGTCGTCCTTGCTCATCTTTTACCACGTTACCGGTTTCCCGTACCCAGTGGACGCTACCGTCGGGCCAAACCACGCGGTACTCCTCATCATGTGTAGCGCCCGTCTCGATACAGACCATCTCGCTGGCCCGAACCTGCTCCCGATCATCCGGATGGACGCTATCGCAAAATAGCTGGTAGGACGGAGTGATTTCTCCTGGCTGATAGCCAAACATGCCGTAGATAGCTTCGGACCAGTAGAGTTGATCGGTTCCTATGTCCCAGTCCCATGTGCCTATTTGGGCGAAATACTGGCTACGTTTTAATCGCTCCATTGCTTCGTGGCTGGCGCTGGCGGGTTCGTTCGGGTGAATCAACAGGACAGGAGTGCGCCTATCGACGTCGTGCAGACGGGTAACGTTTAATTGATGCTTGGTCATTTCGTTGTTTAGCGCCACTGTTTCCAGGCGCTGCAGCTTTACCGGTAGCGTTTCCATCATCGGCAGCCAGCGACTGACCGGGGTGCCATTGAGTAGATGAGAGGGGCATTGCAGTAGCTTGGATGCGGAATTGTTATGCCAGCTTATGCGGCGCTTGCGGTCCAATATGAGGATGCCGTTGGGTGACAGGTCCAATATGGCTCGAAAGCGCCGCATTTTCTGTCGGGTGCTCAGTACAAGTATGGCCGCCATCAGCGTTAGCAATAGGCAGATAAAGATTGAAAGCAGGCTCATCGTGGGCCTCGTTTGATATTCATTAGGCCAGTATAACCATGATGCTGCGGGTTGCAGGTCAATACTGGCGTTTTGGCATGAATTCTTCCAGCGCTGAACCTTGGATACGCTTTTGACTCCGAATAGCATCGATAATGCAATTGCCATGGCCAGCGACAGGGAGGCGATATGATCTGGGAGCAGGAAACCCTTAATGTGATAGGTCGTACCTTACTGCACGAGTTTTCTGATTTATCCGACGTAGAGCAGGGTACGCGCGTGACGCTTCGATTGGTGTTGGCGGTTCTGCTGGGCGGCTTATTGGGTATGGAGCGTGAGCAGCAAGGCAAGGAGGCGGGGGTGCGCACGCACATGCTGGTGTCGCTCGGCGCTGCGCTCTTTGTTCTGGTGCCGGATATGGCAGGGGCGATGGACGATGCGATGAGCCGGGTTATTCAGGGCGTTGTTGCGGGCGTCGGCTTCCTTGGCGCGGGCACTATCCTCAAAAGTAACCGTAATGACGAGGTCAAGGGTTTGACTACTGCCGCAGGTGTCTGGCTGACCGCCGCCATTGGCGTCACTATCGGTTTGGGGCACGAGGCAACCGCACTTCTGGCAGCAGTAATGGCGTTCGTCATCCTGCACCTGGTGCCCTCGCTGATGCGGCGCGACTCCTCTGGTAGCTAGGTAGGTCGTGGGTTCTGGCGCATAGTCAGAACAGTCGATAGCACAAGCCAAAGGCGAGGAGGCGCGCTGCCTTTATTCATCGCAGTCCAGGTTGCGGCGGATATCGAATTGCTGCCGGCCTCGGTTCTGGCCAACACGATCAGTTACAATGCCTGCCTATTTTTCATCAGGATGCATTTCTCATGGCGCTGCAGGCTACTCCCTACAAGGTTCAACTGAACATCACCGATACCGACCTGGGCGTCTACGAAAATGTGCGCATGACGATGGCGCGCCATCCTTCAGAGACGGAGCAGCGGCTCGCTACGCGTATTCTGGCTTATGCGCTCTGGTATCAGGAGCGCTTGGCGTTTGGTCGCGGTCTGTCGGATGTGGATGAGGCCGCGTTGTGGCACAAAAGTCTGGATGACCGCATCGAGCACTGGATAGAAGTTGGGCAGCCAGACGCCGAGCGTCTGACCTGGTGTTCGCGCCGCGCAGAAAAAGTCTCCCTGCTGGCCTACGGCAATACCAAGGTGTGGGCCAGCAAGCAGTTGCCTGGAGTAGCAGGGCTGAAAAATTTGAACATTGCGGCACTGCCTTCCGATGAGCTGGATGCGCTGGCCGCCAATATGGGGCGTACCATCGATTGGGGCGTCATGATCAGCGATGGCGTGCTCTATGTTAGCGATGGTGATGCACAGCATGAGCTGGCTCTTGAGTGGCTACAGGGAGAGCGCTGAGTTTTATGCTGATCGAATCTCGTCAACCACCGGAACAGCTGCCCGATCTTGGCGACATCTCGCCGTTATTGACTCGGCTTTACGCGACGCGAGGCGTGCAAAGTGCTGCCGAGCTGGATCGGGGCTTGCGTGCGTTGCTGCCCTATCAGCAGCTCAGCGGGATGGATGCGGCGGTCGAGGTTTTGTGCGAGGCATTGGCCGCACAGCAATCAATTTTGGTCGTGGGTGATTTTGACGCTGATGGTGCTACTGCCAGCAGTGTGGCGGTTCTGGCGTTACGTATGCTCGGCGCGCAGCAGGTTGATTATCTGGTCCCCAACCGCTTTGAATATGGTTACGGACTGACGCCGGAGATTGTGGCGGTCGCATTGCAGCGCAGCCCTGATCTGTTGGTAACGGTCGATAACGGGATATCCAGTATCGATGGCGTGGCGGCGGCCAAGGCTGCCGGATTACGGGTGCTGGTGACCGACCACCACCTGCCCGGTAGCGAGCTGCCGCAGGCGGATGCCATCGTCAACCCTAGCCAGCCAGGCTGCGCCTTTCCGAGCAAGGCGATGGCGGGTGTCGGAGTGATTTTCTACGTCATGCTGGCGCTGCGCGCCAAGCTGCGTGATAGCGGCTGGTTTGCCACCCATGCTGAGCCTAATTTGGCTGAGCTGCTCGATCTGGTGGCACTGGGGACAGTGGCAGATGTGGTGCCACTGGATGCAAACAATCGTATTTTGGTGCATCAGGGCTTGGCGCGGATTCGTGCTGGCCGCTGTCGCCCCGGTATTCGCGCTTTGCTGGAAGTCGCCGGGCGGCCTGCAGACAAGCTGGTATCGACCGACTTGGGCTTTATTGTTGGCCCCAGACTGAATGCAGCCGGTCGGCTGGATGACATGAGCCTGGGTATCGAGTGCCTGCTGACCGAAGACGAGGGGCTGGCGCTGGATATGGCGCGTGAGCTTGATGGCCTTAACCGCGATCGTAAATCGATTGAGCGCGACATGCAGCAGCAAGCGCTGAAAACCCTTGATGCCATGCAGCTCGATGAGACAGATTTGCCCTTTGGGTTATGTCTTTTTGATGCTGAGTGGCATCAGGGTGTGATTGGTATCCTGGCGTCCCGCCTTAAAGATCGTTTCCATCGCCCGGTTATTGCGTTTGCTGATGCCGGTGAAGGCATGATCAAGGGGTCGGCGCGCTCAGTTGCCGGCCTGCATATTCGTGATGCGCTGGACGCAGTTGCTGCGCAGCACCCACAGCTGATCAGCAAGTTTGGCGGGCATGCCATGGCCGCCGGGTTGTCGTTGCTGGAATCCGATTTTGCTGCATTCCGTGATGCCTTTGATACAGAGGTGCGACGTCAGCTTAGCGCGGCTGACCTCACTGGCCGCCTGCTGTCGGATGGTAGCCTGCAGGATCACGAGTTATCGATGCAGACCGCCGGTCATCTGCGCGAGGCTGGCCCTTGGGGGCAACACTTTCCTGAGCCGCTATTTGATGGCGAATTTAAACTGGTGCAACAGCGCCTGGTAGGCGAGCGTCATCTGAAGATGCTGCTACAAACGCCCTCTGGTAGTGACCTTTATGATGCTATTGCTTTTAATATTGATCCGCAGTGCTGGCCAAACCAGCAGGTAAGCCGAGTCCGTATTGCCTACACGCTGGATATTAATGAGTTTCGCGGCCGGCAGAGCCTGCAGCTCATGGTGCGTCATCTGGAGGCGCTGGACGGGTAGCGTCACCTTTCTCCTTCGCAAAGAGGGGATTGACGCCTTGCTTGGTTTCCGTTCTGATAGCGGTACAAAAATGCGAAATGCGTCACAATTCAGCGGTATGCCGTTCTGTGACGCATAAATAATTGCACGAGCAAGGATGTCACGTGTGCCCGATCTGAAGCAGAAGCTGGTGGCAATGCAGCGCAATCTCGGTTTGAATCCCGACGAGATTCGTCAGCGTTTACGCCTTTTGTTGATTACTGAAGCCCGACTCCCGGCATTGCAGGAAAACCTGCGCCAACTCGATCGAGTTCACCTCGATTGCATCCACGCGTTATTTATCCACCTTGAGCAGTTCGATGAGCCGGCCCAGCAGATGCAAGAGTCTGCTCAGCTGCTGCAACTGCAGCTCGAACAACAGCATTACTTTCGGCGGATGCTGCGTGGACCCTACGATATGCAGTATGCGCGCTTGCGTCTGTTGGTCGGGCTAAAGCATCAAGGACAGGGCCTGGGGCTGAAATGGTACCTGGGCGCCTTCCACTTCTATCTGGACTATATGCACACGGCTATTCGCCGTGAGTGGGCTGAACAACCGCTGCTTGCGGAGCAGCTCTATGCCAGTCTTTTGAAAGCGGCATTTTTTGACATTGCGCTCACGGTTGATAGTTACGCAAGCGCTGACAAAATGGCCCTGCAGGCAAGTCAGGACCGTTATTCCAGAGCCTTGCGCGGTGCCAATGATGGACTCTGGGAGTGGCATGTCGAGGATGACTACCTATATGTCTCCGAGCGCTGGTCAGCGATGCTGGGGCTCGACAGCAAGCATGCACCAATGTCTTTCGAGGGCTGGGCCGACCTGATGCCGGAGGCACAACGTCTGCTTTTCCGATCGGCGGTGCAGGCCCACCTGGAAGGGCGTCAGGCCTTTTTGCATGTTGAGTGTCAATTGCGCGATAGCTGGGGGCAATTAGTCTGGGTGCTGATCCGTGGCGTAGTGAGTACTGATCTCTATGGCAAGCGATTGCTGGCGGGCTCACAGACCGATATCAGTCAACGCAAGCAGGCTGAGCAGGAGTTGGCCCACGCTACGCTGCACGATAGCCTGACCGGACTACCCAATCGACAGAGCGCCAGCCAGTTAATAGCGCAGGCTTTGCAGCGTCAGCGCAAGCCTGGCGCGCGCAAGGCTGCTGTGCTCTTTATCGGTCTTGACCGCTTTAAATTGATCAATGACAGTCTGGGCCATCAAGCCGGTGATCAGGTATTGATTCAGGTTGCCAATCGGATTGAGCGTTGCCTGCGTCCTGGTGATCACCTGTGTCGTTTTGGCGGTGATGAGTACGTTGTACTGCTTGATGATATGGCGCTGGAGCATGATGCCGAGCTGGTCGCCAAGCGCATCATGCAGGCACTACAGTACCCCCTGGTTGTTGATGGGCGTCGACTCAGCGTTAGTGTCAGCATTGGTGTGGCGCCGCTCAAAGGGCAGGACTATCACCAGGATGCCCTGCGCGAAGCGGATTTGGCACTTTACCGAGCCAAGGCCTTTGGCAAGTCGCAGCTCGCTCTTTTCAGCGATCGGCTGCAAGAGGAAGTGCATCAGCGACTTAACCTGGAGAATGCACTCAGCGAAGCGCTCTCGCGCAAGCAGTTTGAACTCTATTATCAACCGATAGTGAGAGTGTCGGCAGGTCGCTCTAAGGTGGTTGGCGTAGAGGCGTTGCTGCGTTGGTGGCAGGACGACAGGCTGGTGCCGCCGGACGAGTTTATCTCGGCGTTGGAAGAAAGTGGTGAAATCGTCAAGGTCGGTGATTGGGTGCTGCAGCAGGCCTGCACACAAGTACGTCAATGGCAGCAGGATGGCTTGCCCGGACTGCGCTGTTCGGTAAATTTGTCCAGCAGGCAGCTGCAGGAAGCTGGCTTCGCTCGACGCGTGGCGCAGGTGCTGCAGGAGTCTGGCTTGCCGGCGACCAGTTTGGTTCTGGAAATTACCGAAAGCCTGCTGATGCGCGATGTACCCGATACATTAGCGACCTTGCGCGAGCTGGAAAGCATGGGCGTGCGTATTGCGCTGGATGATTTCGGCACGGGTTTTTCGTCTCTGGGCTATCTACACCGCTATCCACTGCACATCATCAAGGTCGACAAGAGCTTTGTCACCAAAGCGCCGCACGATGAGCGGTTGAAAGCGATCAGTCGAGCTATTATCAGCCTCGGTCGTGGGCTGGAAATGGATGTGGTTGCTGAAGGCATCGAAACGCTTGAGCAGATGGACTTTCTGCAGCTTGAGGGTTGTCAACTGATCCAGGGTTATTGGTTTAGCCAGCCGCAATCTGCTGCTCTGATACATCCCGTGCTGTTGCGTCTTTCTGGCGTCTCGAGTGAGTCTGTGTCTGCTGAAGCAATGCTTTTGCAGTAAGCGCTGCTATAGTTCTTTGACATTTAATGAACGGGTGATTTTATGCGGCGCTGGCTATTGGCATTTGTGGCAGGTTTCCTGGCAGTTCTCTGCTTTCATCAGGTCGCTTTGGGCTTGCTGCATTCGGCAGGCATCGTACCCTTTGCGCCTTTCTCGCTGACGCCAACTGAACCCCTGGGTGTGCCGTCGGTATTATCGGCCTCTTTTTGGGGCGGGCTCTGGGGGCTGGCGCTGGTATGGGTTTTGGCCCGCTGGGGTAATAGCCTTGTTTGGCTTAAGGCGGCTCTATTTGGCGGCGTCGCCTTGACGTTGGTGGCTCTGATTGTAGTATTTCCCCTCAAAGGCTATGGGTTTGATGTGGCGCAGTTACCAGCTCGCTTCGTCATTGGGTTTATTCTCAACGCATTCTGGGGTGTCGGTACTCTCGTGTTCTTGCGTTGCTTTGGTCGCTAATCGCTCATTGCGAACGGCTACAAAGTTGATGGCTGTACCTCGAGTTGGGGATGCTTGCTTCCAATAGCTTAGTGCCTCCTATTGTCGTTCACGCTGTGATCGGCAATAGGATTTCCGGGTGCCTAACTACGCAAAGCAGTGTTTATACATAACCTCGTTTTTTTCATTCTCTGGATTGCTATCGGCGCGCTCGGCATTTTGCCTGCGTGGCGAGGTGCTGTTGCCTGTACTACTCTGCAATAGCATGCATGGGCTGGTCTCCAGGTTATGTTTTTATATCGTTATGTGAAGCCGGGTTTCAGGGAGAGGTCTATGTCAATCAGGAGCGTGAGTATTGGTGTTAGGGCTGTCATCTGCTTTTCGTTGCTAGCGCTATTGCTGGTCGCGGTAGCCGGGCTTTCATTGACTCAGATGAAGCGCATGGACCACATGTCCGAGCAGATCGATGAGAATTGGCTGCCAGCGATACTTGCAACCAATGATATGGGCGTTGCTATTGGTCGAGTACGTGCGTTGACGCTACGTCTACTGACGCTGAAAAGTCCTGAAGATACCGAGGATACCATTCGCCGCATGGGCGATGCGAAAGCGACCCTGGATGCGGCCGAAGACCGCTATAAGTTGCTTATTTCTTCGCCAGAAGAGGAGGCCGTGCATGAGCGTTTCGCTAATTCAGTGAAGCGCTACATGGAGCAGCAGGCAAAGATTATCTCTTTGGAGAGAAGCGGTGCGCGGGAGGCTGCGCTTGAGGTGGTCAATACAACACTGAATGATTATGCCGACGATATGATGCAGCAGCTTCAAGCACTAAAGGAGCTTAATCGTATTGGTGCATCTGAGGCTACCAAGACGGCTGATGCGAGTTTCAATAGCGGGTTTACCCTGGTGGTTGCGCTTTCCATTGGTGCGATGATTCTTACGGTCATCCTTGCGTTCATGTTGATTCGCAGTATCGTCAGCCCCCTGTCTCAAGCCGTTACCGTCGCTCAAACCATTGCCTCCGGTGATCTTACCCAGCGATTTGCCGTAGAGGGTAAGGATGAAGCTGCTCAGCTGCTCGAAGCACTTAGAGTGATGCAGAGCAGCTTGCGTGACACTATTCAAAGTATCAGCAGCTCTTCCATACAGCTCGGGTCTGCGGCGGACGAGCTCAACGCCGTTACTGAGGATTCTAACCGGGGGATGCGTCAGCAAAACCATGAGATGGAGCAGGCAGCTACCGCGGTAAACCAGATGACGACAGCGGTGGAGGAGGTGGCAAGGAACGCCGTGAGTACCTCTGAGGCGTCCAAAGATACGGACGAAAGTGCGCGTGATGGAAGTGAGCGGGTGCGGCAAACAGTGTCCGCGATCAATGAGCTGGCAAGCGATATGACCGCTACCTCAGAGAGTGTGGAAGGACTGGCTAACGATATTCGAGATATTACTCAGGTGCTCGATGTTATCCGCGCGGTAGCCGAGCAGACTAATTTATTGGCACTAAATGCGGCAATTGAAGCGGCCAGGGCCGGTGAGCAGGGTCGGGGTTTTGCCGTTGTCGCTGACGAGGTTCGTGCGCTGGCGCATCGCACACAGCAGTCCACCGAAGAAATCGAAAGAATGATTTCGATTGTGCAAAAAGGTGCCGCCAGTGCGGTATCAGCTATGCAAAAAAGCATGGGGCAGGCGAATTCGACGCTCGGGCTGGCTCAAGCCTCAGGCGAAGCGCTAGGCAGGATTACGCTAGCCATAGGCTCCATCAATGAGCGCAATATGGTCATCGCCAGTGCTTCAGAAGAGCAGGCGCAGGTAGCACGAGAAGTAGATCGTAATCTGGTGAATATCCGTGATCTGTCTATGCAGGCTGCCTCAGGAGCTGAGCAGACAAGCTCTGCCAGTCACGAATTATCTCGTTTGGCCGTGGATTTAAATCAACTGGTCGCGCGCTTCAAACTATGAGTTTGTTGCTCTCAAAGCGCTATAGGAGATAGCCGGGGCTGTCTCTTCTAGCGCACTTAGACGCTGCACTCGGTACCCGATTTCCGCTACAATATCCGCTTTTTCCTGCCGGGATGAGTCAATATGGAAATCAATCCGATTCTGAACACCATCAAAGATCTGCGTAGTCGCTCCGAAACCATTCGGGGGTATCTTTGACTACGATCAAAAGCATGAGCGCCTGATCGAAGTTGAACGTGAACTGGAAGACCCCAGCGTCTGGAATGAGCCTGAACGCGCCCAGAATCTGGGTCGTGAGCGTGCGCAACTGGCGCAGATCGTAGAAACCCTGGACCAGATGAGCAGCGGCCTGGCTGACGCGTCCGAATTGCTGGAAATGGCGGCGGAAGAGGAAGATCAGGGCGCCGTAGACGATGTGGTGGCGGAACTGGCTCGGCTGCAGGTAGCGTTGGAGAAGCTGGAGTTTCGACGCATGTTCAGCGGCGAGATGGATGCCAGCAACTGCTATCTGGATATTCAGGCTGGCTCTGGTGGTACTGAAGCGCAGGATTGGGCCAATATGCTGCTGCGCATGTACCTGCGCTGGGCCGATCAGCGTGGTTTTGAAACCGAGATTGTCGAGCTGTCCGAGGGCGAGGTAGCCGGTATCAAGAGTGCGACCGTTTATATCAAGGGTGAATATGCCTTTGGTTGGCTGCGCACCGAAATCGGTGTGCATCGCTTGGTCCGCAAGAGCCCGTACGACTCGGGTAATCGCCGACATACCTCGTTTTCAGCGGTGTTTGCCGCCCCTGAAATCGATGATGATATCGAAATCGATATCAACCCGTCTGACCTGCGGGTTGATACCTACCGATCCTCCGGCGCTGGTGGCCAGCACGTTAACACTACTGATTCTGCCGTGCGTATAACCCACGTACCTACCAATACGGTGGTCAGTTGCCAGAACCAGCGCTCTCAGCACGCCAACAGGGACACCGCCATGAAGATGTTGCGGGCCAAGTTGTACGAGCTGGAAATGATGAAGCGTAGTGAAGCAGCACAGGCACTGGAAGAGACCAAGTCGGATATCGGCTGGGGTCATCAGATTCGCTCTTATGTGCTGGACCAGTCGCGGATCAAGGATTTGCGCACCGGCATCGAGAACAGCAACTGCAACGCAGTGCTTGATGGCGATCTGGATGAGTTTATCGAGGCCAGCCTGAAGCAGGGTTTGTAATCGCAGAAATCAGCCGAGTGCTCACTGCTTACAGCCAATCTATATTGATTTGATTTTCCGGGATTCCATTGACATGACCGATCAGCAGCAAGACCAGCAAGCTCAGCACGAGGAAGAAAACCAGCTCATTGCACTGCGTAAAGCCAAACTGGCTGCCGCGCGTGAAAAAGGCGCGGTCTTCCCCAACGACTTCCGCCCTGACAGCTATTGCGGCGACCTGCAGAAAAAGTACGCCGACAAGAGCAAGGAAGAGCTAGCTGAGACGGCCATTCCGGTCAAAATTGCTGGCCGTATCATGCTCAATCGGGGTGCCTTTATGGTGCTGCAAGATATGAGTGGCCGCCTGCAGGTCTACGTTGACCGTAAAGGCTTGCCAGCTGAGACGCTGGAAGAAATCAAACATTGGGATCTGGGCGACATCATCGCCGCAGAAGGTAACCTGGCGCGCTCCGGCAAGGGTGATCTGTATGTGCATATGACGGCGGTCAAGCTGCTGACCAAGTCTTTGCGCCCGCTGCCCGACAAGCACCATGGCCTGACGGATACCGAGCAGCGTTATCGTCAGCGCTATGTTGACCTGATCGTCAACGAAGACACTCGTAACACCTTTATGGTCCGCTCTCGGGTGATTGGGCATATCCGCAAGTTTCTCAGTGAGCGCAACTTCCTCGAAGTGGAAACGCCTATGCTGCAGACTATTCCAGGCGGTGCCGCGGCCAAGCCGTTTGAGACGCATCATAATGCGCTGGATCTGCCGATGTTTTTGCGTATTGCGCCTGAGCTCTACCTAAAGCGTTTGGTGGTTGGCGGCTTTGAGCGCGTGTTCGAGATCAACCGTAACTTCCGCAATGAGGGTGTTTCCACGCGCCATAATCCGGAATTCACCATGTTGGAGTTTTATCAGGCTTACGCCGATTACGAAGACAACATGGATCTTACCGAAGAGCTGTTCCGCGAACTGGCTCAACTGGTTTTGGGCAGTACCGATGTGCCCTACCAGGGCAAGGTGTTCCATTTTGGCGAGCCCTTCGCACGTCTCTCGGTATTCGATTCCATTCTCAAATACAGCCCCGAAGTCACGGCCGCGGATCTGCAAGACCTTGACCGTGCGCGCGTCATCGCTAAGAAAGCCGGTGCCGACGTTAAGGGTTTCGAGGGGCTGGGCAAACTGCAAACCATGATTTTTGAGGAGCTGGTTGAACATAAGCTGGAGCAACCTACTTTTATCACCCGTTATCCGTTTGAAGTGTCTCCGCTGGCGCGCCGTAGCGATGATGATCCAAGCGTGACCGATCGTTTCGAGCTGTTCATCGGTGGTCGCGAGATCGCCAATGCTTATTCGGAGCTTAACGACGCTGAAGATCAGGCTGAGCGTTTCCATGCGCAGGTCAAGGACAAGGATGCGGGTGATGACGAAGCCATGCACTTCGATGCTGATTTCGTCCGTGCGCTGGAATTCGGGATGCCGCCAACAGCGGGCGAGGGTATTGGTATTGATCGTCTGGTGATGTTGCTGACGGATGCGCCGTCTATTCGGGACGTTATTCTGTTCCCGCACATGCGGCCAGAAACGGCGTAAGCCGTTTCAGCTACAAGCCGGAAGCTAGAAGCAAGAGGCGGCATTGGTTAATGAATTGCCATGTCGCCGGACGCCAAGATTGTTCTACTGGGGTATCAGGCGATCTTCAGAATTGTCTAACGCACTTCCAGCTTGAAGCTTACAGCTGCGACCGAAGGGAGCTACCGTGAAACAGAATGAGCAATATCAGCTGGTGATTCGGAGTTTATCGGACCGCATTGTCGAGGCGCAGGCGCCTATTCGCGTGTTGGATGCGATCAAATGGGACGATAGCGTCCGTGATAGCTTTTTTCAGAAGCGCTGCAAGGCAATTCCTGATATCACCCCCGATTATTATGCCCAGCGCCCCCTGGGGTATAACCCCGGTGAGTTGCGGCAGGTGTTTCAGGATATCGAGCGAGACATAACGCGCCAGTTGGGCACCTTCAATCCGGTTGGTCAGATCATGCGTCGCATGTGTCGTGAGTACCGCATGGTGATTCGTATGCTGGAGGCGCGTGGCAGCGCTGACTTCGGGCTGATCTCGCAGGAGCTTTACGGTGCTGCCTCCGATGCGTTTCATGCCGGCGATCCGACGCTGACCGACCTTGGTATAGCGCTGAGTGAGTCGCTAAGTAATATCGCTCGCACGGAAATTGCCCGTGAACCCAAGACAATTGCGGCTCCCGAAGCCGTGGATATTCTGCAAGCGCGCATGAATGACGCCTTCCCGGATGATCAGGCGGTGCGGGTATTCGAGTCGGATGGCATTGTTGCCGACGCGGCCGCCGGGGCTGACTATATCAAGATTCGCAGTGACGCCAAGTTCAACCAACGTGACCTGAACATTCTTGCTGTGCACGAGGGTATGGTGCACGTGGCGACCAGTTTGAATGGCCAGCATCAGCCAATTTGTACCTTCCTGGCTAAAGGCCCGCCGTCTTCGACGGTTACCCAGGAGGGCCTGGCGATTCTTATGGAGGTGCTGACGTTCGCGTCTTATCCTGCGCGTTTGCGCAAGTTGACTGACCGCACCCGCGCGATTCAGATTGCCGAGACTGGCGGCGATTTTATGGATGTATTCCAGTTCTACCGTGATGAGGGCTATTCGCGTGAGGATGGCTACAACAATGCCAGTCGCGTATTCCGGGGCTCAAGCAGCAACGGTCTGCCCTTTACCAAGGATCTGGTTTACCTCAAGGGCTTTATTCTCACTTACAACTACATTCAGCTGGCTGTGCGTAAAGGCAAGCTGCAGCAGATTCCGCTGCTATTTTGCGGCAAGACCACGCTGGAGGATATGCGTACCCTGAACCAGTTGGTTGAGGAAGGCTTGGTGGTGCCTCCACGTTACTTGCCTTCACCCTTTGCTGATCTGAATGCACTGAGCGCCTGGATGTGTTTTTCCGGGTTCTTGAATAACCTGAGTTTGGAGCGTGTCGAAGCCGACTACGCCAATATTCTTTAACTGGAGCTGTAGATGTCGGAGTCCCGTGAAATAAACAAGTTGCCGCTTATGCTGACGGCAATGGCCAGCGTCATGTGTACCGTGTTGTTACTGCACCTTTATGGTTATCTGAACTTTGCCAAGCCTGAAGAAGGGCTTGAGCTGGAAGACTATCGTCTGGTCACCGTAGGCGCGGAGGATGCCGGGCAGTTGCGCAGCAATCCGGCCAAGCATGAGGCTGAGTGCGTCGACGGTATCCTGGTGTTGCACGCTAGCCACATGAACGGTCTCTCTGGTGTGCTCAAGGACAGTCGTGATCGCGTGGTGCGCTGTATCGAGCAGACAGTGCCGGCGGCAAAGTAGTGATGGCTGAGCGGCGTATTGAGCTGGAGTCAGGCTGGTTGCAGGCGCTGGAAGCCGAGTTTGATGCGCCCTATATGCAGTCCCTCAGGGCCTTTTTGCAGGCTGAGAAGGCGGCGGGTAAGGAGATCTATCCGCCAGGACCTTTGATCTTTAATGCGCTGAACTCGACGCCGCTGGAGCAAGTTAAAGTGGTGATTCTTGGTCAGGATCCTTATCACGGTCCCGGGCAAGCGCATGGTTTGAGTTTTTCGGTTCCGCCGGGTGTCCGTCAGCCGCCGTCACTCAAGAACATATTGAAAGAGCTGCAGCGCGATTTTGACTTACCGATGCCGAGTCACGGCTGTTTGCAATCCTGGGCGGAGCAGGGCGTATTACTGCTCAATTCGGTGTTGACGGTCGAGCAGGGCAATGCCGGATCTCATGCCAACCGGGGCTGGGAAGTATTCACGTCAAAGATCATCGAGGTGATTAACCAAAGTCACACTGACTGTGTGTTCATGCTCTGGGGCAATTATGCTCAGCGCAAAGGAAAGCAGATTGATGAGACGCGCCACCGCGTTCTAACTTCGGTCCATCCTTCCCCGCTATCGGCGCATCGTGGCTTTATTGGTAATGGCCACTTTTCTGCTGCCAACGATTATCTGCTAGAGCGAGGACGCACACCCGTCGACTGGGGTTTGCCTGCTGCTGAGTAGGCTTCTTGGTCAAACCTTTGTTAAGTAAGAAGACACCGCTGTTGCTTGATCGCAAGGTGCCTTGAATATCATGGGGGGATCAGGGAGGCGTTGCCGCACTTCTGGGCAACTGCCCGCCGCAGGGGGGGGGCGGGCAGATAATGGATCTATCAGCTCGTTATCAGGCGAGCAGCTGCATGGCTGCTTCCATTTCAGCGGATAGGTCTTCGTCTTCCTGCTCTTCACTGGGGTTGAGGCCGAGCTTGGCAAAGGAGCTGATAGTACTCCAGTCGAGCTGGGCGTAAGGGTGCGTGCTTCCGGCGAGAGACTGCAGTACTGCGACTTGCACGATATCAGCGTAGTCGACCGCGCTGGAGTTGCGGTCGAAGTCCAGGTGTTCAGTCGGCACGTGGCGCAGTGGTTGCGGAAAGTCCCACGCCTTCAGAATGCGGTCGCCAAGGATTGGATGAATCTCTTCAATAACCAGATTCAGGCTGATGGAATCGCGCAGAAGCTGGCTGTTTTCTTCGGCATAGGCAAGGATCGGCAGTACGCCGATCTGGTGCACCAGGCCGCCCAAGGTTGCCTGGTCAGGCTTGAGGCGAGTGTAGTGCTTGCATAGTACGTGGCTGATACCGGCCACTTCGGTACTGCGGGTCCAGACTTCACGCATCTTGCGGTCAATAACGTCGGAGGTGGCCTGAAACATCTGTGACATCGCCAGGCCGATCGCCAGGTTTGCAGTGTAAGTAATGCCCATGCGGTTGACGGCCATCGACAGGTCGGTGATTTCCTGCCGGCTGCGTAATAGAGGGCTGTTGACGACTTTGATCAAGCGGGCGCTGAGCGCGGCATCGTTGCTGATCTCCTTGACCAGAAAGGGGATGCTGACATCAGGGTCTTCTGCTGCTTCGCGAACGCGCAGGGCTACTTCGGGCAGTGTCGGAAGCACCAGTTGGTCTTTTTCGATCGCCTGGATCAGCTCTTCTTTTACGCGTTGGGCCATATCTGTCATGGGTAATCCTTTATTTGATTGCTACTGCACAGCCTCGTCGCTGGCAGTCAGATCAGATTCGTACGGCAGGTCGGCAAGAGTTATCAGTGGCCCCTGTGCATTGCCTGCGCTTAATGTAGCCAATTGTGCCGCATCCTTCTGCAACACGGCCAGCATTTCTACCAGCTTCCGACCTCTGGCGGCGATAACCACCTCGCCAACCGTTTTACCGCTATCTCGGTCGATAATGGGGGTGCCCGCGTCAGGGCACGCCTCGCCAGCGAGCAGCAAGCGGTACATGCGGCGCTTCAGCTTACCCAGGTACTGCATGCGCGCGACGATTTCCTGGCCGGTGTAGCAGCCTTTTTTGAAGCTGACACCACCCAGTTGTTGCAGGTTGAGCATTTGCGGAATGAATAGCTCCAGCGTTGGTCCTGTCACTTGGCCCAGGCCTGCCTGAATTTGCCGCAATAGCCAGTTGTTCAGGTTGTCTGCACTGCTGTGTTGCAACAACTGATCGGTAGCTTCTAGTGCTCGTCCCGCCGTCAACCAGACTTCATAGGCGCCATCAGGCAGGCTCAGCACTCGGGCGTCGAGTGTTGTGGTTACCTGTCCAGGGCCAGCTGGTCGTTCAAGGTCCGCTGCAGCAAGTGCTTTATCTGTATGCTCTCCCCACAGCCCCAGCCTGATCCATTGATCGGACTGGTCGCTTAAAGAGGTCTTGAAGAAGGCCGCGTATTTACTGAGCTCGGTTACCTGTGGCGTGACCAGCTCCTGTGCCATGCTTAACAGGAAGCCTGTCTCGCTGCGGTGCAAGCGGAAGCTGGACTGCATGCGACCCTTGGGGTTGCAGCGTGCGCCCAGCGTGCTCTGCTTTGCGCCAAGGTGCGCTACGTCACAGGTCAGCTGACCTTGCAGAAAGCGCTCTGCATCAGGGCCGTCGACGGCGATTACGCCTTCATGGGTTAGCCAGCACAGGCTGGTTCCGGAGTCACCGGAAGAGGTAGTGTCAAAGCGATTGCTCAACTCGATCGCTGTATTAGAGAGTGCAGTCATACCGATGATTGTTCCCTTGGCGGTGAGTGTTACATCATAGGGGCTATGCTGGGTATTTGTCAGGCATGCCTATCGTTATAATGGTGGTGATGTACTCTAGTTCAATCCTTAGTGTGGAGTTGCCGATGTCGGCCGATATAGAAGTGAAGCGTTTGTACTGGCACAGCCGTCGCGGCATGCTGGAGCTGGATGTGCTGTTGATCCCCTTTCTGGAGGAAGCCTATCCATCGCTGGAGGACGCTGACAAGGATCGTTATCGGATGTTGCTCGAGTCGGAGGACCAGGACATGTTTGGCTGGTTTATGCAGCGCAGCGAGCCTGAAGATCCGGATCTGAAACGCATTGTGAGGATGATATTGGACCGTGTACAGCCAGACTGATTATCTCGTTATGCACCGCCAGCCTTCGCGCTGGCTAGCGCTGCTACTGCTCTGCGGCAGCCTTCTGGCCTGCCTTGCAGTATTCCAGAGTGCGCTTAGCTTGCTGCCGAGCCTGCTCTGCATTTTGCTTGTTTGCGGCTATGGCTGCTGGATCTGGCCACGCCAGGTCAGCCTTAGGCATCCACATTCCGTTACCGGGCTGAGATTCGACGGCGAGGGTTGGCATGTGTTGCGCCGTGATGGCTCAGAAGCTGCAGCCAAGCTGCTCGCCGATACCTACGTCAGCGCTATGCTGACAGTGGTTCGTTTGCGCGAGCAGGGTCGCTGGCGTGCTGTTTCAGTGATACTGGCGAGTGACGCGGCCTCGGAAGAGAGTCTGCGTCGTTTGCGCTTACGTCTGCGCTTCAGTCGGCAGCGCTGGGCGGCTGCAGAATAGTGTCGACGGCTTCGTCCAGTTGAGCGGGGTAGTCCAGCGTGTAATGCAGTCCGCGGCTTTCCCGGCGCTGCATCGCCGAGCTGATAATCAGATCGGCAACCTGAGCCAGGTTGCGCAGCTCCAGCAGGTCACGACTAACCCGGTAGTTGCTGTAGAACTCGTGAATTTCGCCACGCAGCATATCGACCCGGTGTTTGGCGCGCTGCAAGCGCTTCGACGTGCGCACAATACCGACATAATCCCACATGAAACGCCGTAGTTCGTCCCAGTTGTGGGAAATGATGACGTCTTCGTCCGAATCCGTGACCTGACTTTCGTCCCAGTGAGGCAGGTCGCGCGGCATGCTTACCTGATCGATCTGACTCAAGATGTCCTGGCTGGCGGAGCGGCCATAAACAATACATTCCAGTAACGAGTTGCTGGCCATGCGATTGGCGCCGTGCAGTCCGGTGAAACTGGTTTCACCGATGGCATAAAGCTGCTCCACATCAGTGCGACCGCTTGCCTCGACCATCACCCCGCCACAGGTATAGTGTGCCGCAGGGACAACTGGAATGGGCTCTTTGGTAATGTCTATGCCAAAGGCGAGGCAGCGTTCATGCACGGTCGGAAAGTGACTGCGAATAAAGTCTGCCGGTTTATGGGTGATGTCCAGGTAGACGCAATCCAGCCCAAGCCGCTTCATCTCATGATCGATCGCGCGTGCGACTATGTCTCGAGGGGCCAGCTCGGCGCGCTCGTCAAAGCGCGGCATAAAACGCTCTCCGTTGGGGAGTTTGAGCAATGCGCCCTCGCCACGCAGCGCTTCAGTCACCAAAAAGCTCTTGGCCTTGGGGTGATAAAGGCACGTTGGGTGGAACTGGTTAAACTCCATGTTGGCGACTCTGCAGCCGGCTCGCCAGGCCATTGCAATCCCGTCGCCGGAGGCGCTATCCGGATTGCTGGTATAGAGGTAGACCTTGCTTGCGCCGCCTGTGGCCAATACGGTAAAGCGTGCTGCGACGGTTTCCACATGCCCATTTGATCGATTAAGGATGTAGGCGCCGAGGCAGCGCTTGCCGGGACGGCCCAGTTTCTGGCTGGTAATCAGGTCGACGGCAACCCGGTTATCCAGCAGCTCAATATTGCTGTGGGCTTCGGCGCGCTTGAGCAGCGTGTTGAAAATGGCCGCGCCAGTCGCATCAGCGGCATGAATGATGCGCCTGTGACTATGGCCACCTTCTCGAGTCAGATGAAAGTCATCGGTTTCGCTGCCATCCTCACGCCGCTCGCGGGTGAACGGCACGCCTTGCTCGACCAGCCAGCCGATAGCGTCGCGGCTATCACCCACGATCTGTCGTACCGCATCTTCATGGCAAAGTCCGCCGCCCGCAATCAGGGTGTCCTGTACATGGGCGTCGACGGTGTCGCTATCGTCAAGGACAGCGGCAACGCCCCCTTGAGCCCAGAAGGTCGAGCCTTCGGACAGTTGTCCTTTGCTCAGCACTGCCACCCGCAAATCACCAGCCAGATGCAGGGCAAGTGTGAGCCCGGCCGCGCCGCTGCCAATCACTAGTACGTCATATTCCTGTTGCTGCGTCATAATATCTCGTCTTGCCGTCGGGTGGCGTGGAATGCTTGTCACGGCGATCTAGTATATAGAAGCTGTCTGTCTCACAATACTGCCTGTCGCGGGGTGTTATCGCGTTACACCGTTAAGGTGGTCGCCAATGATGGCTATTTGCATGCTATGTGCGGAACTTTCTGCAATACGCTGGCTCTTAAATTCCGTACCTGAGTGAGGGGAGAACTTTTGGTTACATCTTGGGTCTACCATAACAACGTCGACTGGCAGGCCTGCGGCATGCAGGAGCAGCGATATGACTGAGCAGAGCGACCAGCAGTTGGTCGAACGTGTTCAGAAAGGTGATAAGCGAGCTTTTGATCTGTTGGTGTTGAAGTATCAGCACAAGATTTTGGCCTTGGTTACGCGCTTTGTACATGATAATCACGAAGCGCAGGACGTGACCCAGGAAGCCTTTATCAAGGCTTACCGGGCACTGGCCAACTTCCGCGGCGACAGTGCGTTTTATACCTGGCTGTACCGTATTGCGATCAATACGGCCAAAAATTACCTGGTTGCGCGTAATCGCCGACCACCTGATTCTGATATTGCGGCGGATGAAGCAGAGTTCTACGAGGGAGACAGCATCCTCAAGGACAATCATTCGCCAGAACGCGAAATGTTGCGCGATGAGATTGAACAAGTTGTCAATCGCACGCTCCAACAATTGCCGGACGATTTGAGAACAGCTCTGACCTTGCGTGAGTTCGAAGGTTTGAGTTACGAAGACATTGCCAATGTAATGGACTGCCCTGTTGGTACCGTAAGGTCGCGTATTTTCAGGGCGCGAGAGGCAATAGATAAAGCGCTGAAGCCCCTGCTGGAAGCATGATGGGTATTCGGTTGCGCAACGCAGAGAGCCCTTTGGGGCCATTAGCAGAGGTACAGCGATGAGAAACGAAGTCTTGCAGGAGTCTCTTTCCGCACTCATGGATAACGAGGCTGACGAACTGGAAGTGCGGCGTGTTCTCCAGGCCGCCGAACAGGATCCCACGGTGCGCGGTACTTGGGAGCGTTATCAAATAGCGCGCTCGGTGTTGCATAAAGAGCATTGGCAAGGGTCGGTTGACCTTTCGGCCGGCATTGCCGCTGCGTTGCGCGATGAGCCGCAGTTGCAGGTCGCTGCTGAATCGGCGGCGCCGCTCAAGTCTGGTTTGTGGCGCAATATGTCTCGGGTGGCTGTCGCTGCGTCGGTGACTATGGCTGTATTGGTAGGCGTTCGCATGGTTAACCAGGGCGATGTGCCTGCACAGCCTACGCTGGCAGTCGAGAATACGGTTGAAGTGCCCAGCTTTGCGGCTGCGGGTGGAATGTCTACCCGTTCAGGTGCGGTATTGGCAGGCTACTCGCAGCAGCCGGGTGTAGGTGCTGAGCCGCTTGCTGCTGCCAAGGCGCCTTCAGCGTGGCATGAGCAGCGTATTGGCCGTTATCTGCGCGAGCATGCTGAGAACAGCGCTCAATCGTCTTCGCCTCAGCTGGTTCCCTACGCACGTGCGGCCAGTATAGAAGGACGATAGTGGTGATATCCAAGCGTAGTTTGGGCTGCTGCTGTGTGGCGGCCCTTTTTGTCTCGCCTGCGGTGCTGGCGAATGACGCAGCAGATCTGTTGCAGCGCATGGCGCAGGCAACAGAACAGGTAAGCTACAAAGGAGCGTTCGTCTACGAGCGCTCTGGCAGTTTTTCCACCCATCAAGTTTGGCATCAAGCGGATAGCAAGGTGGTCACTGAGCGACTATTGCAAGCCGATGGCGAGCCGTATGAATGGGTTCGTCGCAACGGCGATGTACAGTGTGCCAGTTCCTATTCTGCAGGCCCGGTCTGGGATCCTGCTGCCCAGCCAGCAATGAGCCCAGAACGGTTGGAGCAGTGGTATTCGCTCGAAACGTTAGGTACCACTCGCGTTGCCGACCGACCTGCCACTGTACTGGCAGTGAAGCCCCGGGATAATTACCGTTACGCCTACGAGCTGTATCTGGATAATGAAACAGGCTTATTGCTTAAGTCGCTATTGATCAATGAGCGCAGCACCCTGCTTGAGCGTTTCCAGTTTACCAATATTGCTGTGACTGACGTTGCTGACGCGGAGCTTGCGCCCGGCGCCGGTTGTCTGCAGGTGGGTGTTACCCTGAAAGACGATGCCAGCAAGGCCGAAAGCATAGAACCCAGCTGGTTGCCGCCTGGGTTTAGTGGTGGCGAAGAGGATGTTCGGGCTTACTCCGTAGATGAGAGCCCGGTCTCCAGTCGTGTATATACCGACGGTATGGCCCGGTTTACGGTTTTTGTTGAGCCGTTGGGCGAAGAAGGGTTGGCTGATGATTTGCGCGCTCAGCTCGGGCCTACCGTGGCGGTTAGTCGCAAGCTGAGCCTGAATAATGGGGTTTTTCTGGCGACAGTGGTTGGTGAGATTCCGCCAGCTGCGGCCGAGCGTATCGCTGCCTCTTTTGATCAGTCTGTGGAAGCGCAGCAGTGATCGAGGAGCGCGGTCGGGTTCTAAGCACGGAGCCCGGGGCTGTCTGGGTTGCAACTATCCGCTCTAGTACCTGCGGCAGCTGCCAAGCGAAGGCAGGATGTGGTCAGGCGTTGCTGCAGAAACTGGGTTCGGGCTCTTCTCAAGGCTTTGTTCGCGCGCTGACCGACCGCGAGTGGCAGGTTGGGGATGAAGTGATGATTGGCGTCCCCGAAGATGCGCTAGTAAAAAGCGCTATCTGGGTATATCTGGTTCCGCTTGTCTGCTTGTTTGCTGCTGCGCTGTTAGCGCAAGCGCTAAGCTGGTCTGAGCCACAAATGATTCTATCTTCTGCCGTGGGTCTGGCTTTTGGTTTTGTTTTGGTTCGCTGGCATGACCGCATGGTGCGGTCAGATCCGCAGTTGCAGCCACAGGTGATCGCCGCCGCGCTTGGATACTCTATGGTATCGGAGTCAGCACGCTAGGATGCTAGTTACGCTTCAGCTTCTCTCGTTCTATCAATAGGAGAAAACACGCATATGTTGTCATTACGACGTTGGGTAGTAGCAACGGCAGGCGCTGCCCTGCTGGGTTGGCAATCTCTTGTACTGGCGGCGGATCTGCCTGATTTTACCGAGTTGGTAGAAGATGCATCTCCCGCTATCGTCAATATTAGTACCAAGCAAAAGCCCTCGGCTGTGCCGACCGCTGGTATGCAGGGTATGCCGGATCTGGAAGGCATGCCGCCGATGTTCCGTGAGTTTTTTGAGCGCAGCTTTCCGCAGTCGCCGGCCCCTCGTGAACACCAGGCGCCCCAATCGCTGGGCTCCGGTTTTATTATTTCCAAAGACGGCTACGTTCTTACCAACAACCATGTGGTTGCAGATGCGGATGAAATTTATGTACGCCTCTCCGATCGTCGGGAAATGGAAGCTACCCTGGTAGGTGCTGATCCTCGTTCAGATCTCGCTCTGCTGAAAATAGACGCAGGTGATGATTTGCCCGTCGTAAAGATTGGTAAATCTGCCGATCTCAAGCCCGGTGAGTGGGTCTTGGCTATAGGCTCCCCCTTTGGCTTTGATTACTCGGTGACGCAAGGCATCGTCAGCGCCAAAGGGCGCAGTCTGCCAAATGAAAACTATGTTCCTTTCATTCAGACAGATGTAGCGATCAACCCAGGTAATTCCGGCGGCCCGCTATTCAATCTGGATGGCGAAGTGGTTGGCATTAACTCGCAGATCTTTACTCGTTCTGGCGGCTTCATGGGGCTCTCTTTCGCGATCCCCATGGACGTAGCGATGGATGTAGTGGAGCAGTTAAAAGCCAGCGGCAGCGTGCAGCGAGGCTGGTTGGGTGTTGTGATTCAGGAAGTTAACAAAGATCTGGCTGAGTCTTTTGATCTGCCCAAGCCCGCCGGTGCTCTGGTTGCCCAGATTATGCCGGGTGGCCCGGCGGACGAAGGCGGCTTGAAGGTGGGTGACGTTATCATGTCGTTCAACGGCGCAGAAATTAGCCGTTCAGCCGATTTGCCACACGCCGTTGGGCGCGTACGTCCAGGCACCGAGGCGAGCATGGTGGTTATGCGTGATAAATCGCGCAAAACGCTGACGATGGAAATCGGCAGCCTGCCTGAGGATGACAGTGTCGCTGCGCTGGGTGATTCAGACTCGGCAGCGCCTTCCAAGGCTGACAATCGCTTAGGGGTTAGTGTTGCCGAGCTGAGCGACGAGCAGAAGAAGAATCTGGATATTCATGCTGGCGTCGTGGTGCGTGAAGTAACCCAAGGGCCGGGCGCTATGGTAGGCCTGCGTGCGGGTGACATTATCACCAACCTGGATAACCAGGCGGTCGACTCGGTTGCCAATTTTGAAGAGATTGCCAAGGACCTGCCAAGCAATCGCTCTGTCTCCATGCGCGTGATCCGCCAGGGTCGTGCCAGTTACATTACCTTCCGCTTGCCTGAGTAACTCGGGCCCTGCAGTTTCCGCTGAAAGGCGCTTCGCGCGTCCTTCAGCGGCTAGCGCTGCGATAGCACCGTCCTTTGTAATCAGGTACACTCGCCGGCTGTTTTCAAGGGATTTTCTCCCTTTCATCGCCATGTCTGGCAACTACGTCTGGATGATCCGCGCTGTGAGTGACCTGAGCTTAATACGTAATTTCTCCATTATTGCCCACATTGACCACGGCAAATCTACTCTGGCGGATCGGTTTATCCAGATCTGCGGCGGATTGACCGAGCGGGAGATGGCAGCCCAGGTGCTGGACTCCATGGATCTGGAGCGTGAGCGCGGCATTACCATCAAGGCGCACAGCGTGACGCTGTACTACACCGCCAAGGATGGGAAAACCTACCAGCTGAATTTTATTGATACGCCTGGTCATGTCGACTTTCATTACGAAGTTAGCCGGTCCCTTGCCGCCTGTGAGGGCGCGCTGTTGGTGGTTGACGCCGCGCAAGGGGTTGAGGCGCAGTCAGTAGCCAACTGCTATACGGCGATTGAGCAGGGTCTGGAGGTGATGCCGGTCCTCAACAAGATCGACTTGCCGCAGGCTGAACCTGAACGGGTGAAGGCTGAGATTGAAAGTGTGATCGGTATTGATGCTACCGACGCCGTGGCGTGCAGCGCCAAAAGCGGGATCGGAGTAGAGGAGGTGCTGGAAGCACTGATCAAGACTATTCCGGCCCCTGAGGGGAATATTGATGCACCCCTGCAAGCGCTGATTATCGACTCCTGGTTTGATAACTACCTTGGCGTCGTATCTCTGGTTCGAGTCAAACACGGCCGTATCAAGAAAGGCGACAAGGTTCTGGTCAAATCTACCGGCAAACAGCATCAGGTTGACAGCGTCGGCGTATTTAACCCCAAGCATTCTGAAACGGCAGATCTTAAAGCCGGTGAAGTTGGCTTTATCATCGCCGGTATCAAAGATATTCATGGTGCGCCGGTGGGCGATACGCTGACACTGGCTGCGACGCCGGACGTTGATATGTTGCCCGGCTTTCAGCGGGTCAAGCCACAGGTGTATGCAGGTTTGTTCCCGGTCAGCTCTGACGATTTTGAAGATTTCCGCGAAGCACTGCAGAAGCTCACGTTGAATGATGCGGCGCTGCAATTTGAACCGGAAAGTTCGGAAGCCCTGGGTTTTGGTTTCCGTATCGGCTTTCTGGGCATGTTGCACATGGAGATCATTCAGGAGCGCCTGGAGCGCGAGTATGATCTCGATCTGATCACCACGGCGCCTACGGTAGTCTTTGAGGTGGTCAAAAAGGACGGTGAACTGATCTACGTCGATAACCCGTCTCATCTTCCTGATCCTTCGATGATCGAGGAAATGCGTGAGCCTATTGTGCGCGCCAATATTCTGGTGCCGCAGGATCATTTGGGCAGCGTGATTACCCTGTGCATCGACAAGCGCGGTGTGCAGCATGACATGATTTTTCTCGGCACCCAGGTTCAGGTAATTTACGACCTGCCGATGAACGAAGTGGTGCTGGACTTCTTTGATCGGCTCAAGTCGGTTAGTCGCGGCTATGCTTCGCTGGATTACAGTTTTGACCGTTTCCAGGCTGCCAAGCTGGTACGTCTTGATGTGATGATCAATGGTGAGAAGGTCGATGCTCTGGCGTTGATTGTGCATCGCGACGCGGCGGCCTTCAAAGGACGCCAGCTGGTTGAGAAAATGCGCGAACTGATACCTCGCCAGATGTTTGATGTAGCTATTCAGGCGGCCATGGGCGGGCAGATTGTTGCGCGTTCAACGGTCAAGGCGTTGCGCAAAAACGTACTTGCCAAATGTTATGGTGGTGATGCCAGCCGTAAGAAGAAACTGCTTGAGAAGCAGAAGGCCGGTAAGAAACGCATGAAGCAGGTGGGTAGTGTAGAAATTCCGCAGGATGCCTTCCTTGCGGTCCTCAAAGTAGATAACTAGGAACGAGACGCGCACATAATGATGCACATCAATTTCCCGCTGGTGTTGGTGCTGGCCGTTGCCATCAGCGGTTTTCTCGCGCTGATCGACTTCCTGTTTCTTGCTCCTCGCCGCCGCCGCGCGGTGGCCCGCTATGAAGCTGAAGTCGACGTGGCGGACCCGCAGACTATCGAGCGATTGGATAAAGAGCCGCTGCTGGTCGAGTATGGCAAGTCGTTTTTTCCAGTCCTGGCGGTGGTGCTAATCCTGCGCTCTTTTTTGGTTGAGCCGTTTCAGATTCCGTCCGGGTCAATGAAGCCTACCCTCGCAGTGGGTGACTTTATTCTGGTGAACAAGTTTGCCTATGGCATCCGCTTACCGGTCGCTGACGTCAAGGTGATCCCGATAGGTGACCCCCAGCGCGGCGATGTCATGGTATTCCGCTATCCTAACGATCCGGCCACTAACTACATCAAGCGGGTGGTAGGTCTGCCTGGCGATCACATTCGTTACGCTGACAAGCAGCTTTACGTGAACGGTAAAAAGGTCGAGCACGAGCTAGTCGAAATAACCCATGATGATGAAGTACCGGCGGGACATCCTTTGCAGGCCTTTGCGAATGCAGCTATATATCGTGAACAGCTGGGTGAGGTGAGTCACCTTATTCGCCAGAAGGAACTGTCACAAACGCCGCCCGAAAAAGAGTGGGTAGTACCTGAGGGGCACTACTTTATGATGGGCGACAACCGCGACAATTCCAATGACAGCCGTTATTGGCATGCCGACGATATGCCCAAGGAGTTGTGGGGAATGGTTCCGGACAACTATATTGTGGGCAAGGCTTTTGCCGTCTGGATGCACTGGCCCGAACCCAAACTGAGCAATCTGCCGAGTTTTTCCAGCGTGGCCCTGATTCACTAAAGGGCGTGTGGCAGTTGTCAACATAACATCAACAACGGACGTGCGAGGTTATCATGCGCCACTCTCAGAAAGGGGCATCGTTTTTTGGCTGGTTGGCGGTTATTGCGCTGCTGGTATTTGCGATGGTCATTGCGATGAAGCTGGTTCCTATTTACATGGACCATTTTGCCCTGCGCAATATCGTGACTTCGGTTAACGAGGACCCTAGCCTCAAGATTCGTTCAATGCGTGATTTGAACTCCCACATCAGCAAGGGGCTGCAGATCAACAGTATTCGCGATATCGATGCGAAGGAAGCAATCAAGGTTACTGCCAGTGGCAATGATGCCTACACGGTGGTGATCAAATACGAGCAACGCGCGCCATTGCTCGACACAGTGGACCTACTGGTTCATTTTGACGAAACTCATATTATCAGACCTTTAAAGTGAGCAATCAGCTAGACCGACTGGAACGCAGGATAGGCTATCAGTTCAAGGATCAGGACCTCTTGGTGCTGGCCTTGACTCACCGTAGTCTCGGTGGCCGAAACAATGAACGGCTGGAGTTTTTGGGCGACTCGATTCTTAACTTTGTCGCCGCCGAAATGCTCTTTCAACACTTTCCGCAGGCACGCGAAGGTCAGCTCTCACGGCTGCGTGCACGTTTGGTCAAGGGTGTGACCCTGGCTGAACTGGCCAAGGGCTTTGAGTTGGGCGAGTATCTTCGCCTGGGCTCTGGCGAGCTTAAAAGCGGCGGTTTCCGCCGCGAATCCATTCTTGCTGATGCGACTGAAGCCATTATTGGCGCCATCTATCTTGATAGCGGGATGGAGGCGGCTCGCGAGCGCGTGCTGGATTGGCTGGTTGGTCATATTTCGACCTTGACGCTGGTCGACAATAACAAGGATCCGAAAACCCGACTGCAGGAGTTTCTGCAGTCGCGGCAGAGCGAACTGCCTCGTTATGAGGTGATTGAGAGTAGTGGTGAAGCCCACTGCCGTACCTTCAAAGTGGACTGCCAGGTTGATCTGCTGGCGCAGCCTACGTTCGGTGAAGGTAATAGTCGTAGACTGGCTGAGCAGAAAGCGGCTCAGTTGGCCCTTATTGCCCTGGGTGTGGAGAAAGCAGATGACTGAAGCTGTCAGCCGTTGTGGTTATGTTGCCATTGTCGGGCGTCCCAACGTTGGCAAGTCGACCTTGCTGAATCATATTCTTGGCCAGAAGTTGGCAATTACCTCGCGTAAGCCGCAAACCACGCGGCACACCATGCTGGGTATCAAGACTGAAGGGGCCATTCAGGCTATTTATGTAGACACACCGGGTCTACATAAGGAAAACGAGAAGGCGCTCAACCGCTTCATGAACAAGAGCGCCAGTCAGGCGTTGCGTGATGTCGATGTTGTGCTCTTTGTCGTGGATCGTACCCGCTGGACGGACGAGGACCAGATGGTCTTTGATCGAGTGCAGTACGTTACTTGCCCGATTATCCTGGTGGTCAACAAGGTTGATCGAATGGATGACAAAAGCGAGGTCTTGCCGCACCTGGAGTGGCTGACTGCGCAACTACCCAATGCTGAGGTGGTGCCGGTGTCGGCCTTGCATGGTCGTAATATCGAGCTACTGGAGCAACTGATCGCCGAGCGTTTGCCCGAGAGTGAACACTTCTACCCGGAAGATCAGCTTACTGACCGCAGCTCCCGTTTCCTGGCTGCAGAGCTGGTGCGCGAGAAAGTCATGCGTCAGCTGGGCGCTGAGATCCCTTATCAGGTTGCCGTCGAAATTGAGCAGTTCAAACAGGAGGGCAAGATTTTGCATATTCATGCCTTGATTCTGGTTGAGCGCGATGGTCAGAAGAAGATCATTATTGGTGACGGTGGCGACCGTCTGAAGAAAATTGGTCAAGAGTCCCGGCTCGATATGCAAAAGCTGTTCGGCAGCAAGGTTATGTTGCACTTGTGGGTTAAAGTGCGCCGAGGCTGGTCGGACGACGAACGCGCGTTGAGTTCGCTGGGCTATCGTTTCGACGACTGATTCGGCGTCCTCGCCATGATCCTCGATCTGCAGCCGGCCTACGTGCTGCATAGCCGACCCTACCGCGACAGCAGTGCGCTGGTGGATCTGCTGACGCTGCATGGTGGATTGCAGCGTGTTGTCTGGCGGGGGGCGCGACGCGGCAAGGGTATACGCCCGCAAGCTTTCACCCCGCTGTTGGTGGCGCTCTATGGCCGCGGCGAACTCAAAACCCTAAAGCAGGCCGAGGTTGCCGGTAGCCATGTTCGCCTGCAGGGGGAAGCACTTTTCAGCGGGCTCTATCTCAATGAGTTATTGGTCCGTTTGCTGTCTTTCGGCGATCCGCAGACATTACTCTTTTCCGCCTATCAAACTGCACTGGAACAACTGGTCGGAGAGCGCTCGGTAGAGCCCGTTTTGCGTGAATTCGAGTGGCAACTGCTTGACCTGATGGGCTACGGTTTCAGTTTGTTGCACGACGCGCAGGATCAACCGCTGTTACCTTCCGCGCTTTACCTGTGGGATGCTGAGCAGGGACTGCTGCGAGTTGACCACGAGCAGCCTGGGTTGCTCCCCGGCGCAGGGCTGTTGGCGATGGCAGTCAGTGACTGGCAGCATCCGGCGGCGCTGCATACGGCTAAGAGGTTAATGCGCAAAGCGCTCGCGGTGCACTTGGGCGATCGGCCGCTGATGAGTCGCCAGCTGTTTTCCGTGGGGCGTGACACCAAGTCTTGAGCTTTTTATCGCGGCGACTTACGGTCGTTAGTAATGACAGGAGATGTTCAGCATGAGTGAGATTAGTCGTGTGTTGCTTGGAGTTAATATCGATCATGTTGCCACCTTGCGCGAGGCTCGCGGTACGCGGTACCCGGACCCGGTCCAGGCAGCCATTGAAGCGGAGCAGGCCGGTGCGGATGGGATTACGGTGCACCTACGCGAGGATCGCAGGCACATTCAGGAACGTGACGTTCTGCTGTTGGCAGAGGTGCTGCAAACGCGGATGAACTTTGAGATGGCAGTCACCGACGAAATGATCGCTTTTGCGGAAAAGCTCAAGCCGGCCCATGTTTGCCTTGTGCCCGAGCGGCGCGAAGAGCTGACCACCGAGGGCGGGTTGGATGTCTGTGGCAATGAGGCTCGTGTGCAGTCGGCAGTAGAGCGTCTGTCGGCCGCAGGCTCAGAAGTGTCTCTGTTTATTGATCCGGACGCGCGTCAGATTGAGGCTGCGAAACGCGTCGGGGCGCCGGTGATTGAATTACACACAGGGCATTATGCTGATACCGAAGGTGCCGAGCAGCGCGACGCACTCAAGCGTATTCAGACTGCCGTAACTTATGCACGCAAGCTGGGGCTGGTGGTCAATGCAGGCCATGGGTTGCATTACCATAATGTCGAGCCAATCGCGGCCATAGCGGGTATCAACGAGCTGAACATTGGTCACGCTATTATCGCGCGCGCGCTATTTTCCGGTCTTGCCAGCGCGGTGAAGGATATGCGCTCGCTGATTCTCGACGCTGCTGCGCGGCCATGATTCGCGCTATTGGCACTGATCTGGTACTGGTGTCGCGCATTGAAGCCGTGCTGGGGCGTCAGGGTGAACGCTTCGCCAGGCGTATATTGACGGCGACGGAGTTTCAACGGTTTGCCGCGCATCGCCAGCCAGCCCGTTTCTTGGCCAAGCGTTTTGCCGCTAAAGAGGCGATCCTCAAGGCGCTGGGCACTGGGCTGGCTGGCGGACTGTCATGGCAGCATATGCAAATTGATAACGATCCGGCTGGCGCGCCCTTGGTGCAGCTGAGTGGTGTTGCGGCAGAGCGTCTGGAGCTGGGCGGAGGCGGCCGCATGTTGCTGTCGTTGAGCGATGAGCGTGAGCAGGCGCTGGCCTTTGCCGTATGGTCACTCGACTGAGGTTATTTCCAGCAACCGCTCCATGGCTTGCATCATCAGGGTGATCTCCGCCTCTGCAGCCCCGCCTTCTTTCAGTCTGGTCTCGGCACGCAGACAGGCTTGACGCAGTTCCGGAACGCCACAGTATCGCGTGGCGCCGTGCAGTTTGTGCACGGTTTCCAGCAAGGCCTCCTGGTCACCGTTTGTCATAGCCTGAGCGATACGTGTGCGCTCACCAGGGAGGCCAGCCAGCAACATCTCCAGCATGTCACTAGCCAGGTCGGCTTTGCCCGCAGCTAGGCGCAGGCCCTCCGCAGGGTCTACCACCAGCGGGCTCGGCTTGGATAGAACCTCAGGTTGGGCTGCTTGTGGCGGCGGGGTAAGCAGTTGCTGCCCGGTCCACTTCTCAATACATTCGCGCAGTTGCTCGGGGCTGATTGGCTTGCACAGGTAGTCATTCATGCCGCATTTGAGCAGGCGCCGACGTTCGTCTGCCAGCGCGTGCGCGGTGAGCGCGATAATCGGCGCCGGGTGCTGGTCGCTTAGCTCCTCACGCAAGCGAATTTCCTCAGTGGTCTGGCGGCCATCCATGCCGGGCATTTGCACGTCCATGAAAATCAGGTCGAAGCGTTGCTCATGCAACACCTCTAATGCCTCTTCGCCACTGCCGACGCTTAGCACTCGGGTGCCCATTTCTGACAAAAAGGTTTCCACCAGCTTAAGATTAGCTTCGTTGTCATCCACGCACAGTACGCTAACCGAACCTGGGTTCTCGCGCCTCTCTGTTTGCTGGCTTAGCTGTTGTGTGGCCAGCAGACTGCGTGGTTGCAATAACTGAGTCGCTGCGCGAAATAGTTTGCGCGTGCACAGCGGCTTGGATAACACGGCGCAGTGCGCACCGGGCAGGCTATCGAGTTGCTGGGTGTGCTCCGTCGTATTGGTCATCAGAATGCTTTGGCAGCGTCCACTGTCAGCCCAGTCGCGCATGCAGGCCAACATGGCCGACATAGATGTGTCGAGCGCCGGGCTGCCCAGTAAAACGAGGCGAATATCCTCACCGTCGGGCATGTCCAGTGCGCTTTCCAATGCACTTAGATCTGGATACTGGTTAATCTCCAGCCCCAGATCCTGCAGGCAATGAACCAGCGCCTGCCGGCTTAGTTGCTGAGGCTCGCAGAGTGCCACCCTGATACCTTTCAATGGCTGGATAGGCAGATCGTCACTGGCTTGGCTGGACTTTTTCAGGCGAATGGTCAGCCAGAACTCGGAGCCTTCATTAACGGCGCTGTTGAGTCCGATATCGCCATGCATTTGCTCAACCAGGCGTTTGGTAATGACCAGCCCCAGGCCGGTGCCGCCGGGTTGGCGTGAGAGCGAGTTATCTACCTGGCTGAATGCTTTGAATAACGACTTTTGTTGGGCGCTGGTCAGACCTTCGCCAGTGTCGGTGACGCTCAGGCGCAGCGTTACGTGATCCTCGTCTTCGTCCTCCAGCATAGTGCGCAGGCAGACTGAACCCTCGTGGGTGAACTTGATGGCGTTGCTGACCAGATTGGAGAGAATCTGTTTGAGTCGCAAGGCATCACCGCTAAGTCCCAGCGGCGTGTCGCGGTAGATCAGGCTGACGAGCTCGAGGTCTTTTTGATGCGCGGCTGGTGCGAGCATCGTCAGGGTGTCCTGAATCAGATCGCGCAGATTGAATGGCATGTTTTCCAATACCAATTTGCCGGCTTCGATTTTCGAGAAATCGAGAATCTCATTGATAATGGCCAGCAAGTTGTCGGCAGACTTGGTGATGGTGCCCAGGTATTCTTCCTGGCGCGACGTCATTTCGGTACGTTGCAGCAGGTTACTGAAGCCGAGAATGCCGTTTAGTGGCGTGCGCAGTTCGTGGCTCATGTTGGCGAGAAATTCTGACTTGATGCGATTCGCTTCCTGTGCGGTTTTGCGCGCCATATCGAGTTCGATATTTTGTACTTCAATGGTTTCCAGCGTTTGTCGCAGATCTTCGGTCGCTTGATCCACGTTTTGTTGCAGCTCGCCCTGTGCGCTTTGCAGTGCCTGGGCCATGGTATTGATCCCGCTGGCGAGATCGTCCAGTTCGCGGCTGCCCTGTTCGTCCAGCCTGACGTCGAGTTGCCCCCTGCTGATACGTGCGATTGTTTGGTTGATATGTGCGATCGGACCTATGATTCGCCGGCCCATAGCGCTAACCAGCGCCCCGGTTATAAGTAAGCCGATCATAATCAGTACCAGCGTGGTCAGCAGACTTTGATAACTGCGTAGCAGTGTATTGCCGTGACTCAGTTCTACTTCCAGCCAGCCAAGCAGGGCATCAGGTTCAAGGTCGGGGCGATCCACCTTTTCCAGCAGACCGGGACTGGCCAGCAGTGGTAGCGTGAAGTGAGTGCTTTGTTTGCTGGCCTGAATCTGCAGGCCGGTTCCGGCAGCCAGGCCGGTCTCCGGTAAGGTTCGGCCTGCCAGGTGCATTTGTGGGCCGCTATGCTCAAGCAACTGCTTGTCGCTGTCGTACAGCGAAATTGAACGCACGTCCTGGTAGTTCAGTGCGCGACTCAATGTACTGCGCAGGCGCTCTGGTTGGCGTGCCAGAAGCGCTTCGGCCGCTGGCCGCTGCAGGTGCTCTGCGGTCATCTGGCCGCGTTCCAGCAACTGTTGCTCCAGGTCCTGCAATTGCTGCCAACTGAAGTAACCACCCAGCACTAGAGCGAGCAGGCCGCAGGGGAGCAGTGTCATTAGCAGAATGCGGGTCTTTATGCCGATCTCGTTCATTGTGTATATCCGCCAAGCCGATGCCGGTATCATAGGCCGACTGAAAAGAAAGCGCAGCCTTGGCTGGTGATTTGCTCCGTGACCAGGCTCCCAGGATGAACAATGACGATTGAATATCCCACTATTGCCGAATGTATTGGCAATACCCCTATGGTGCGGCTGCAGCGGTTGCCAGGCACTACCAGTAACACCATTTTGGTCAAGCTTGAGGGTAACAACCCTGCCGGTTCGGTCAAGGATCGGCCCGCGCTGTCCATGATTGAGCATGCCGAACGGCGCGGTGCCATTACACCTGGCGATACCCTGATTGAAGCAACATCGGGTAACACCGGCATAGCACTGGCAATGGTTGCCGCGATGAAGGGCTATCGCATGGTGTTGATCATGCCAAACAATATGAGCGCTGAGCGTAAATCGGCCATGACGGCCTACGGTGCCCAGTTGATTGAAGTGACGCAGTCGCAGGGTATGGAAGGTGCGCGTGATATGGCGCTGCGCATGCAGGCTGAAGGTCGCGGCAAAGTACTGGATCAGTTTGGCAACCAGGATAACCCTGAGGCGCACTATCACGGTACCGGCCCAGAAATATGGCGCGACACGGGCGGCAGCGTTACCCACTTTGTCAGCTCTATGGGCACGACAGGGACCATTATGGGAACCTCGCGCTATCTCAAGGAGCAGAACCCGGCCATCCAGATTGTGGGTTTGCAGCCGGTTGAGGGCGCTTCTATTCCGGGCATTCGGCGCTGGCCAAAAGAGTACCTGCCAACGATTTTTGATGAGACGCGCGTCGACCGGATAATCGATATGGGCCAGGAAGAGGCCGAAATCACCATGCGCCGGCTGGCGCGTGAAGAGGGCATCTTTTCGGGTGTTTCTTCTGGTGGCTCGGTCGCCGCCGCGTTGCGTTTGAGTGCCGAAGTCGAGAATGCGGTAATTGTTGCCATTGTTTGCGACCGTGGCGACCGTTATCTGTCGACCGGGATCTATGATGGTGAAGCATGAGCAGGCAACGGGCGCGGCAGCCGCGCCGGCAAAGCAGTGACTCTCCTGCAGCTATAGGTCAGCGTATTGAGCTGAATCTGGAGCGCCTGGCTCATGATGGGCGAGGCATTGGCCGTTGGCAGGGGCGCACCGTTTTCGTTGAGGGTGGGCTACCGGGTGAGCGGGTTCAAGCACGCGTCGTTCGAGCGCGCAGCAAGTTGATTGAAGCCCGTCAGGAACAGCTGCTGCAGGTTAGTCCTGAGCGTTTGCAGCCGCGTTGTGAGCACGCAGAGCTCTGTGGCGGTTGCAGTCTGCAGCATATGCCGCATAGCAGCCAATTAGCGATCAAGCAGCAGACGCTCGCGCAGCAGCTGCAGCATTTTGCGGGTGTTCAGCCTGACCAATGGGCTGCGCCGCTCGAGGGCCCTGCTTACGGATATCGCCAGCGAACTCGTGTGTCCGTGCGCTGGCAGCCCAAGCGCAATGAGCTGGAGGTTGGCTTTCGGCAGCGTGCCAGTAGTGGCCTGGTGCAGGTGCACGAGTGCCCGGTTCTCATTCCTGCATTGCAGACAGTTATTGCCGAGCTACCGGCGCTGCTGCGCTCGCTGGCGGATCCGCGTTCCCTCGGGCATGTTGAGCTGATTGGCGGTGAGCAACCCGCTTTGGTACTGCGTCATACCAGTGCACTCTGCGAGTCGGACCTGCAGTTGCTGGACGGCTTTACGCAACAGCACGGCTTGGCTTGTTGGCTCCAGCCGGGTGAGGTGGAGTCGTTGCATTGTGTGACGCCTGGCGCCGCGGAACCAAGCTACCGGCTACCTGATCAGGACTTGCAGCTGAGCTTCGGGCCTGGCGACTTTACTCAGGTCAATGCCGCGGTCAATCAAGCCATGGTTAATCAGGCACTAGACTGGCTGGCGTTGCAGCCAGGCGAGTCGGTGCTGGATCTGTTTTCTGGTGTGGGTAATTTTGCTTTGGCCATGGCCCGGCAGGGCGCCGCGGTTACCGGTATTGAAGGCAGCGAGCTGATGGTGGCGAGAGCACAGCAGAACGCACGGGATAATAAGCTCGATGCGTTGCACTTTCTTGCTGCGGACTTGTCGAACCCTCTCATATTGCCGGCTGCTGCCCCAGCATTCACCGCAGCCTTGCTTGATCCGCCACGAGATGGCGCTCAGCAGTTGGTCCTGGATCTGGCAGAGCTGGGAGTCAAGCGCATACTTTATATTTCCTGCAACCCGGCAACGCTAGCGCGGGATGCAGGTATTTTGGCGACTAAAGGTTATAGCCTGGTCAAGGCGGGGGTGATGGATATGTTCCCGCAAACCTCGCACGTGGAAGCCATGGCATTGTTCCGCAAGCATTAGCACGGCTAGTGCGGCGGACGAGGATAATAAGATGGTACAGGTCAGGGCGGAACATCCGACCAATCGAGACGGCAGCATCAACATCGACGCATGGATTGAGCGTATCGATAAGCGACTCAATCTGGCAACTCCGGAGGTATTACGCGAGGCCTGCGAGTGGGCTTGCGAACTGGAGCGTGCCGCCATTGCGGCGGAGAACATTTGGGCAGACGGCACCAATAGTTTTTTGACCGGGCTTGAGATGGCGGAAATTCTCGCTGATCTCAAGCTGGATCAGGACTCGCTGGTGGCTGCGGTGGTGTATCGCGCAGTGCGTGAGCGCAAGACCGATTTGCTCGCAGTCGAGCATCGTTTTGGCGAGGTGGTAGCGCAGTTGGTTGACGGCGTGCAGCGCATGGCCGCCATCAGTGTCTCGCAGAATGCCGGCAAGAATACGGTATTCAGTCCGCATGCCCAGGTCGAGAGCCTGCGCAAGATGTTGGTCACCATGGTAGACGATGTCCGGGTCGCGCTGATCAAGCTGGCAGAGCGAACCTGTGCTATTCGTGCCGTCAAGGATGCGCCGGAAGAAAAACGCTATCGGGTTGCCCGTGAGGTATTCGATATCTATGCCCCGCTAGCCCACCGCTTGGGCATTGGCCACATCAAGTGGGAGCTGGAAGATCTCTCTTTCCGTTATCTGGAGCCAAACCAGTACAAGCAGATTGCCAAGCTGCTGGATGAGCGTCGTCTCGACCGGCAGGAATACATCGATACTGTCATGGCGCAAGTGCGTGCTGCGCTGGAAGAAGCGTCCATTTTTGGCGACATTACCGGCCGTGCCAAGCATATCTACTCCATCTGGAGGAAGATGCAGCGTAAAGGCATCGACTTCAGTCAAGTCTATGACGTGCGCGCTGTTCGTATTCTGGTGCCGCAGGTGCGTGACTGTTATACCGCACTGGGAATAGTCCATAGCCTGTGGCGGCATATCCCTAACGAGTTTGACGACTACATTGCCAACCCCAAAGAGAATGGCTATCGCTCGCTGCACACGGCGGTTGTCGGCCCTAATGGCAAGGTGCTTGAAGTGCAAATCCGTACCCAGGCGATGCACGAGGAAGCTGAGTTGGGGGTGTGTGCGCACTGGCGCTACAAGGGAACCGATACCGGCTCTTCGTCCAACGCCTACGAAGACAAGATTGCCTGGTTACGCCAGGTGCTTGAGTGGCACGAGGAAATGGGCGACATCGGCGGTCTGGCAGATCAACTCCGGGTGGATTTTGAACCGGACCGTATCTATCTATTTACCCCTGATGGCCACGTGCTGGACGTACCCAAGGGCGCTACGCCACTGGATTTCGCCTATCGGGTCCACACTGAAATTGGCCATAGCTGCCGTGGCGCCAAGGTAAACGGGCGCATCGTTCCGCTCAATTACATTCTGCAAACGGGTGAGCAGGTCGAGATCATTACCGGCAAGCACAGTAACCCCAGCCGGGATTGGCTCAATTCGAATCTGGGCTACGTCAATACCTCGCGGGCGCGGGCCAAAGTCCAGCATTGGTTCAAGCAGCAGGCGCGCGAGCAGAACGTGCAGGCCGGCAAGTTGATGCTGGAGCGAGAGCTTACTCGTCTAGCGCTTAATGGCGCCGATTATGCCCAGTTGATCGATCGGCTGGGTATCAAGGGCCAGGAAGATCTGTTTGCCGCAGTAGGGTCAGGAGATATGCGTCTGGCCCACGTCGTCGGGGTTGCGCACCAGCTCGTGGAGCCGGACCGCCACAGCGAGCAGCTGGAGTTAATACCCAAGAAGCAGAGCAAGGTGGGGCGCCGTGGCGACGTTTATATACAAGGCGTTGGCAACCTCATGACCCAGCTTGCTGGCTGCTGTCAGCCGGTTCCGGGCGACCCTATCATTGGCTATATCACCCTGGGCCGCGGCGTCACCGTGCATCGCGCTGACTGTGCCAACGCCATGCAGCTGCAGGACCAGGACTCTGAACGACTGATAGAAGTGAACTGGGGCGGCGCGCCGGTGCAGACCTATCCGGTAGAAATCTACATCAAGGCGTATGACCGCTCCGGTCTGCTGCGTGATGTGTCGTTGATGCTGGCTAACGAGAAGCTCAATGTGCTGGAGGTGAGCACCCGCACCAATAAGGACGATAACTACGCAGCTATGCTGCTGACCATTGAGGTTCCTAACCTTAACCTTCTAGGACGCCTGTTGGGGCGTATCAGTCAGCTGCCCAACGTGATCGAGGCGCGTCGTAATCGACAGGAGAACCGGGCGTGAGTTATCAACTTGATGACTTGTTGTATCTCATGGCGCGCTTGCGCGACCCACAGCATGGCTGCCCATGGGATCTGGAGCAAAATTTCGCATCCATAGTGCCGCATACGCTGGAAGAAGCTTATGAAGTGGCTGATGCCATTGAGCAGGGCGACTTTGAGCAGTTACGCGGCGAGTTGGGCGATTTACTGTTTCAGGTGGTGTATTACGCTCAGTTGGGTAAAGAAGTGGACCGCTTTGGCTGGCCTGAGGTCGTGGACGGCATTACTCGAAAGTTACTGCGCCGCCATCCGCATGTATTTCCTGACGGCAATCTGCGCACGCCACCCGGCACTCTGACGCTGGCGCCGGAGCAGATCAAGCAGCGCTGGGAAGAGATCAAGGCTGAGGAGCGCGCGGAGAAGGCAGTTCAGCCGCAACAGCTGTCATTGCTCGATGACGTGCCTCAGGCGTTGCCCGCGCTGAGTCGTGCGCAGAAATTACAGAAGCGTGCTTCAGGTGCCGGTTTTGATTGGTCAGACGCGGCACCCGTTGTCGACAAAATTGCCGAGGAGCTGGACGAAGTGCGCGACGCGTTGAGCCAAGGGGATGCCGCCGCCGTAGCGGAGGAAATGGGTGACCTGCTGTTTTGCGTGGTAAACCTTGCGCGTCATCTTGGCGTGGATGCTGAGCATGCGCTGCGCGAGGGCAACAACAAGTTTGAGCGGCGTTTTCGCTTTATAGAGCAGCAGTTGCGTGATCGCAGCAGCAGTGTTGAGCAAAGCGATCTGGCTGAGCTGGATAGGCTGTGGGATCAAGCCAAGCAACAAGGGCTTTGATCGCCCACCTTTACTGCGCGATCTATCACTCAGGGCACCTTTGAAAAAGATGCCCTTTTTTGTGCTTGAGCTGAGTGCAAGCGCAGGCTAGTGCTGTATTTCCTGTTGTTGTTCCACCAGCTGCTGTAAATGCTTGCGGCTGAGAGCCAGATATCTCGGAGTTGCGCCTTCATCCTTGTACAAAGGATCGCCCAGCTCGTCGCGCGATATGACCTCCGTGCCTGCTTGATAGGGCAGGCTGGCTTCGAGTTCTTCCAGTGCCGAGCTGAGCAGATCGGTAATCAGATCTTCAACCTGGCGCTTGGGATACATTTCGTGCAGCGCTGCCAGACGGGCAGCGTCCTCCAGGCAGAGTTTTACCTCGTAGCTGTTTCGCGTTACGCGGCCCTTTGCAGTCTGTTCCCAGTTTTGGGTGAGTTCACGGATCTTCATGGTTCCCCCTAGTCCTATTGGATTCGCTTGTGGCGACATTTCCAGCATAGACCATTTGTGCCTTACGCTAGTGGTTTAGGCAGCTTTGTACTGCCTGATTTCATCGCACTTACTACTCTTGACCCCTTGTCAGCGTCTTTGTTGCATCGCATGCTGTTTATCTACTCGGCCGGAGGAACCTGTATGACTGAAATTGATGCTCGCCTGCGTGAAGACGTAAACAAGCTGGGCACTCTGCTTGGGCAAACTATCAAGGCGCATTTGGGCGACGATTTTTTGCAGCGTATTGAGCGTATTCGTCTTGGCGCCAAACAGGGGCGCAAGCAGGATGGTGCAGCCCATGAAGAGCTGCTGGCAGCGTTGCAGGATCTGCCTGACAACCAACTGCTACCAGTCTGCCGCGCCTTTAATCAGTTTCTCAATCTGGCCAATATCGCGGAACAGCATCACCGTATTCGTCGGCGGCGCGCAGATGAGCCGCTGGAATTTGAGATGCGCTGCGTCAGTGACCTGCTAGGTCGTTTGCAGGATGAAGGCTTTAGCTCTGAAAGGATCATGCAACAGGTCAATACGCTGGACATCGAGCTGGTTCTGACGGCACACCCAACCGAGGTAACACGCCGTACGCTGATTCAGAAATACGATGCCATTGCAGAAGCATTGGCCCGCGGTGATCACGACGACCTGACGGCTGCTGAGCATGAATCCGTGCGCCAGGACCTGGCGCGGCTGATCAGCGAGGCCTGGCATACCGACGAGATTAGACATAATCGCCCAACGCCGGTCGACGAAGCGAAGTGGGGGTTTGCTGTCATTGAACATTCTCTGTGGCAGGCGCTACCCCAATTTCTGCGCAGCTTTGATGCAGATATTCATGCCGCAACCGGCGAGCATCTGGGGTTGCGCGCCGCGCCGGTACGTATCGCCTCCTGGATGGGCGGTGACCGCGACGGTAATCCCAACGTGACTGCGCCGGTGACGAGAGAGGTGTTACTGCTTGGCCGCTGGATGGCGGCGGACCTGTATCTGCGAGACATCGAAGCATTGGCTAACCAGTTATCCATGCATGCTGCTACGGATGAGTTGTTGGCGCTGGCGGGTAACGTAGCCGAGCCTTACCGTGCGGTGCTCAAGCAATTAAGAACGCGACTGCTGGCAACGCGTGACTGGGCCGAGACCGCCCTCACCGATGAGGTTGCGCCCGCAGATGCGGTGCTACAAAGTCTGGACGAGCTGCGCGGTCCGCTTGAGGCCTGTTATCAATCGTTAGTCCAGCTCGGTATGCGGCGCATTGCCCACGGCCCCTTGCTGGATACCTTGCGTCGCGTTAATGCGTTTGGTCTGGGTCTGGTTAAACTGGATATTCGCCAGGATGCGGGGCGGCATGCAGACGTCTTCACCGAGCTGACGCAGTACCTGCAGCTTGGTAATTACGCCGAGTGGGACGAAGAGGCGCGCTGCCGGTTTCTGTTAACCGAGCTGCACAATCGTCGTCCGTTGCTGCCGACTGACTGGAAACCCAGCGCCGACGTCGCTGAAGTTTTGGCTACCTGCAGTGTCGTCGCCAGCCAGCCGGAGCTGATGCTCGGCTCCTATGTGATCTCCATGGCATCGCACCCCTCTGACGTATTGGCGGTCAAACTGCTGCTGAAAGAGACCGGCGTACAGTGGCCGATGCGCGTGGCGCCCTTGTTTGAAACCCTGGCGGACCTGGATCACGCAGCTGACGCTATCGATCGCCTGTTGTCACTGAAGGACTATCGTGCGTTGGTCGGCGATGAGCAGGAGGTGATGATTGGTTACTCCGACTCAGCCAAGGATGCGGGCACATTGGCTGCGGGCTGGGCTCAGTATCGGGCTCAGGAAGCGCTGGTGAAGGTTTGCCAGCAACGTGGCGTGCGTCTGCGTCTGTTTCATGGTCGCGGCGGCACTGTTGGCCGGGGCGGCGCTCCGGCACATATGGCGATCTTGTCGCAGCCACCCGGGTCGGTGCAGGGGCAGCTGCGGGTAACCGAGCAGGGCGAGATGATCCGCTTCAAGTTTGGCTTGCCAGGTATCGCCATTCAAAGCTTCCAGCTCTATGCCAGTGCGGTACTGGAAGCCAGTCTGCTGCCGCCGCCTGCCCCTGAACCGGCTTGGCGCGAGCTGATGCAACGGTTGGCGGATCGCTCGGTTGAGGTGTATCGCGGCGTCGTGCGCGAGGAGCCGCAGTTTGTCGAGTATTTTCGGCAGGCGACGCCAGAGCAGGAGCTGGCTCGGTTACCATTGGGTAGCCGTCCAGCCAAACGCCGCAGCCAAGGCGGTATCGAGACCTTGCGCGCTATTCCCTGGATATTCGCCTGGACCCAGACACGTCTGATGTTGCCAGCTTGGCTGGGCGCCGGGCAGGCGTTGCAAGAGGCTCTGGATGCCGGCGAAGGCGCTGCTTTACAGGATATGATGGCAGGCTGGCCGTTCTTTCTGGCGCGGATTGAAATGCTTGAAATGGTCTTGTCCAAGGCGGATGCAGGTATTTCGCGTTTTTATGAACAGCGTTTGGCCAGTCCAGAACTCTGGCCCCTTGGCGAGCGGCTGCGCGCAGATCTGCAGCAGGCCACAGAGGTCATTCTCACTGTGCGCGGCAGCGACACGCTATTGGCCCACAACCCGGCGCTGGGTGAGTCCGTTGCGGTGCGAAATCCCTACACGGACCCCTTGCATCTGCTGCAGGCGGAATTGATGGCGCGCACGCGGGCGCAAGGCGAGCGCATCGATCCTGATCTGGAACGCGCCTTGCTGGTCACTGTGGCCGGTATTGCTGCAGGGATGCGCAATACCGGTTGATCGCCGTTGAAGGGCGCCATTGCCAGCTGGTTTTAGGCGTCTTTTATATTTAATTCAATAAGTTATATGGGTGCGACAATGGTCCTGCTTGTGCGCGCTGGCGCGTGCGTGTATGTTGAACGCCCTTTTGCCCCCGCCTGCGTGGGTTGAATAGTTTTTTTGACGGCCTACGCGCCTGTCCTCTGCCAAGGTTTGGCCAGTTGCCGCCGTTGGCGTGGTTTCAGTTAGACGAGGAGTAAATCATGCGAGTCATCCTGTTAGGCGCCCCTGGTGCGGGCAAGGGTACCCAAGCACAGTTTATCTGTGAGCGTTTCGGTATTCCGCAGATTTCTACTGGCGACATGCTGCGTGCAGCGGTCAAGGCGGGTACTGATCTGGGTAAGCAGGTCAAGGAAGTCATGGACAGTGGCGGGCTGGTCTCCGATGATCTGATCATCGGTTTGATCAAGGAACGTATCACTCAGGATGACTGCGCCAATGGTTTTCTGTTTGATGGCTTTCCGCGCACTATTCCGCAGGCTGAAGCGCTGGTAGATGCGGGTATCAAGCTGGATCACGTGCTGGAAATCGCTGTCGCTGACGAAGAGATTGTTGCGCGCATGTCCGGGCGTCGCGTACATCCGGGTTCAGGCCGCATCTATCACGTCGACCATAACCCGCCGAAAGTCGCGGGCAAGGATGACGTGACTGGTGATGAGTTGATTCAGCGCGAAGACGACAAAGAAGAAACCGTGCGCAAGCGCTTGCAGGTTTACCACACTCAGACCAAGCCACTGGTCGAGTTTTACCGCGAGCAGGCTGCCGCAAACGGTGCGCCCAAGTGCTCCAAGGTAGAAGGTGTTGGCTCGGTAGAGCAGATCACCACCAAGGTGTTGGCAGCGCTGAGCTGATCTTCATCCGATGTGGCAAAGGCCCGTGTTGACGTCCTGTCGCACGGGCCTTTGCATTTGGGTAGAATTCCAGCCCACCTTGAACTCAATACGGATTGCCCATGACCACACTGCTAGCTCTGGATACCGCTACCGAGGCCTGTTCGGCAGCCTTGCTGCATGAGGGTGAAGTGGTCTATCGCAGCGAGGTTATTCCACGTGAGCATGCACAGCGTATTTTGCCGATGCTGCAAGAGCTGATGCTGGAGCGCGGCATTGCTCTTGGCGACGTGGATGCGCTGGTGTTTGGTCGCGGCCCGGGCGCTTTCACTGGCGTGCGCATTGCTACCGGCATGGTACAGGGTCTGGCTTTTGCCAGCGGCAAGCCGGTTATCGCTATTTCTAACCTGGCAGCCTTGGCGCAACGCGCCTGGCGCGAGCATCAGGCTGAATACGTTGCGGCCGCCATTGATGCGCGCATGGATGAAGTTTATTGGGGTGTATTTGCCCTTAATGATGGCGTTATGCGGCCACTTTGCGACGAGCGGGTATGTGCGCCGGAGCAGGTTGAGTTGCCGCTCGAGACCGGGCAGGCCGATGTGGCGGGGGCGGGTACCGGCTGGCAGTTGGCTGATCGCCTGGCGGTCAAGCCGTCGCGGTACTGGTCCGACATGCTGCCTGATGCGCGCGACCTGCTGGCGCTGGCCTTACCGCGCTGGCTGGCGGGTGAGGTGCTTGATGCCGCCGACGCCCAGCCCATCTATTTGCGCGACAAGGTTGCCACGCCCAAGGCGCAGCGCTAATCTGAGCGTCTTGATAGCGGAGAATCATCAGTGCGTGTTGACGGCCTGAATCCATACAATACGCTCCCGGAGCGCAGCAATCGTAACGTTACCAGCGCTGCGCCGGTTGATGCTGCGCGTGCGCCAGCCGCAGAGCAGGCCAATAGCGTATCGGCTAGTCGCTCGCTGACAACCCGCTCGGTCAATGCCACCTCCGCTAATGCCGAGTACATTCCCGCTCGCCGTGAGATTCAGCAACCCGTTTATGGTCGCGCTAACCAGGCGTTGGCCAGCTACGAGGCGACTGCCAGTATTCCCGTGGATGGCGAGTCGAATAGCGTCTTCGGCATCGATCTGTTCGCCTGATCTGTGGCGGTACCTGATCACAACCCCATTTTGCTGGGCTGCACACAATGGTCCGACCCTGTTTGGCAGGGCACGCTGTACAGTTCCGGTAGTGATGCCGATCAGCGACTGGCGCAATATTGCAGTGTGTTTGCTGCGGTAGAGGGCAATACCACCTTTTATTCTTTGCCCGGCGCTGATCGCGTAGCGCGTTGGGCTGAGTTGATGCCGACTGATTTTCGCTTTTGCGCCAAGTTGCCGCGCGACATCAGCCATGGTTCGCGGTTGACCGCAGATGCCCCCGCGCTGCGCGACTTCTTTACGCGCATGGCGCCGCTCGGACAGCGTCTTGGTCCTATCTGGCTGCAACTGCCCCAGCGCTTCTCTCCCGCAAGAATCGCTGAGTTGATTGCTTTTCTGGATGCGTTGCCGCGCGACTTTGACTACGCCGTAGAAGTGCGTCATCTCGATTTTTTCCGCAAGGATAAGAACGAGCAGCACCTCAATCGCCAATTACACGAGCGAGGTATTGAGCGCATTATCTTTGATACCCGCGCGCTCTTTGCCAGTGATGACGCCTCGGCGGCCACGCTTGAAGCCAAGGAGCGTAAACCCCGTCTGCCGGTGCACGCGGTGGCGCTATCCAACCGACCTGCTGTGCGTTTTGTCGGCGGTATGGATAACAGTGCTAATCTGCGCGCGCTAGAGCCCTGGCTGAATAAATGTGCCGAGTGGTTGCGCTCGGGGCATCAACCCATGATCTTTATGCATACGCCCGATAACCGGCTGGCCCCACAACTCGCGCGCCTGTTTTATCAGCAATTACAGAAGCGGGTACCCAGTCTGCCGGTCATGCCTTGCTGGCCCGGTGAGCAGGAAGCGGCCATGCAACCTGAGCAGGTTGATCTGTTTTGACTAGGAATAAATATGGTGGATAGGGAGTACGCTGAATGAGCCGTGATGACGGCCGGGTCACCCTGGCATTGGCGGGTGCCGAAGGATTTGAGCAGGCTTCAGCGGAACTGGCGCAGCGCTTGCTGCTACCCTTGCAAGCGCCGGATAGGCCGCTGGCAGAGCTGTTACTGTGTCTGGATGAGCAAGGCCTGAGTCTGCGAAGCACTGAGGCTGATGTCCCGGGAGCGGCAGCCACCGGTGCGGTGCGGGTTGATTTCGTCGGTGGTGCGCTGGCTCACCGTCGTCAGTTTGGCGGCGGCGCCGGGCAAATGGTCGCTCGCGCGGTGGGTATTCGCGGTGCGGTGCGCCCCAGTATCCTTGATGCTACCGCAGGCTTGGGGCGCGATGCCTTCGTTATGGCGTCACTTGGCTGTGACGTGACCTTGCTGGAGCGTCAGCCGGTTATTGCTGCCTTGCTGGAAGATGGTCTCAGGCGCGCCCGCGAAGCAGGAGGGGAGGTGGCCGAGATAGCTAGCCGGATGCGGCTCATTCACTGTGATGCCATTAGCGCGCTGCGCGATTGGTCTGAGGCTATCCCGCAGGTGATTCACCTGGATCCGATGTTTCCACATCGGGAAAAGTCGGCCTTGGTCAAAAAGGAAATGCGGCTGTTTCGACCGCTCGCGGGTGATGACAACGACGCTCCAGCCCTGCTTCGCGCCGCTTTGGCGCTGGCGAGCCATCGAGTTGCAGTAAAAAGGCCGCGTAAGGCGCCGGCCATTGCAGGCCCAGCACCCAGTGCGGAGATGAAAGGGCAGTCCAGCCGCTACGATATTTACGGCAAGAAGCGGCTGGAGTAATCCTTTATTCCGCCGTTGAGCTGCGCGCTACCTGGCGAATCGAAAGCCGAATTTCGGCGCTCAACACCCGCTTGGCAATGTTTTCCGCGATGTCTTCCAGCCCTGCTACATAGTGCAGTCGACCTTCCTCATCCGCGCTGACAACGTGCAGGTCGATAAGGCGCTGGATAAATTGGCGAAACAGCGTCTTGTCGAAAAACTCGGGGGCATTCAGACCGTGCAGTATCGACAGTCGCTGAGCCATCACCGAGCACAATGCCTCCAACTGCTCGGCAGTCTGTGTGCCATTGGGGAAATTCAGCAATAAAGCGGACGCCATGTAAAAGCGCTCGAGAACCTGGATGATGCTGCGCGACAGCAGGCTTAGCATGACAAAGTCGCTTGAGCTGAGGTCGGGGCGGTGAATTTGTTCATCCTCTTCACGCAGTAGCCCTTGCTCTACCAGGCTGTCGACCCAGGTTTGTATCGCTTGCGGCAGCGTCTGTTCGTCCCATTGCAAAAACAGCTCGCCCTGCAAATAAGGGTAAATGCCTAGAATCAGACGTTCGATCTGTGAGCGCTTCATGCGCGGATTATTCTGGAACAGACAGGCAATCAACGCAGGCAGTACGACCAAGTGCACAATATTATTGCGGTAGTAGGTCATCAGTACGGCTTGCGGCTCATCCAGGACCATGATTTCGCCCAGGGCGTCAGACTGGCGCTGAATCATCTGCATGTCTTCCACATGCTTGATCATCGCCTGCCCATCCATGTCGGGCAGGGTCACGCTGGCGCTGTAAGGTACCTGGCGCAGCAGTGCGGCGTATCGGTCGAGTACCCGTGCCAGTGACGTTTCATCCAGCGCCAGGCGCGCGGTAGACAGCATAGCGAGCGCGACCAGATTAACCGGGTTGACGTCTGCTGCGGCACTGATTGCACTGGTCAGGGTGCGCGCCAACTGATTAGTGGTGTCGTTAAGCCAGGCTGGTCGGTAGTCTGGTGCCAATGGCTGCTTACGCCAATCGGGCTGCTGCTGATCGAGGAAATCAGCCAGCGGCAAAGGTTCGCCAAAGTTGACGGCTACCTGACCGAAGCGCAGCTTGAGCGCAGAAATGACCCGGAACAGATCAAAAATAGACTCTTTTTTCTTGCTTTGTCCGCGTAGTTCGCCGAGGTACGTGCGGCCTTCCAGTACCCGTTCATAGCCGATGTAGACAGGTACAAACACGATGGGGCGACGCGGCGAACGCAGAAAGCTGCGCAGCGTGATTGCCAGCATGCCGGTTTTCGGGCTGAGCATGCGGCCGGTGCGCGAGCGACCGCCTTCGATGAAGTATTCGACCGGGAAGCCGCGGCTGAACAGCGTGTGCAGGTATTCGTTGAAAACCGCGGTGTAAAGCTGATTACCTTTGAACGTGCGCCGCATGAAGAAGGCGCCGCCACGGCGCAGGATACCGCCGATTACCGGCATGTTGAGATTGATGCCAGCGGCAATATGCGGTGGCGTAAGGCTGTTACGCACCAGCAAATAGGAGAGCAGAAGATAATCGATATGACTGCGATGGCAGGGTACGTAGATGATCTCGTTGCCCCGTGAAATGTCGTGTACTCGCTTGATATTATTTACTTTTATGCCGTCGTAAAGCTTGTTCCAGAACCACGAAAGCACCACTTCAAGAAAGCGGATGATGCTGTAGGTAAAGTCCGAGGCAACTTCGTTGGCGTAGCGTGCCGCGAGTACCTGCGCCTTGTCCTGGCTGATGTTGTTCTCGGCCGCTTCGCGGCGTATCGCTTCTTTCACCATGGGCGCGTGCAGCATGCCTTTGAGCAGCGTGCGACGGTGAACCAGTTCAGGGCCGACGACGGCTGCGCGCTGATGGCGGAAGTGAACCCGCAGTAGACGGTTGACCCGGCGCAGGTGGCGTTCGTGGTCGGGTTCACCTGCGGTCAATGTCTGCAGTGACAGGCTTTCGCCGAAGTGCACCCGAATCTTGCGCCCGTGCACCAGTATTGCGAGCAGTTTGCGCAAACGCCCACCGACCCAATTATAGGCAAACAGCAGCTTGATCGGCGAAGACTCAGCATCGGGCGATAGTCCCCAGAAGACGGTGATCGGTACCAGCTGAACTTCAGTACAGCCTTGTTCGGCTGCGTCGAGAATTTGCCCCATGCGCGGTGATTGGCGGCGCAAGTCAGGCCTGCCAACCCAGGAGCGCTCGTTACTCAGGAAAACGAAGGATTCGTGTTGGTCCAGAGGCTCGCGTGGCGGCCTTACTGGCCGAGGTAGTCCCGCCCTGACGCACTCACGGTCAGCGACGATAAGATCAGACAGGGAGCGGTAGGGTAAAACGTAGATCACCGGCTTGAGTGGGTCGACTTTAAGGTCGCCAGCGGGATTGCCAATGCTTTTTGATTTAGCCCAGACATAAAGCAGACGTCTGGCCAGGCCAAAACGCATGCGACCGAATAAAGAGGAGTAGTCTGCGGGCATAGTGTTCTCAAGGCAGTTGAATCGCTGACAGTCCTGCTGTCAGGGGCTTAGGCACGAATTCTATCGCGTTTGCACGGCAGTAACAGCCCGGCTTGTGCGAGATCGTCTGGCGCGCCGGTATATCCTTGCTTGAAATGCGTACGGGGGATTCATATAGTCATTGCCCTGAGCGCAACGCGTTCCAGTAAAATTGAACTCATTCCGCGCTGTGACAAACGGCTGCAGGTTTTACACCCGGGAAGTGTGAACCAGCGCACGTTGCCATTGTCCATGACCATGCGTTCAATCCTGGAAAGAAGCGAGTGCCTGGCAGCGCATGCCCACGGGCACGTTGCGACCTATACATTGGGGGAATAATAAAAGGCATGATCAGTATAAATAGCCTGACCAAACGCTTCGGCGAGCACGTCGCCGTCGATAATCTGTCATTCGACGTCAAACCGGGCGAAGTGCTCGGCTTCCTCGGCCCCAACGGCGCCGGAAAATCCACCACCATGAAAATGCTTACCGGCTTCCTGACACCTGATGGTGGCTCGGCATCGGTCTGCGGCTTTGATGTGCAGACGCAGATCCTGCAGGCGCAGCAGCAGATGGGTTATCTGCCCGAAGGGGCTCCCTGCTACGGCGATATGCGGGTGAAGGGTTTTCTTGAGTTTATTGCCTCTGTGCGTGGCTTCAGCGGTGCCGAAAAGCACAAGCGGGTCGCGCGTGCGGTTGAGCAAGTTGAACTGCAATCGGTGCTGGGCCAGCGCATTGAGACCCTGTCGAAAGGCTTCAAGCGGCGCGTCGGGCTGGCACAGGCCATCCTGCATGACCCGCAGGTGCTGATTCTGGATGAGCCCACTGATGGTCTGGACCCTAACCAGAAGCATCATGTGCGCCACCTGATTCAACAGTTGGCCGAAGGCAGTAACAAGATCGTGGTTATTTCTACACATATTCTCGAAGAGGTCAGCGCCGTATGTTCCCGCGCGGTGATCATCGGTCGCGGTCGACTCCTGGCTGACGGTACGCCGGAGGAGCTGGAAGCACGCTCGCGCTATCACCAGGCGGTGACCTTATCCCTGTCGCACAGCGTTGATACGCAAGCGTTGCAACAACTGCCAGGCGTGCTGGCGGTGGAAAGCCTGCATGATGGTCAGCAATTGACCGTGCTGGCCAAACCGGGTGAGGTGATCTTCCCGGCGGTAGGACAACTGGCTCGCGAGCAGCAATGGCAGGTCGCAGAGCTGTCGGTAGAACGTGGTCGTCTGGATGACGTCTTCCGTGGTCTGACGTCAGGGGAGGCGGCATGAGTAATCTGGGTGTGATTTTCAAACGCGAGTTGGGCAGCTATTTTGCCACTCCGCTGGCCTATATTTTTATCGTCATTTTTCTGGTGTTGTCGGCGTTATTTACCTTCGATCTGGGCGGTTTTTACACCGCTGGTCAGGCCGACCTCAACGCGTTCTTCTCATTCCATTCCTGGCTATACCTGTTTTTGGTGCCAGCGCTTGCCATGCGGCTATGGGCCGAGGAGCGCAAGTCGGGAACTATCGAGTTGCTGATGACGCTGCCGGTATCGCGCACCGACATGGTCTTGGGCAAGTTCATCGCCGCCTGGGTCTTTGTTGGTATTGCGTTGTTGCTGACCTTTCCGATCGTGATTACCGTCAACTATTTGGGTAACCCGGATAACGGCGCCATCTTTACCGGGTACATCGGTAGCTGGCTGCTGGCTGGCGGTTATCTGGCCATCGGCTCCTGTATGTCGGCCGCTACCAAGAATCAGGTGATCGCGTTCATTCTCAGCGTTGTCGTCTGCTTCATCTTCATCGCTGCCGGTATTCCCATGGTGCTCGACTTCTTTAGCACATGGGCGCCCCAGTGGCTGGTCGATGCCATTGCCTCATTCAGTTTTCAGGTTCGCTTCAGTGCATTGAGTCACGGCGTACTGGAACTGCGTGACCTGCTGTATTTCTTCTCGCTGATGGCTGGTTGGTTGTTCGCCACTGCGATTGTCATCGACCTGAAAAAGGCCGATTGAGGCAAAGGAGCATTCATGAAACGTTTAATTTATTCTGGCGCCGGGTTACTGGTGCTGCTGCTGGCTTTTGTTGCCTTCAATATGGCCACCAACGTGTTTCTGCCGGGCGCGCGTATCGATCTTACCGAGCAGAAGTTGTATACCTTTTCCGATGGTACTCAGCAGATTCTGGCTGACCTGAAAGAGCCAATTGATCTGTATTTCTTCTTTTCCGATCAGGCCAGTAAAAAGAATGTGGCGCTGCGCAACTATGCCAAGCGCGTCGAGGAGATGCTGAAGGAATACGAGCGTGAGGCTGATGGCAAGATTCGCTTGCACATCATTGACCCGCAGCCTTTCTCGGAAGCTGAAGACCGCGCCGCCGAATTTGGTTTGCAGGCCATACCGCTGAACCAAACCGGCGATAACCTGTACTTTGGTCTGGCAGGCACCAACGAGCTGGCTCAGCGTGAAGTGATTCCGTTCTTTGCGCTGGAGCAAGAGGGCATGCTCGAGTATGAGCTCAGCCGCGTTATCAGCACCCTGGCCGAGACTGAAAAGCCTAAGGTTGGCCTGATTTCCGGTCTGCCCATTGGTGGCGGAGCTTCACCTTACTCGCAGCAGCCGGCGCCACCCTGGGTGGTACTGGAGCAAATGCAGCAGATGTTTGAGGTAGAGCAACTGCAGCACGACGTCGATGAGATTCCTGACGATATTGGCGTGTTACTGCTGATCCATCCCAAGTCGTTAACTGAAGCGGCGCTCTATGCGGTCGATCAGTTTGTCCTGGGCGGCGGTAAGTTGCTGGCCTTTATTGATCCCTATGCCGAGTCTGATCAGGCGATGGAAGCGATGATCGAAGGCATGGCGGACGGTAAATCGTCTGATCTTGGACCGCTGCTGAGAGCCTGGGGTGTGCAGTATAACCCCGAGCAAGTGGTGGTAGATGAAAGCCAGGGTATGTCGGTTAGCCGTGGGCAGGGCCAATTACCGGCGCGTCATATCGGCTGGCTGGAAGTGGAGCCTGCGCAGATCGACAGCGACGACACCATTACCGCGCCTTTGCAGCTGCTCACAGTGGGCACCGGCGGTGCGCTGATTCCGGTTGACGGCGGGCAGACGCACTTTACGCCGCTGCTGACCAGTACAGCCAACAGCAGTCTGATGCCCAGCGATGCATTCGCCAAACTGCGTGATCCCGAAGAGCTACTCAAGGGATTCAAAGCGGATGATCACACCTATACCTTCGCCGCGCGCCTGACTGGCCCCGCCAAATCTGCCTATCCGCAAGGCATGGAAGGGCATGATCCGGGTCTGCAACAGGCTGACAACATCAACGTGGTGGTGGTCGCTGATACCGACATGTTGACCGACCGCATGTGGGTGCAGGTGCAGGATCTGTTTGGCCAGCGCATTCCGCAGCCGTGGGCTGACAATGGCGGCTTCCTGATTAACGCGCTGGATAATCTGTCCGGTTCTGATGCCCTTATCAGTGTGCGTTCGCGTGGTGACTTCAGTCGTCCGTTTACCGTGGTTGAAAAACTGCAGCGTGATGCTGAAAGTCGCTTCCGCGCCAGTGAGCAGCGCTTGCAGCAACAGCTGGCGGAAACCGATCAGCGCCTGGCTCAACTGCAGCAGAATCAGGACCCCAACCAGTTGACCGAACTGACGGCTGAGCAGCGTGATGCAATTCAGCAGTTTATTGACGAGAAGCTGGCGATCCGCAAGCAGTTGCGCGACGTGCGTTACAAGCTCAATGCCGATATCGATAACCTGGGTACGCGCTTGAAGTTCATCAATATCGCATTGGTGCCATTGCTGCTGACACTGGGTGTGTTGATCTGGTGGCTGGTTGGCCGTTTGCGTCGCAAGCACTGAGGAGGGACGAGATGCGCAAGATAGTATTGTTGGTAGTCGCGCTTCTGGCCGTGGTGCTGGTTGCGGCGGCTTTACAGTCACGCAAGGACGACCGCGAGGTCGACCTGCAAAGTCATAAACTGCTGTCTGAACAGCAGTTACAGATTCTGGCAGATACGCAGGCGATTACCTTGCAGCGTGGTCAGCAGGAAGTGAAGCTGGTGCGCCAGGACGACCAGTGGCTGGTAGCCAATAGCGATAACTTCCCGGTCTTACAGCCACGTTTGGCGGCCTTGCTACTGAATCTGCGTGGCGCTGAGGTACAGGAAGAGAAAACCGATAACCCTGATTATCATCAGCGTCTTGGTCTCAGTGCCGACAGCGAGCTACCGGTATTGCAGGTCACCCTCGATGCGGGCGATACCACACTCGGTCTGCTTTACGGTAACGCAGTGGGTAAGGGGCAACTGCTCCGTTTCGCCGACGCCAATCAGGTGCTATTGATCAACCGGCCTTTGACTGTCTCGGTGAACAGCCATGATTGGCTTGATTTGCAGGTCAGCAATGTGCCGTTAGAGCAGATTGCCAAGGCACGCTGGGAACATGCCGATGGCGAGACGCTGGTGTTGGACAAGGCGGAGCAGGGCGACTACAACTTCCGTTTGGCTGGTGAGGCGTCGGCAGAGGGGCAGGAGCGCAAACTCAATTCCATGGTGTTGGCCCTGGCCAACCTGCAGGCGCAGAACGTGAGTTTGCGCAGCAAGCTGGCGCTGGGTCAGCCTGGCTTGTCGATGCAACTCGATACCTGGTCGGGCGCTCAGCTTGCAGCGTCGCTATACCAACTCGACAATCAGTACTGGTTGACGGTGGATGCGGTCAAGCAAAGCGACGAGCAGCCGCTGGATGTGCGTATTGATCCTCGTTGGGCTTATCAGCTCAGCGTGGCCCAGCATGATCAGTTGGCACTGCGTGCAGCCGATCTGCAGCCAGCAGAGGTGGAAGTCGGCGAATAGTCGCGTTTGCTGATAGCCGGCGACATGGGTCGAGTCGCCGGTTGTTATTTTGTCTCTTGCTCTGATTTATTCCCTCTTTCCTACTTGCCCTGTACAGGGCACAGCACTGCCAGTGCTTTCAACAGTGTCTGTAACTGTCAGAGCGCAGGTAGGTTGGTCAGCAGCCAGCGTTCAAACTCTTGCGCTGGCATGGCGCCGTTCAGGCGTGCTATCTCTTTGCCGTGATGCAGAATCAGCAGGGTGGGGATACTGCGTATGGCAAAGCGTGCCGCAAGGTCCGGTGCGGCTTCGGTATCTATCTTGATCAGGCGCGCACGGGGTTCGGCACGGCTTGCTGCCTGCTCAAATACCGGAGCAAATTGCTGGCAGGGCCCGCACCAGCTTGCCCAGAAATCGATTACCAGCGGCAAATCGGCACTGCTGTGCTTGGCAAATTGCGCTGACGTTAGCGCGAGTGGTTTACCGTTGAACAGGCTCTGTTTGCAGGCTCCGCATTGCGGGTTAGCGCTCAAACGCTCGACCGGCAAACGGTTTTTGCGATGGCAGTGCGGGCAGGTGATCAGCATGCTATCTGTCATGGTGCTCTCTGCATTTGGGGGTGCATGGATGATCCATCAGGATCGTATCTCTGGGTGACACTGTCTATCTATCGGGATCAGCTCGGCGACGCCAGTGCCGTTGCAGCTCAACAAAGGTGAGCGAGGCGGACCAGGTGATCAATACCAGCCCTGTAAGTGCCTCGGTACCGTAGAGAAAACGGATGTTGCCTACCGGCGTGATGTCACCGTAACCCAATGTAGTATAGGTGGTGGCCGACAGATAGACCGTCTCGAACAGGGTAGGGTCCGGCAGCCCGGCAATACTGCCTAGCGCAGGTATCTCAAGCATAAGCAGCGCGCCTATGCCAAACAGCCAGATTTCGCCGATGTGAGCGATCAATAGCACAAAGATCAATGTAAGGATGCGCGGGCGCTCGGCCCAGCGAGTCGTGGTGATAAAGGCGTTGAGCCGCGACAGAATTTCGTAGTGCATGACCACTGCACAGACCGCCAGCAACACGCTGCCAGCGGCCATGATCCAGTGGTACTGATCAATCATCGGCTAGAGCGCCCAGACGAATTCACTTTCGCCATCGGCATTGACCTTTAGCCAGCGGTCGGGATCGATAACGCCCTCGCTTTCGTCCCAGCTGCCGATTGAGCAGCGCACCTCATGACCCAGCGCGGTATGGACGGCATGTGCACACTCGGTGTCGCTTGCCCAGGGCGTCTCGGCGCTGTCAAACCAGATGCTGGTCCACTTGCCGGCGGCCTTGCGCACTATCATCAACGGGATTGCCGGAGTGCTTTGGATAACACCCTGTCGGGTGTTGCCCTTGGCTTCTTCGAGGACCAGTGGTCCCAAGGCCTCGGGTATCCAGGCAAGCAAATCCTTGACGTGGTCTTCGCGCAGATAGATCTCAATGTCAGGTTGGCGCACGACGTATCCTCGGGGAGCAATTGATCTGTTGTTCAGCTTCGTTCCAGTAATACCATCTGCATGGCGACTTCCAGGCCTTCGATGCCGCTGGCGCACAGCGCCTGCTGGCGCTCCTGCTGGCTGCGGAAACCGTGTGGTGTCATGCCAATGAGATTGGCCAGCTCGTCGGCTGGCACCTGCAGAGCATAGCGCAGGGTGCTTTGCGAAACGATGTGCAATTCATCCGGCAATGATTTGATTAGCTCGGGTGTAGGGTGAACGCTGTCGTACAGCTTTTCACGCAGTGCCATCAGGTGATCGCCATGCGGTCCGACAATCAGTACCTTGCCGCCAGGCCGCAGGGTACGCACGCACTCCTCTGGGGACCAGGGGCTGAATACACAGAGTGCCGCGTCCAGGCTCTGATCCGCTACTGGCAGGCGGGCACTGGAGGCCACCAGCCACTGTATATCCTTGCTGCGTCGGCAGGCCTTGAGGATGGCGTCCTTGCTGATGTCCAGCCCCGCCAGTTGCGCCTGCGGCAGTACGCTAGCCAGTCGGCTAGTGTAATAGCCCTCACCGCATCCCATGTCGAGCACTCGCGCCGGGGTTTCGGCGACCAACAGTTGATTGATCGCATCGCTTACCGGTTGATAATGCCCCGCATCCAGAAACGCCTGCCGGTGACTCAGCATTTGTGGCGTATCGCCCGGCTGCTTGCTGTTCTTATGCTGCACCAGCAGCAGGTTCAGGTAGCCCTGACGAGCCTGATCGTAGCTATGGCCGTTGACGCAGCGCCATTGTCGGTCGGTCTGCAGGAGCGCGTCATGGCAGTGCGGGCAGATAAGTTCGATCATCAGGCGAGTAACCGTTCCAGTGTGGCTTCATAGATATCGGTAAGAATATCCAGGTCACTGGCTTTGATACATTCGTTGACCTGGTGGATGGTAGCGTTGACCGGACCTAGCTCGACTACCTGAGTGCCCATGGTCGCGATAAAGCGGCCGTCAGAGGTGCCACCGGAAGTAGAGGGCTGAGTGTCACGCCCGGTTACCTGCTTGATGGCTGCCGCGACGCCGTTGAGCAGGGCACCAGGTTCGGTCAGAAACGGCAGTCCGGAGACGGTCCAGTGCAGCTCATAGTCCAGGCCGTGCTGGTCGAGCAGGGCACGCACACGCGCCTGTAACCCTTCGACCGTAGACTCGGTAGAAAAGCGGAAGTTGATCAGCGCCTCCAGCTCACCCGGTACCACGTTGGTGGCACCCGTCCCGGAGTGAATGTTGGAAATCTGGAAGCTGGTGGGTGGGAAAAAGTCATTGCCTTCATCCCACATCTCCGCTGCCAGGGCGGCGAGCGCCGGTGCTGCCAGATGGATCGGATTGCGCGCCAGGTGTGGGTAGGCTACGTGCCCCTGTTTGCCCTTGATGACCAGGCGGGCGTTCAACGAGCCGCGGCGGCCATTCTTTACGACGTCACCGACCAGCTCAGTGCTCGATGGCTCGCCAACGATGCACCAGTCGACTTTTTCTCCGCGCTCAACCAGGGTCTCGACTACCTTGACGGTGCCTTCAGTCGCTGGCCCTTCTTCGTCACTGGTGATGAGGAAGGCAATGGAGCCTTTGTGCGTTGGGTGCTTGGCAACGAATCGCTCGGCGGCGACCAGCATGGCGGCAAGGCTGCCTTTCATGTCTGCTGCGCCGCGGCCCAGCAACATGCCATCACGAATAACCGGCTCAAAGGGCGGTTGATCCCATTTCTCCAGCGGGCCGGTTGGCACTACATCCGTGTGACCGGCAAAACACAGGACCGGTCCGCTGTCGCCGCGCCGGGCCCAGAGGTTATCTACCTCGCCAAAGTTGAGTTGTTCCAGCTTGAACCCCACTGCCGCCAGGCGCTCGCCCATCAACTGCTGACAGTCTGCATCTTCAGGGGTGGTGGAATTGCGCGAGATCAAATCGCAGGCAAGGGACAGGGTAGGGGATAGCTCGGTCATGGCTCGCTTCGCTGTTGATGTGTCTGGCGCTCATGATACCAGAGTGAACTGCAAGGCCAGAGCACAGCCGAGCAGTCGCTGCTGTTATCGGGTAAAAGGCGTATCAGTCGGGTTTGCTGGCAGCGGGCCAGCGTGCTTTGCGCCATGCGCGTCGCTGCTTCTTGTCGAGAAAGGTCCAGGCCAGTAGGCGACTGCGCTTCTGTCCTTGTGCCATGTCCATGATGCGAACATCGGTTGCGCCGAGTTCGCGCAACTGGGTGGGTAGTTGCTTAAGACTGTCAGCGTTTGAGACCAGGCTGCTGAACCAGAATACCTGGCGGCCAAATTCCGCGCTTTCAATTGCCATGCGCGATAAAAACCCGGCTTCGCCACCTACGCAATACAGCTCACTGGCCTGACCGCCAAAGTTGAGCACGCCGGCTTTGCTTTCGGCCTGCTTGTTGAGTTGTTGCCACTTGCGCTGATTAGCTGCGCGGGCTTCCTCTGCGCTGGCATGGAAGGGGGGATTGCACAGGGTAAAATCAAACTGTTCTTCCGGCTTGATGATGCCGCGAAAAAGATGCTCATTGTGCGGCTGCAGGCGCAGGCTGATGCGTTGGGCTGCAGTGGCGTTGGTATCGAGCAGTCGTTCGGCGTTATCCAGTGCTGTCTGATCGATATCGCTGCCGACAAAGCTCCAGCCATACTCATGACTGCCAATCAACGGATAGATCAGGTTGGCGCCGGTTCCCAGGTCCAGACCGACCAGTTTCTTGCCTGTGGGTATCTTGCCGTCGTGGCTGTCGCCGAGCAGGTCTGCCAGGGTGTGCAGATAGTCTGCTCGTCCCGGGACAGGGGGGCAGAGATAGCCGGGTGGAATATCCCAATCACGCACCTTGTATTGCAGCTTGAGCAGAGCGCTATTCAGCGCCTTGACTGCGTCTGGTTTGCTGAAGTCGAGCGTGCTGCCACCTGCTGGCGAATTGATGAGATGCCCACGCAGTGCGGGGTTGGCGCTGGTCAGTGCAGCGAAATCATACTGGCCCTGATGGCGGTTGCGTGGGTGCAGACCGGTTTTGGTCGACGCCTTGGGGCTGGTTTTGCGGGGCATGGGATATTCCGTAGTGATGGACGCTGATTCTCCCACAGGTGGCTCTCCACATCCATGCAAAGCGCTCTGTTGGCTTGTGCACAAATACCGGGGATGAATCTGTGGATAACCCAAGGATAGCTTTCGCCAGCGTATGGCTGGCGGGCCTTGGGCCAAGCTGGATGTTATTTGATCAAGCGTTGCAGTACGCCGAGTGACTTGCGCGCTGATATACTCGCTGGCTGACAGCAGTGGAGTGAATATGACGACAGATGATCCGCGATTTGGTGGCATAGCACGCCTGTATGGCGTCGATGCATTGGCACGTCTGCAGGCCAGTCATGTGGTGGTGGTGGGTATTGGCGGGGTCGGCACCTGGGTGGCTGAAGCGCTGGCGCGAACCGGGATTGGCCGTATCACGCTGATTGATCTGGACGAAGTCTGTGTGACCAATACCAATCGCCAGTTGCCAGCGATGGAAGGCAATATCGGTCGACCCAAGGTCGAGGTCATGGCAGAGCGTCTGCGCGCAATCAATCCTGCCTGCGGGGTGAATCCGATTCTCGACTTTCTCAGCCCGGCGAACATGGAAGACTATCTTGGCGAGGATGTTGATTGTGTAGTGGACTGCATTGACAGTATCAAGGCCAAGGTAGCGTTAATTGCCTGGTGCCGACGCCGCAGGATTGCCGTTATTACCACAGGCGGCGCGGGAGGGCAGACAGATCCGACCCAGGTTACCGTGTCCGATCTGTCAAAGACCGTCAACGATCCGTTGGCAGCCAAAGCCCGCTCGCAGCTGCGCCGCGATCACAACTTTCCCAAGTCCGGCAGCAAGCGCAGTTTTGGCGTGCCCTGCGTCTACTCGAAAGAGCAACTGCGTTACCCCCAGCCAGACGGCTCGGTCTGCCAGCAAAAGGCTTTTGTCGGTGAAGGTGTGCGCCTGGACTGCGCTGGCGGTTTTGGTGCGGTGACTATGGTAACGGCGACGTTCGGCATGGTCGCTGCTGCGCAGGCGGTGCAGCGGTTGTTGCGCTGAACAGTAGCCGCAAGCCGAAAGCCGCAAGCCTTAAGTTGCAAGCTTCAAGCTTCAAGCCAAAAGCCAAAAGCCAAAGGCAGTTTGGGTGAGGTGGTTTTTTGTGTTGAGGTGCAATCGAGATGTTGACGCAAAGCCTGCAACTGGCTCCACACTATTAAGCTTGCAGCTTGCAGCTTGCAGCTTGCAGCTTGCAGCTACAAAAAAGGCCCGAACCGATAACCGGAACGGGCCTCTCACATCACTGCTTGCAGCTTAAAGCTTGTTGCTTGCAGCTACTGGGCGCCGAAGGCGCTCAGTTATGCGCGTGCAGCATGTCGTTCAGCTGGATAGCGCTCTTGTTGGTCTTGCACTCGATGGCGCCGGTTTGCGAGTTGCGGCGGAACAATAGGTCGGACTGGTTGGCCAGGTCGCGCGCCTTGAGTATCTCGACCAGATTATCGGCGTCGTCCAGCAGAGTGACCTTGATGCCGGCGGTGATGTACAGACCGGCTTCTACGGTGCAGCGGTCGCCCAGCGGAATACCGATACCGGCGTTGGCGCCGATCAGGCAGCCTTCGCCAACGGAAATGACAATGTTGCCGCCGCCGGACAATGTGCCCATGGTCGAGCAACCGCCGCCCAGATCCGAGCCCTTGCCGACAAACACACCGGCGGAAATACGGCCTTCGACCATGCTGGTACCGGCAGTACCCGCGTTGAAGTTGATAAAGCCTTCGTGCATGACGGTGGTGCCTTCGCCAACGTAGGCGCCCAGGCGCACACGGGCGGTATCGGCGATGCGAATGCCGGATGGCGCAACGTAATCGGTCATGGACGGGAATTTATCGACGCTGTTGACCACCAGTGACTGGCCCTGCAGGCGAGCAGCCAGTTGGCGTTGCGGTAGCTCGTTAACGTCAATGGCGCCGTGATTGGTCCAGGCAACGTTGGGTAGCAGCGGGAAAATACCTGCCAGAACAACACCGTGTGGCTTGACCAGGCGATGCGAGAGCAGGTGCAGCTTGAGGTAGGCCTCGGGGGTGGACACAGGCGCTTCGTCAGTGGCCAATACCGTGGCGACCAGCGGACGTGTGCTGCTGGCCATCTGTTCGATCAGTGCGCTAGCTTCGGCAAAGCCTGCTTGCTTCAGTGCGCTGGCGAGTGCTGCACATTGGCTGGTGGAGAAACTGATGGCCTGGTTGCCTTCGCTGTAGCCGAGTTGCTCGCTGACGACGTCAATCAGTGCGCTGTCGGGGTTCAGCATGGGCTGCGGATAGTAGACTTCAATCCAGTTGCCTGCGCTGTTCTGGGTGCCGATGCCAAAGGCCAGGCTGAAACATTCGCTCATGGGGTGGTTCCTTTGATGCTATGCATTGGTGTCGAACGCGCTGGCATACCATTCCGGCTTGAAGCCAACCAGGCGCTGTGAGCCGGTATCCAGTACCGGTCTTTTGATCATCGAAGGGTTGGCCTGCATAAGAGCAATGGCCTTGTCGGTGTCGATGTCTTGTTTGTCTGCTTCATCCAGCTTGCGGAAGGTCGTGCCCTTGCGGTTGAGCAGGGTTTCCCAGCCGTGTTCGGCGCACCAGGCGCGAAGATGCTCGGTGTCGATTCCGTCTTTCTTGTAATCATGAAAAGCATAATCTACCTGATGGTCTTCCAGCCAGGTACGCGCCTTTTTCATGGTGTCACAGGCTTTGATGCCATAGAGAGTAATCACGTGTTACAGACCCTTTATGAAGTCGCGGATGCGCTCGGCAGCTTCGATACAGTCACTCAGCGGCGCGACCAAGGCCATGCGCACGCGTCCCGCGCCGGGATTATAACCATCAATGTCGCGTGACAGGTAACGTCCGGGCACAACGGCTACGTTGTACTCGGCCAGCAGGCGTCGAGTAAAGGTGTCATCATCAATCGGCGTGACGGGCCACAGATAGAAGCCTGCGTCGGGGCGCTGCACCTCCATGACCTCACCGAGGATGCTCAATACCGCGTCGAATTTAGCCTGATATTGACTGCGGTTATCCACGACGTGAGCTTCGTCCTGCCAGGCCGCCAGGCTGGCGAGCTGGCTTTGCACGGGCATGGCACAGCCGTGATAGGTGCGGTACTGCAGGTAGGGTTGCAGCAGGCTGGCATCGCCAGCGACAAAGCCCGAGCGCAGGCCAGGCAGGTTTGAGCGTTTGGACAGGCTGTGGAATACCACGCAGCGACTGTAGTCGTCACGGCCCATGGCGGCGCAGGCCTGTAATAGACCAACAGGTGCAGGGCCCTCAGGCGAGTAGATCTCGCTATAGCACTCGTCGGAGGCGATAACGAAGTCATGCTCGTCAGCCAGCTTGATCAGTTGTTGCAAGGTGTCGAGCGGTATGACCGAGCCGGTTGGATTGCCTGGTGTGCAAATAAACAATAGTTGGCAGCGCTGCCAGACGTCAGCGGGTACCTTGCCGAAGTCAGGAATGAAGTGGTTGCTGGCGTCACAGGCAAGATAGCAAGGCTCCACACCGGCCAGAAACGCAGCACCTTCGTAGATCTGATAAAACGGGTTGGGGCTGACTACCAGGCCCTGTGGATCACGCTCTATCACGGCTTGGGTAAAGGAAAATAGCGCCTCGCGTGTGCCGTTGACCGGAATGACGTGCTGCGCGGGGTCAAGACTGCCTGCCTTTAGGTTAAAGCGCCGGGTCAGCCAGTCTGCTATGCCCTGACGTAATTCAAGCTTGCCTTGCGTGGTCGGGTAGACCGCTGCCTGGTCCAGATTGGCGGCAAGCGTCTCCAATACAAAAGGCGGAGAGGGGTGCTTGGGCTCACCAATGGACAGTGAAATCGGGCGTAGCGCCGGATTGGGAGTTACATCTGCTATCAGCGCGCGCAGCTTTTCAAAGGGGTAGGGCTGCAGACGTTGCAGGTCGCTATTCATTCAGAGTCCTCAGGGGCCAATGGCAATTGGGCTGCTGTACGCCTGCTCGGTTGGCTGGGTACTGCTCAGGGTGTCGATAATGGTTTGCTGCAGACTCTCGCATAGAGCCGGGTCGGATAGTGCTTGATTGTCGGCATCAGTCAGTACGAAAACGTCGTCCACGCGTTCGCCCAAGGTCACGATCTTGGCGTTCTGCACACTGATGTCAAAGTCGAGCAGAATGCGGCCCATGCGGGCGAGCAGGCCTGGCCGGTCGGGTGCGCTGAGCTCCAGAATCGTGTGTTGGCCGTTCGGATCGTTGAAGATCGTCACCTCGGGCGCAAAGGCAAAGTGCTTGAGCTGGCGCGGCACGCGACGCTGGATAATAGTCGGGAAGGCGTCGGGATCAGACAGCGCTGCAATCAACTCGGCTTTGATCTGGCGGATACGTTCAGGGTTGTCGCCAATAGAATCACCGCCCGAGTCGAGCACGATGTAGGTGTCGAGGCTGAACTGACTGGTTGAGGTGATGATGCGTGCATCCTGAATACTCAGGTTGAGCTGATCCATGGCCGATACGGTGGCGGCAAACAGATCGTTCTGCTCAGGCGTGTAAATGAAGATCTGGGTCGCACCTTCAAATTCGCGCTGCGCGGTCTCCTTGATGAGCACCAGCGGACCGTGCCGGCTGCTGTGCTGCACTATGGCCTCGGTATGCCACGCCACATCGCTGGCGGTATGGCGCAGGAAATAGTCATCACCCAGCTCGGCCCAGAGCGCTTCGGCGTCCTCCTCTTCAATACCGTTGCGCACCAGAATATCCAGTGCCGCCTGCTGGGTCTGCAGAATGTGCTCGTCGCGATCCGGCGGGTTGTCGAGGCCGCGACGAAGAGCCCGCTTGGTTTCGGTGTAAAGCTGACGCAGCAGCGACGCGCGCCAGGAGTTCCACAGCGTAGGGTTGGTCGCGTTGATATCGGCAATGGTCAGCACGTAAAGGTAGTCAAGGCGTACTTGATTGCCCATACGGACCGCAAAGTCGTGGATCACCAGGGGGTCGGAAATATCCTTGCGTTGCGCTGTCGTTGACATCAGCAAGTGGCTTTCAACCAGCCAACTGACCAGATGCGTGTCCCAGGCGGGCAAGTGGTGACGGTTACAAAATTGCTCCGCATCGACGGCGCCCAGCTCCGAGTGGTCGCCGCCGCGGCCCTTGGCAATGTCGTGATAAAGGCCGGCGATATACAACAGATCCGGCTTGGGCAGGCGACAGAAAATGCGCCAGGCCAGGGGGTATCTATCCTGGTATTCAGGGCGATTGAGCTTGCGCAGATGCTTGATCAGGTTGAGCGTGTGTGCGTCGACCGTGTAGATGTGGAAAAGGTCGTGCTGCATCTGACCGACAATCTTGCCGAACTCGGGTAGATAGCGGCCGAGAATGCCGTAGCGATTCATGCGGCGCAAATTGCGGTGAATGCCTTCCTTGCAGCGAAACAGCTCGATAAACAGGCTGGTATTGCGAATGTCGGTACGAAAATCATCGTCGATCAAGTGACGATGGTCACGTAGCAGACGGATACTCTCGGCGCGCACGCCCCGAATTTCAGGGTGTTGAGCCATAAGCACGAAAATTTCGAGAATGGCGAAAGGGGTGCGCTTGAAGACGTTGGGGTTGGTGACTTCAATGTAGTGGTTACGTATCTGAAAGCGGCTGTTGAGCGGGCGAATATCGGCGGCTTCGGCGTCACGCAGCAGTATCTCTTCAAAATGCTGCATCAACAGATCGTTCAGTTCTGACAGTGACATCACGACGCGGTAGTACTTCTGCATGAAGCGCTCTACCGCTAACTTGCTGTCATTGCCTTCGTAGCCGAGCATCTTTGCCAGTGCGCGCTGGTGGTCAAACAGCAGTCTGTCCTCGGCACGTCCGGACAGGTTGTGCAGGGCGAAGCGGACCTTCCAGAGAAAATCGCGGCCAGCGGTAAGAATGTCGTACTCGGGCTCGTTCAAAAACCCCTGATCAACCAGTTTGCGCAGATCGTTGGTGCCAAAGTGACGCAAGGCAACCCAGGCGATGGTCTGGATGTCGCGCAGACCGCCGGGTGAGCTTTTAACGTTGGGCTCAAGGTTGTACTCGGTGTCGTTAAACTTGGCGTGACGAGCTTGTTGCTCGGCGCGTTTGGCGCGGAAAAACTCGGCGTCATTCCACATGTTCTTGGTGCTGATCGCAGTCAGCATGCTCTGGCGCAAGACTTCGTCACCAGACAGTGTGCGTGACTCCATCAGGTTGGTAATGACTGTGAGGTCAGCCTTTGCTTCCTGTTCACACTCCTCAATGGAACGCACGCTCTGGCCCACTTCCAGGCCAATGTCCCACAGCAACATAAGGAAGTTTTCGATCGAAGAGCGGAAGGCTTCGGGATCGTCGCGCACCAGAATGAGCAGGTCGATATCGGAATGCGGGTGCAGTTCGCCTCGGCCATAGCCGCCAACAGCCAGCAGGGCAATGCCTGGATCCTGGGCGCAGTCGAGTCTGGCCCATGCCTGCTGCAGTATTTGATCGGTAAACCAGGCGCGCTCGTGGATCAGTTGTCGGATATCGCGCCCGCTCTCAAAGCGGCCTTGCAGCGCGTTGTCGGCGTGCCTTATGGCTTTTTTGAAAGCGCTGATAGGACTGCTTTTTAATGCCAGCTCCGCTTGGAACTGGCCCGGATCGAAAAGCGCGTTATCCATGGTTTTTATCCTTGGCAGTTAGTGGCCTTGGCTGTGACTGGCGGCTACTGCTATTGAAAGGATTCTTCGCTGCGCAGGGTAAGGACTTCATAACCGTCAGCGGTCACCAGAATGGTGTGTTCCCATTGGGCTGACAACTTACGGTCTTTGGTGATGGCGGTCCAGTTATCACCCAGCAGGCGTGTTTCTGCGCGGCCCTGATTGATCATCGGCTCGATGGTGAAGGTCATGCCTTCCTGCAGTTCCATGCCAGTGCCTGCGCGCCCGTAATGAAGCACCTGGGGGTCTTCATGGAACACCTTGCCAATGCCGTGGCCACAGTACTCACGCACCACGCTGTAGTGGTTGGCGTGCGCATGATCCTGGATGATCTGGCCGATGTCGCCCAGACGAGCGCCGGGACGCACGACCGAGATACCTTTATACATGCACTCTTGAGTCACGCGTGCCAGACGCTCAACCCACTCGGGTGCCTCACCAACGATGAACATTTTGCTGGTATCGCCGTGGTAACCATCCTTGATCACGGTTACGTCGATATTCAGCGCATCACCATTCTTCAATGGTTTTTCGTTGGGTATGCCGTGGCATACGACGTGATTGATGGATGTGCAGATCGACTTGGGGAACGGCATGCGGCCTGGCGCGCCACCATAGTTCAGCGGGGCGGGAATGGCCTGCTGCACGTTGACGATGTGGTCGTGGCAAATGCGGTCGAGCTCTTCGGTGGTAACGCCAGGCTTGACGTGTTCGCCGATCATCTCCAGCACCTCGGCTGCCAGGCGTCCGGCAACGCGCATGCCGGCAATGTCTTCCGGTGTCTTGATGGATACGGTCATGTCAGGTTTCTCTTGATTAAACGCCAGCAGGCGAAAGTGTGACAAACCTCGGATTCTACCAGACCTGAGCCCGGCTGTTGAGACAGCGTGAAGTGCTGTAAGCCGCTAGAGGAACTTTATTCGCCCTGTTATATATGGTATAAAGCGCGGCGCCTGAACAAACGTCCGGTTTTCCGGAGTCAGGTGAACCTTAAATCCGCACACGTATCGTCACGGTATCCTGGGTGCCCTTCGGGGTTGGATATTGGGATGCGTGGAGGCCAAACCCAACTTACTGGAGTTATCATGACCCAAGTTTCTATGCGTGACATGCTGAAGGCCGGTGCGCACTTCGGCCACCAGACCCGTTACTGGAATCCGAAAATGGGCAAGTTCATTTTCGGTGCTCGTAACAAGATCCACATCATCAACCTTGAAAAAACCATGCCGATGTTCCACGACGCCCTGAGCTTCGTTGAGAAATTGGCCGCTGGCAAGAACAAGGTTCTGTTCGTTGGTACCAAGCGCGCTGCCAGCAAGATCATTGCTGAAGAAGCGTCACGCTCCGGTCAGCCTTATGTTGACCATCGCTGGTTGGGCGGCATGCTCACCAACTACAAGACCATCCGCCAGTCCATCAAGCGTCTACGCGACCTGGAAGTTCAATCCCAGGATGGCACGTTTGACAAACTGACCAAGAAAGAAGCGCTGATGCGCACTCGCGATCTGGAAAAGCTGGATCGTGGTCTGGGCGGTATCAAGGACATGGGCGGCCTGCCTGATGCTCTGTTCGTGATCGACGTTGAGCACGAGCGCATTGCTATCACCGAAGCCAACAAGCTGGGTATTCCTGTTATCGGTATCGTTGATACCAACAGCAGCCCTGATGGCATCGACTATGTTATCCCCGGTAATGACGACGCTATCCGTGCCATCAAGTTGTACGCTGCTGCTGTTGCTGACGCAGTTCTGCGCGGCAAGAACAACAACGGCGGCGCTGATGAGTTCGTTGAAGAAGCTGCTCCGGAAGCCTCTGAAGGCTAAGGTGCGGTCGGCGAGTTTAATGCCGTAGAAAAGGGGGCTTTGCCCCCTTTTTGCAATATATTAAAAGCAACATGATACGGCGGCCTTGCTTATCCCTTCGGGCTGCCAACAGTCAAAGTAATCTAGAGGATTATTTCATGTCACAGATTTCTGCAGCCATGGTCAAAGAACTGCGTGAGCGCACCGGCCAAGGCATGATGGAGTGCAAAAAAGCACTGGTTGCCGCTGAAGGCGACATTGAAAAAGCCATTGATGACATGCGCGCATCCGGCGCAATCAAAGCAGCCAAAAAAGCTGGCAACATTGCTGCTGAAGGCGCGATCGCTGCCAAAGTAGCAGATGACAAGAAATCTGCTGTCATCATCGAAATCAACTCGCAGACCGACTTTCTGGCGCTGCAGGATGACTTCAAGGGTTTCGTTGCTGCCAGCCTGGACAAGGCTTTTGAGGCCGGCTACACCGACGCAGCTCCCCTGATCGCTGACCAGGAATCTGCCCGTGAAGCCTTGGTCGCCAAGACCGGTGAGAACGTCAATATCCGCCGCCTGACCCGCGTTGAGGGTGATGTGGTTGGTGCCTATCTGCACGGCCATCGTATTGGTGTCGTGGTTACGCTCAAGGGTGGCGACGAAGAATTGGCTCGTGACATTGCTATGCACGTTGCTGCCAGCAATCCGCAGTTCCTGGATCCTTCCCAGGTTTCCGAGGACGCCATTGCCAAGGAAAAAGAGATCTTCCTGCAGCTGAATGCCGAGAAGATCGCTGGCAAGCCTGAGAACATTGTTGAAAATATGGTCAAGGGCCGTATCAACAAGTTCCTGGCGGAAGGTAGTCTGGTTGAGCAGGCCTTCATCAAGGACCCCGATGTTAAAGTCGGCGAGCTGGCCAAGAAAGCCGGCGCTGAAATCCTGTCCTTCGTACGTTACGAAGTGGGTGAAGGTATTGAGCGTGCAGAAGTCGATTTCGCTGCCGAGGTCGCTGCCCAGCTGGCCGCTTCCAAGCAGTAAGTAGGCTATAGTGCACCCTGACCAGTGCACCGTGGCGACCTGCGGGTCGCCGCGAACAGGTTGATCGAAGAGGCTTCCCGCGCAGGCGTGAGGCCTCTTTTTTAAGAAATACTGAACAAGTGCCCGCCGCTACAGTCTGCTGGAACTCGTTGAGTATTTCTCCATTCCAGCGCAGGAGAGTCAAGCATGGCCCAAGTCCCCAGCAGCCGCCAACCCAAGTACAAACGTATTCTTCTCAAACTCAGTGGCGAAGCCCTGATGGGAACCGAAGGCTTCGGTATTGATCCCAAGGTGCTGGATCGCATGTCGTTGGAAATCGGTCAGTTGATCGGTATCGGCGTGCAGATCGGTCTGGTTATTGGTGGTGGTAATCTTTTTCGTGGTGCGGCGCTGCACAGCGCTGGCATGGATCGGGTGACCGGCGACCATATGGGTATGCTGGCAACGGTTATGAACGGTCTGGCAATGCGTGACTCGCTTGAGCGCTCGAATATTCAGACCCGGGTCATGTCCGCCATTACCATGGAAGGTGTAACCGAGCACTATGACCGCCGCAAAGCTATGCGCTATCTGGCGGGCGGGGACGTGGTAATATTCTCTGCCGGTACCGGCAATCCTTTCTTTACGACTGATACCGCCGCCTGTCTGCGTGGTATCGAAGTCGATGCTGACCTGGTGCTCAAGGCCACCAAAGTGGATGGCGTCTACAACGCTGATCCAATGAAGGATCCAAATGCAGAGCGCTTCGACAGCCTAAGCTACGATCAAGTGCTGGATTTGAAGCTCGAAGTGATGGATCTGACCGCGATCTGTCTGATTCGCGACCATAAGATGCCTTTACGGGTATTTAACATGAACAAGCCAGGCGCGCTGTTGAACGCAGTAGTGGGCAGCGCCGAAGGAACACTGATCGAGGGTTGAGGAATGATCAACGAAATCAAGAAGGACGCGCAGGCGCGCATGGGTAAATCGGTAGAGTCTCTGGGTCATGCTTTTGCCAAGATTCGTACTGGTCGTGCCCACCCCAGCATCCTGGATAGCGTGATGGTTAACTGCTACGGCGCCGACACTCCGCTGCGCCAGGTCGCCAACGTGAACGTTGAAGATGCGCGCACCCTGGCGCTGAGCGTTTTCGACCGGAGCCTGATCCAGGCTGTCGAAAAGGCGATCATGACGTCTGACTTGGGTCTTAATCCTGCGACTGCCGGTACCACTATTCGCGTGCCAATGCCCGCCCTTACTGAAGAAACCCGCAAGGGCTATACCAAGCAGGCGCGCTCTGAGGCAGAAAATGCGCGTGTCGCCGTGCGCAATATTCGTCGCGATGCATTGAGTCAGCTGAAGGACCTGCAGAAAGAGAAGGAAATCAGTGAAGATGAAGAGCGTCGCGCCGCGGATGACGTTCAGAAATTGACTGACAAGTTCATTGCAGAGGTCGACAAGGCTCTTGAAGCCAAGGAAAAAGACCTGATGGCAATTTGATCACTGTCTGTTGAGTGAGCCTGGCATGAACAATAACAGCAGCACCGGCGCTCAAGCCGAAATGCCACGTCATGTTGCCATTATCATGGATGGCAATAATCGGTGGGCGCGCAAGCGTTATCTGCCCGGAGTCGCTGGTCACAAGGCCGGAGTCGACGCGGTGAAGGCGATGATAGAAGTGTGTATCGAGGACGGTGTCGAGGTACTCACTTTGTTCGCCTTTTCCAGTGAAAACTGGCGGCGGCCGGAGGATGAAGTAGGTGCTCTGATGGAGTTGTTTCTCGGTGCATTGCGCCGTGAAGTGCGTAAGCTCCGAGAGAATGGTGTTCGGCTGCAGATAATTGGTGATCGCAGCCGTTTTGCGCCAGAGCTGCAGCAGGCAATGCAGAAGGCTGAAGAAGCGACCGCCAACGAGACTCGCCTGACGTTGGTTATTGCAGCCAATTACGGTGGTCATTGGGATGTAACGCAGGCGGTTCGGCAGCTCGCTGTCGAGGCCGCTCGCGGTGGACTGGACCCAGTCAGGATCACTGAGCAGGATATCGAGTCGCGATTGTCTACAGCCGATTTGCCTATGCCAGACCTGTGTATTCGCACCGGTGGTGAAAAGCGCATCAGTAATTTTTTGCTTTGGCAGTTCGCCTACACCGAATTTTATTTTTCCGATCTGTTTTGGCCTGACTTCAAGCAGGACGCTCTGCGTGAGGCTTTGGCTGATTTTTCCTGCAGGCAGCGCCGCTTTGGCAAAACCAGCGAACAGCTTGCAGCGGAGTCCTGATGCTCAAACAACGGGTAATTACTGCACTTATTCTGGCACCCTTGGCCGCAGCAGGCTTCATCCTGCTGCAAGGTGCCTGGTTTGCCTTCTTTATTGGGGCGGTGGTCGCGCTGGGGGCCTGGGAATGGGCTCGACTGTGTGGCGAGACCAGGCAGGCTGGACGCATTATCTACGCCTTGACCCTGGGACTGTTCATGATCGGCTTGTATCGTGATAGCTGGCCTATTATCTACTACGTTATTCCAGCGTTGCTTTGGTGGGCTTTTGCCACTGTGATGATAGTGCGTTATCCCGCAGGCAAAGGCGTATGGCAGGGTAGCTTTGTGCGTCAACTGTTCGGCTTGCTGGTGTTACTGCCAGCGTGGGCTGGTCTGGTTTGGTTGCGTGCTCAGGAATATGGTTTGTGGCTTATTTTTTCTCTGCTCATTCTGGTGTGGGCGGCAGATATCGGCGCTTACTTTGCAGGCAAGACGTTTGGTCGCAACAAGTTAATGCCGAATGTCAGTCCGGGTAAAACCCGTGAAGGCTTGCTGGGCGGCTTGATCGTCAGTGAACTTCTTGCTCTGGCTGCGATGTTTTACCTCGGTTGGGGAGCGACAGCCATCTTGCTGGGAGTCTTGGGTGCTGGCCTGGTGGTATTGATTTCAGTGGTCGGAGACCTTGCCGAAAGTCTTTTCAAGCGCGAAGAGGGCTTAAAGGACAGCAGTAGTCTGTTACCTGGGCATGGTGGTGTACTCGACCGGATAGACAGCCTTACGGCAGCTATTCCTATGTTCGTCGGATTTTGGTTGCTCCTCGGGAGCTATTTGGCGTGACCGTTTCGCGGATCACAATCCTCGGCGCTACTGGCTCAATCGGAGTAAGTACGCTGGATGTTATCGCTCGCCATCCTGACGAATATCGGGTGCACGCCCTGACTGGTCACAGTCGCATGGACGTGCTGGCGGACCAGTGCGTGTTACATCGGCCCGTCTACGCGGTGGTCGCGGACGAGCAGCAGGCGCTATCGCTGCAGTCGCGGCTGGATAGCCATGGCGTCCCGACTCGGGTTCGCCATGGTGCTGAGGCGCTGGCTGAGGTGTCCGCTGACGGCTGTGTAGATATTGTGATGGCCGCGATTGTCGGTGCCGCCGGATTGCGGCCCACGCTGGCGGCAGTCAAGGCGGGCAAGCGCGTGCTGCTGGCCAATAAAGAAGCTTTGGTGATGTCAGGCGCGCTATTTATGCAGGCGGTGCGTGACTCTGGTGCTCAGCTGCTACCTATCGACAGTGAGCACAACGCCATCTTTCAGTGTATGCCCGTCGATTACAAATCGGGGCTAGCCAAGGTGGGGGTGCGGCGTATTCTGTTGACCGCGTCCGGCGGACCTTTCCGCGAGTTCAGCGCTGAGCAGCTGGCCTCTGTGACGCCTGCCCAGGCCTGTGCTCACCCCAACTGGTCTATGGGTCAAAAAATCTCGGTTGATTCCGCCAGCATGATGAACAAAGGGTTGGAGTTGATCGAAGCCTGTTGGCTGTTTGACGCGCGCCCGGACCAGGTCGAAATAGTGGTCCACCCGCAAAGCGTTGTGCATTCGCTGGTGGATTATGTGGACGGTACCGTACTGGCTCAAATGGGTAATCCTGATATGCGTACGCCGATAGCGCACGCGCTAGCCTGGCCGCGACGCATCGACTCCGGCGTCAGCGCGCTGGATCTGCTTTCCGTGGCGCGACTGGATTTTGAGGCGCCGGATGGTGAGCGCTTTCCATGCCTCAAGTTGGCGCGGCAGGCCGCCGCAACTGGGGGCACTGCCTGTGCGATCCTGAACGCTGCCAATGAGGTCGCGGTATCCTCCTTTCTGTCAGGGCGTATGGGCTTTACTGATATCCCTGTTATGATCGAGCACGCGTTAGGGTCGATGCCAAGTGAGGCGGTCCTGGATCTGGATCACATCATGCTGGCAGACCGCAAAGCGCGTGAGCTTGCTGAAGCCTGGCTTGTTCAGCGTCGCTGATTATTACTTATTTGCCGTGTCCTGAATCCATGTGAGGTCCCCTGAATGGAACTGCTGTTTACCCTTATGGCCACTGTTGTTGCCTTGGGCCTGCTGGTCACCATTCACGAATATGGTCACTTTTGGGTGGCGCGGCGCTGTGGCGTTAAAGTGCTGCGCTTTTCCATTGGTTTTGGCCCGGCTTTGTATACCTGGCATGATCGCCGCGGAACAGAGTACGCCATTGCTGCCATCCCACTGGGTGGTTACGTCAAGATGCTTGACGAGCGCGAAGGCCCGGTGCCGGCTGCAGAGCTTGGCCAGGCCTTTAACCGTAAACCAGTAGGGCAGCGTATTGCGATAGTCGCGGCAGGCCCGGTGGCTAACTTCCTGCTGGCAATTGCGGCTTTCTGGTTGATCGCGGTATTGGGTGTAACCACGCTAGTGCCTGTTCTCGGCCCGGTTGAGGCTGATACTCCTGCGGCACGCGCTGGATTGCACGAGAATCTTGAGCTGATTGCTATCGACGGAGAGCCCACGCCCAGTTGGCATGACGTCAATTTGCAGCTGATCCGACGTCTTGGTGAGACAGGAGTGCTCAAGGTTGAGGCGCAAGAGCGTGATGGCGGAAGTCCGCAGATATACGCCGTGCAATTGGATAGCTGGCTGAAGGGGGCGGAGGAGCCTGATCCATTGGCCGCTTTGGGTATGGCCAGCTGGCAGCCCAAGGTTGCTCCGCGCATTGGCCAAGTAGAGCCCGGCGGAGCGGCTGAACGTGCCGGGCTGCAGCCCGGAGATCTTATTGTCGCAGTCAATGGCGAGCCCGTTTCAGATTGGGTCAGTGACGTGGTGCCCGCGATCCAGGCTAACCCGCAGAAAAAGCTGCTGCTGGATATAGAGCGCGATGCAAAACAGGTTGAACTTGAGCTGATTCCAGCGGCCAAAGCGCAGAATGACGAAGTACTGGGTTATATCGGTGCTGGCGTGGCCGGGTTTGAATGGCCTGCCGACATGATGCGCGAGATTCATCATAATCCTTTGGCGGCAGTGCCGGTGGCACTACAGAAAACCTGGGGTATGACCGCGCTCACTCTGGATTCGCTGAAGAAAATGCTGACAGGGCTTGTCTCGGCAAAAAACTTGAGTGGCCCGATAACCATTGCTAAAGTGGCGGGCGCTTCAGCCAAGTCGGGATTGGAAAGCTTTCTCAGCTTCATTGCTTACCTGAGTATTAGTTTGGGTGTTTTGAATCTGTTGCCGGTGCCGGTATTGGATGGTGGGCATCTGGTTTATTATGTCGCCGAGTTGATCAGGGGCAAGCCTCTGTCCGAAAGGATACAGACTTGGGGGCTGCAGATTGGCCTTAGCCTCATCGTAGGGGTTATGCTGTTCGCGATTTATAACGATATTAGTCGCTTAGGCGGCTGATGGGCTGCACCACTGCCTGAACATGAGTTGCCTCTTTAGGCAGCACTATTTTAACCAGCTATTCAGAACGGACTTCATGAAACGTTACCTATTGCCTGCGCTTCTTCTGATACTTATGGCGCCGGGAGCTTTTGCCGACGCCTTCCAGATCTCCGATATCCGCGTCAATGGGTTGCAACGGGTCTCCGCCGGCAGCGTGTTTGGAGCCTTGCCACTGAATATTGGCGATCAGGTGGATGACCAGGAGTTGGTGGAGGCAACCCGTGCGTTGTTCCGCATCGGCTTCTTCGAGGATGTACAGCTCGGCCGTGATGGCGATGTGCTTATTATTAGCGTGGTTGAGCGACCTTCAATTTCGTCAATCGAGCTTGAGGGCAACAAGGCAATCAAGAGCGAAGATCTGCTCAAGGGGTTGAGCGCTGCGGGCTTGTCCGAGGGCGAGATTTTCCAGCGCGCTACACTGGAAGGCGTGCGTAACGAGTTGCTGCGCCAGTACGTTTCTCAAGGCCGCTATTCGGCTGACATCGAAACCCAGGTCATTCCCGAGCCGCGCAACCGAGTAGCGCTGAAAATTGTGGTAGATGAAGGCTCAATTGCCTCTATCGCTCATATCAACGTGGTAGGTAATACGGTTTACGATAACGAAGAGCTGGTTAATCTATTCGAACTGAAGACCAGTGGCTGGCTGTCTTTCCTGCGCAACGATGACAAGTACTCGCGTGAGAAGCTGGCGGGCGATCTGGAGCGCTTACGCTCTTACTACCTCGATCGCGGTTACATCAACATGGCTGTGTCTTCGACTCAGGTATCTATTACGCCTGACAAGAAGCACGTCTATGTCACCGTTAATATTAACGAAGGTGATCGCTATACGATCCGCGATGTTCGTCTTTCCGGTGACCTGGTGGTGGGCGAAGCCGAAATCAAGCGTTTGATGTTGATTGAACCCAATCAGGTGTTCTCCCGCCAGGTAGTGACCTCAACCTCTGATCTGATCAGTCGTCGCTTGGGGAACGAGGGTTATACCTTCGCCAACGTCAATGGTATTCCGGAGATTCACGAAGACGACAAGACGGTATCGGTTACTTTCTATGTGGACCCTGGCAATCGCGCCTATGTCAATCGCATCAATTTCCGTGGCAACACCAAGACAGATGATCAGGTGCTACGTCGTGAGATGCGCCAAATGGAAGCTGGCTGGGCGTCTACCTATCTGATTGATGAGTCCAAGACGCGCCTGGAGCGCCTTGGTTACTTCAAGGAAGTGAACGTCGAAACAGTGCCTGTTCCCGGTGCTGAGGATATGGTCGACGTGAACTACACCGTAGAAGAACAGCCCTCCGGTTCGGTGACGGCGAGCCTGGGCTTCTCGCAGAGCTCGGGTATTATTCTGGGCGGCTCGATCAGCCAGAATAACTTCTTTGGTACCGGTAATCGCGTAAGCGTCGGCGCCAACCGGTCCGAGTATCAGACTTCGTTGTCGTACGGCTTTTTGAATCCTTACTTTACCGTTGACGGTATCAGCCTGGGTTACAACGCCTTTTATCGCACAACTGACTATGATGAGCTGAACGTCGACATTTCCAGCTATGCGGTCGACTCTTTCGGCGGTGGCTTTAATTTCGGTTACCCGATCAGTGACAACTCACGTGTCTCTTTTGGTCTGAGTGCTCAGCAAGATAGCTTGAAGACCGGGACCTACACCGTCCAGGAAATTGTTAACTTCCTGGACAAGGAAGGGGATAGCTTTACCAACTTCTTCTTTAACAGTTCATGGTCGCAGAACACCCTTAACCGGGGCGTATTCCCTGACCGTGGCTACTCGCAAAATCTGGGCTTTGATATTTCCATACCGGGTAGCGATCTGAGCTTCTACAAGCTGGATTATCGCGCACAACGCTTCTTTGCCATGACGGATGATCTTACGCTGCGCTTCCATACCGACCTTGGTTTTGGCAAAGGCTTTGGCTCTACCGATCAAATGCCCTTCTATGAGCATTACTATGCCGGTGGTATCGGTTCGGTGCGTGGCTACAAAGACAGTACCCTGGGGCCGAAAAGTACGCCGGCAACAGCTGATCCGGATCAGGATCAGTTGCCCTTCGGTGGTAACATCAAGCTTACTGGCGGCGCAGAGCTTATTTTTCCGGCGCCTTTCGTGAAGGATCAGCGTTCCTTGCGCACGGTACTGTTCCTTGATGTGGGTAACGTTTACGATACGTATTGTTCCAACTCTGTGTTGAACAATGGCTCAGATAACCCAGGCTGTGGTGATGTCGAACTAGCCGATATGCGATACAGCGCGGGTATTGGTCTGTCATGGCTAACTGCGTTGGGCCCACTGGGTTTCAGTTTGGGTATGCCGCTGAACAGCCAGTCTGAGGATGATACGCAGGTGTTCCAATTTACTCTGGGTCAGACGTTCTGATTCAGAAAATCAACGATGTGCAATCGGGAGTATTAGAGTGGGTAAGTTTATTCGCGTGACAGTATTGTCGCTGCTGGCATTGGTCAGTTTTCAGGCCGCTGCTGAAATGAAGATTGCAGTTTTGGACTACCAAATGGCTCTGCTTGAGTCAGATGCAGCCAAAGCGTACTCCGTTGATGCGGAAAAGAAGTTTGGTGCTCAATTGCAACGCCTGAAGAACCTCGAAGCAGAAGCCAAGCGTCTGCAAGAGCGTCTGCAGCGTGACGGCGCTCAGTTGAATCAGAGCGAGCGTGAAAAGCTGGAGCTTGAATTCCGCCAGAAAGCGCGTGAATTCCAGGTTCAGTCCAAGGAATTGAACGAAGCCAAAGCCTTGTCCGACCGTGAAATGCTGGAAGCACTCAAGCCCAAGCTGGATGCAGCGGTTGAGACTATTCTGCAGAACGGCAGCTACGATCTGGTGCTGGACCGCGGCGGTGTGGTTGAGGTCAAGCCAGAGTTTGATATCACGCGTCAGGTTATCGAACGCCTGAACAGCACTCGCTGAAGTATCGCCATGACTGGCAACGTCAGCTTTACCCTCGCGCGCCTGGCTGAAGAGCTCGGCGCGCGTCTGGTTGGTGACCCTGATCTGTTGATCAGCGGTCTGGCCACGCTGCAGGAGGCTGATCCGCAGCACCTGGCTTTTCTTTCCAACAGTCAGTACCGCAAGTTTTTGGCAAATACGCGCGCTGGCGCGGTCCTCTTGACCGAGTCTGACGCAGACGGCTTTGCCGGTAATGCGTTGATCGTCGCCGATCCGTATTTGAGCTATGCGCGCTTGTCGCACCATTTTGATCCCAAACCACGTGCTTTAGCTGGAATTCATCCTGCCGCGGTCGTGGCTGAAGACGCTGTGGTTGATCCCACTGCCAGCATTGGTCCTGGCGCTGTCATCGAGTCTGGAGCGCATATTGCTGCACATACCAGTATCGGTGCTCAGTGTGTTGTCGGTGCTCGCTCACAAATAGGCGAGGGCGGGTGGCTGGCGGCTCGGGTCACTGTCTATCACGATGTTGTTATTGGTGAGCGTGTGGTGATTCAGTCCGGAGCGGTTATCGGTTCCGAGGGCTTCGGTTTTGCCAACAACGCCGGGCAGTGGCAGAAGATTGCCCAGATTGGTGGTGTGCGCATCGGCAATGACGTAGAGATTGGCGCGAATACCACCATTGATCGCGGTGCCGTTGCCGACACCTTGATTGGCGACGGCGTCAAACTCGACAACCAGATTCAGATCGCGCACAACGTACATATTGGTGATCACACGGCCATGGCGGCCTGTGTGGGTATTTCCGGCAGCACCCATATTGGCAAGCATTGCATGATTGCGGGTGGGGTGGGCATGGTCGGCCACATCGAGGTTTGCGACAATGTATTTGTCAGTGGCATGACCATGGTGACGCGCTCAATTACAGAGCCTGGTGCCTATTCTTCCGGCACGGCGATGCAGCCGGCGGCAGAATGGAGGAAGAGTGCTGCACGCATTCGCCAACTGGACACGCTGGCGAAACGGGTTCAGCAGTTGGAGAAGCAGCTCCAGGTGGTGACTCAAGGGACGCAGGACTCATCCAAATCCTGATCAGCACCTCTTAGGTGCCTATACTTTTTTCAGCAAGGCCTGCGAATACATGGATATCAACGAAATAAAAGAATACCTGCCTCACCGTTACCCGTTTCTGTTGGTTGATCGGGTAGTGGAGCTGGACCTTGAGGGTAAGCATATTCGCGCCTATAAGAATGTGTCGGTTAACGAGCCCTTTTTTAACGGACACTTTCCGCAGCACCCCATCATGCCGGGTGTGCTTATCATTGAAGCCATGGCGCAGGCGGCTGGTCTTCTGGGTTTTAAAATGATGGGTGTTCAGCCTTCCGATGGCACGCTTTATTACTTTGTCGGCTCCGATAAGCTGCGTTTCCGTCAGCCGGTAGTGCCGGGTGATCAGCTGCAACTTGAAGCGCGTTACCTCAGTGACAGACGTGGTATCTGGAAGTTTGCTTGCCGCGCGGTAGTGGATGGCAAGGAAGTGTGCTCTGGCGAAATCATCTGTGCGGAACGTCGGGTATGAGTAGAATTCATCCTCAGGCGATTGTTGACCCGGCAGCCAGCCTGGCCGATGACGTTGAGGTTGGCCCCTGGAGCTTTATTGGTCCGGGCGTAGAGATTGCTGCTGGTACGCGTGTTGCCTCGCACGTTGTCATCAAAGGCCCTACCACTATCGGTAAAGGCAACCGTATTTTTCAGTTTGCCTCAGTCGGTGAAGACTGCCAGGACAAAAAGTACAACGGTGAGCCAACGCGGCTGATCATCGGTGATAACAACGTCATACGCGAAGGCTGCACGCTGCACCGCGGTACTGTTCAGGATCAGGGCGTCACGCGCATTGGTAGCAACAACCTGTTTATGGCGTATGTGCATGTGGCGCACGACTGCGTTGTGGGTGACGACATTATCATGGCCAATAACGCCACCATCGCCGGCCATGTTCATGTCGGCGATGGCGCCATCCTGGGCGGCTACACGACGGTTCATCAGTTTTGTCGCTTGGGTCCCTGGTCGATGAGTGCTGCCAATACGGCGGTGTTCAAGGATATCCCGGCGTTTGTCATGGTGAGCGGCAACCCGGCCAGCGCCCATGGTATGAATTTCGAGGGTATGCGTCGTCGCGGTTACTCTGCAGAGCTGGTAACAGCGCTGCGCCGTGCGTACAAGCTGGTGTACCGCCAAGGTCGAACCTTGAAAGACGCGCTTGTTGAGCTGGAAGAATCAGCTGAACTATTCCCTGAGGTGGCGCTGTATCGCGACTCTATCTTGGCCTCCACGCGAGGCATCACCCGATAACCCGAGCGGGTCCCGTTGATGCTGCACTCTGATAAACCCTTGTGTATCGCTCTGGTGGCTGGCGAAGCGTCGGGCGATACTTTGGGCTCAGGCCTTATAAAGGCACTGAAGCAACGCTTTCCCAATGCTCGTTTTATTGGTATCGGTGGGCCACGCATGCTCGCCGAAGGCATGCAGAGCCAGGTGCCTATGGAGCGGCTGTCAGTCATGGGGCTGGTCGAAGTGCTGGGGCGTTTGCGTGAATTGCTGCGTATTCGTCGCGACCTGGTCAGTTACCTGAAAGGCGAGAATCCTGACGTGTTCATCGGGATTGACGCGCCTGACTTTACACTCAATGTAGAACAGCAGCTGCGCGACGCCGGTATTCCTACCGTGCATTACGTGAGTCCCTCGGTGTGGGCCTGGCGTGAAAAACGGGTGCTGGGTATCCGCAAGTCGACTGATCTGATGCTCACTCTGTTTCCCTTCGAAGAAGAAGTCTATCGCCGCCACGAGGTTAGTGTCCGTTGTGTTGGGCATACGCTGGCTGATCAGATTCCACTGCAGCCTGATCGTCGGGCTGCACGTGAGGCGCTGGGCTTACCGCAGGACAAGCGCATTCTTGCATTGCTGCCAGGTAGCCGTAATGGCGAGTTGCGCAAGCTGGGACGTCTGTTTCTGGATACCGCGGCCTGGTGTCAGGAGCGCGAGCCAGAGCTGTTATTTGTCATGCCCTGTGCCAGTGCCGAGCGACGCCAGCAGATGAATGACATTCTGGCGGAAAGTGGGCTCGAACTTCCCTTAACCCTGTTTGATGGTCAGGCTCATGAGGTGCTGGCGGCTTGCGACGCAGTACTAATCGCCTCCGGCACTGCCACGCTGGAAGCCATGCTGTTCAAACGCCCCATGGTCGTGGCTTATCGCATGGCCGGGCTGACGTTCCGCATTCTCAAACGTCTGGTCAAGGTCGGACACGTGTCGCTGCCCAACTTGTTGGCCGGGCGTGAAGTTGCCCCTGAGTTTCTGCAGGACGCCGCTACGCCAGAAGCGATGGGTGCGGCGTTGCTGGAGCGTTTACTGCCAACGCCTGAGCGTGAGGCGACGCAGCAGGTATTTGTCGAGTTGCACCACAGTCTGCGGCGTAATGCTGATCAGGCGGCGGCAGATGCTGTGTCGGAGCTGCTGAATACGCGCGGGCATTTGACGTGACGCAACTGATGATGGACTGGGTCGCTCCGGTTGACGGCGAGTTGGTGGCGGGCGTCGATGAAGTGGGACGCGGGCCACTCTGCGGGGCTGTGGTGACGGCGGCGGTAATTCTTGATCCAAGCCGTCCGATAGCCGGCTTGAACGACTCGAAAAAATTGACCGAGGCTCGGCGTGAGGCCCTGTTTCCATTGATACAGCAACAGGCATTGGCTTGGTTTATTGCACGCGCCGAGGTGGATGAGATTGATGAGCTGAATATTTTGCACGCCACCATGCTGGCCATGCAGCGCGCTGTTGCGGGTTTGTCGGTCCGCCCCGATCTGGTATTGATCGATGGTAATCGCTGCCCTGCATTACCCATGCGCAGTGAGCCGGTGATCAAGGGCGATAGTCGCGTACCAGCCATTGCAGCGGCCTCGATATTGGCTAAAGTCGCGCGTGACCGAGAGATGAAACTGCTGGATCAGCAATATCCTGGCTACGGTATTGCCAAGCATAAGGGTTACCCGACGCCGGTCCATTTGCAGGCACTGCGCGACCTGGGAGCTACCCCCATTCATCGGCGCTCTTTCGCGCCCGTGCGAGCGGTGCTGGTTTAGCATCGCACTTGTGCTCTCTGCGGCTGGTCGCCAGCCTCCCCCCTAGTTACAATCAGCGGTCTTGCCGCTTGCCCTCTGAAACAGGATTTATATGAGCTTTTCCTTCGTTCACCTGCGTGTCCACAGCGAATACTCACTGGTTGATGGTCTGGTCAAGGTCAAACCATTGATTAAGTCAGTGGTGGACGCCGGGATGCCTGCGGTTGCCGTCACCGACCAGAATAATATGTGCAGCCTGGTCAAGTTTTATCGTGGCGCGATGGGCGCGGGCGTCAAACCGATTTCTGGTGTGGATCTGTGGGTGCTGGGTGGCGAGGACGATAGTCAACTGACGCGCATGACGTTGCTGTCGATGAACAAAGAAGGTTATCGCAACCTGACCGAACTTATCTCCCGTGGCTACACCGAGGGTCAGCGCAACGGCTTGGTGACGATTCGCCGGGAGTGGATTGCTGAGGCGAGCGAGGGCGTGATCGCTCTGTCGGGTGCCAAAGAGGGTGAGATCGGCTTGGCGCTGTTGTCCAATTCGCCTGCAGCAGCAGACGATCTGCTGGATTACTGGATGGGGGTTTTTCCCGGTCGTTTTTATCTGGAGCTGCAGCGTACCAGCCGCGTCAATGATGAAGAGCACCTGCACGCAGCGGTCGCCTTGGGTATCCGCAAGGGCTGCCCAGTGGTTGCGACCAATGATGTGCGCTTTATCCGCCGCGAGGATTTCGAAGCGCACGAGACGCGAGTGTGCATTGGTGAGGGGCGCGTGCTGGGGGATCCTCGGCGTACGCAGCAGTACAGTGAAGAGCAGTACCTGAAGACACCGGAGGAGATGGCTGAGCTGTTCGCTGATATCCCCGAGGCGTTGGAGAATAGCGTCGAGATTGCCAAGCGCTGCAATATCGACGTGCAGCTGGGCAAACACTTTTTGCCCGACTTTCCGATCCCGGACGGCATGACCATCGAGGAATTCCTTAACAAGGTCTCGTTTGAAGGTTTGGAGGAGCGGCTCAAGGTTATATTGCCGCCGGGCACCGAGGATTATGAGGCCAAGCGTCAGGTCTACATTGATCGCCTGAACTTCGAGCTGAAGATCATCAATCAGATGGGTTTTCCCGGTTACTTCCTGATCGTCATGGACTTTATCAAGTGGGCCAAGGGCAATGGCGTGCCGGTTGGTCCCGGTCGTGGTTCCGGAGCAGGCTCGCTGGTGGCCTACTCGCTGTTGATTACCGACCTTGATCCCTTGGCCTATGACCTGCTGTTCGAGCGCTTTCTTAACCCGGAACGGGTATCCATGCCCGACTTTGACGTCGACTTCTGCATGGAGGGGCGCGATCGGGTAATCGAGTATGTGGCCGATATGTACGGTCGTAATGCGGTATCGCAGATCATCACCTTCGGTACTATGGCGGCCAAGGCCGTAGTGCGCGATGTGGCGCGAGTGCAAGGCAAGTCTTATGGCTTGGCCGACAAGCTGTCAAAAATGATTCCTTTTGAAGTCGGCATGACGCTGACCAAGGGCTATGAGCAGGAAGAGATCCTGCGCGATTTTCTGGCCGGAGATGAAGAGGCCCAGGAAATCTGGGACATGGCGCTCAAGCTTGAAGGTATAACCCGTAACGTGGGTAAGCACGCCGGTGGTGTTGTTATTGCACCGACCAAGCTGACCGATTTCTCGCCGCTTTATTGTGATGAAGCTGGTGGCGGTCTGGTAACGCAGTTTGATAAGGACGACGTCGAGGCGGCTGGCCTGGTCAAGTTCGACTTTTTGGGTCTGCGGACGCTGACCATCATCAAGTGGGCGATGGAAACCATCAACCGGGAACAGGCAAAGCAGGGCCTGGAGCCGCTCAATATCGACTTTATCCCGCTGGATGACGCGCCGACTTATCATATGCTGCAAAAGGCGGAGACCACAGCGGTTTTCCAGCTCGAGTCACGCGGCATGAAAGAGCTGATCAAAAAGCTCAAGCCGGACTGTCTGGAGGACATGATCGCACTGGTAGCCCTGTTCCGCCCGGGGCCACTGCAATCGGGCATGGTGGACGACTTCATCAACCGTAAGCACGGGCGTGAAGTGGTTTCCTATCCGCATCCGAATTACCAGTATGCAGGGCTCGAACCGGTTTTGAAGCCAACCTACGGCATCATTCTGTATCAGGAACAGGTGATGCAGATTGCACAGGTGATGGCGGGTTATACCCTGGGTGGCGCAGATATGCTGCGCCGCGCCATGGGTAAGAAAAAGCCGGAAGAAATGGCCAAGCAGCGTGGCGGCTTTATCGAGGGTTGCGCTAATAATGGTATTAGTGGTGATCTGGCAGGTAATATCTTTGATCTGGTAGAGAAGTTTGCGGGTTATGGTTTTAACAAATCGCACTCGGCTGCCTACGGCTTGCTCTCTTATCAAACGGCCTGGCTGAAGGCACATTACCCGGCGCCTTTCATGGCGGCGGTCTTGTCGGCGGATATGCACAACACCGACAAGGTGGTGACCCTGATCGAAGAGTGTCGCAGCATGAAAGTGCGCATTCAGCCGCCCAACGTCAACGTGTCGGAATACAAGTTCACGGTCGATGAAGCCGGTGATGTGGTTTACGGTTTGGGTGCTATCAAAGGCGTGGGTGAAGGGCCGGTCGAGACCATAGTGCAGACCCGTGCGGCCGGTGAGACCTTTATTGATCTTTTTGATTTCTGCGCCAAGGTTGACCACAAACGCATTAACAAGCGGGTTATGGAGGCCTTGATTCGTTCGGGTGCGCTGGACTCGCTGGGTCCGTTTTACGATGCCGATGAAGCGGTCTATTTGAAGCAGGTGGATCGCAATCGTGCTGCCTTGATGGCGGCCATGGAAGAAGCCATGGCGTCTGCTGAGCAGACTGCCAAGAGTGCTGACAGTGGCCACGATGATCTGTTTGGTGAGCTGCTTGGGCCGTCGACCGTGCGTGACGTCTATGAGTCTTACCGCAAGGCACGTGAGTGGACCTTCAAGGAACGCTTGCGCGGCGAGAAGGATACCCTGGGGCTGTATCTGACCGGTCATCCGATTGATGAGTACGAGCGTGAAATTCGGCGTTTTGCCCGTCAGCGCATTCTGGATCTGAGGCCCTCGCGTGAGAGTCAGACCATCGCCGGTCTGGTGTTTGATCTGCGCGTGATGAAAAGCAAGCGCGGCGACAAGGTTGGGTTTGTGACCCTGGATGATCGTTCGGCGCGGATTGAGGTCTCACTGTTTGCCGAGGCCTATCAGAATGCGCAGGCGCTACTGCAGAAGGATGCATTGCTGGTGGTCGAAGGTGAAGTGGCGCTGGACGATTTTTCCGGCGGTCTGCGTATGCGCGCCAAGCGTGTCATGAGCCTGGAGGAGGCTCGCACCAGTCTGCTCGATAGCGTTCGAGTCTGCCTGGATACCACCCGGCATAGCGAGCAGGCGCTGGCTAAAATGGCCAGCCTGTTTCAGCAGTATCGTGGTGGTTGTGCGGTGACGGTAGAGCTTCAGCGACCCGATTCGAGCGCTGTTTTAAAGCTGGGTGAGCAGTGGCGAGTCGAGCCGGCAGACGATCTAGTACAGAGTTTGCGTGACCAGTTGGGTAAAGACAGCGTCTCTTTGCACTATAGATGATGGGAGTGAGGGTGCTCGACGAGCGCCCGGCAATCCCGTAAGGTAAAAACAAAATTTAGATGCCCGCGTTGGGCGAAAGCGGACGATGGATGCCTATGAGCAACAGCCAGAAATACTTGGGGTTTGAACAGCCAATCGCGGATCTGCAGGCCAAGATCGAAGAATTGCGTCTGGTCGGCAGTGATAATTCGCTGAATATCACCGAAGAAATCACCAAACTGCAGGACAAGAGCAAGTCTCTGACCGAAAGCATTTTTGGTAACCTGAGCAGCTGGCAGATCGCGCAGATGGCTCGTCATCCTCAGCGTCCCTACACGTTGGATTACATCAAAGCCATTTTCACCGACTTTGAAGAGCTGCACGGCGACCGACACTTTGCCGATGATGCCGCCATCGTGGGCGGTGTTGCCCGCCTGGACGGTCGCCCGATTATGGTGATTGGCCACCAGAAAGGCCGCGACGTGAAGGAGAAGGTGCGCCGTAACTTTGGCATGCCCAAACCTGAAGGCTATCGCAAGGCCTGCCGTTTGATGGAAATGGCCGAGCGTTTCAAGATGCCGATCGTTACCTTTATTGATACTCCCGGTGCCTATCCGGGTATTGATGCAGAGGAGCGTGGCCAGAGCGAGGCGATTGCCTGGAATCTGCAAGTGATGGCGCGGTTGAAAACACCGATTATCGCTACCGTGATTGGCGAGGGTGGCTCTGGTGGTGCCTTGGCTATCGGCGTCTGTGACCACCTGATGATGCTGCAATACTCGACTTATGCCGTTATTTCGCCCGAAGGCTGTGCGTCCATTCTGTGGAAGAGCGCTGAGCGTGCTGCCGACGCAGCTGAGGCCATGGGTATTACCGCTACGCGTCTGAAGGAGTTGGGATTGGTTGACAGCCTTATTCCTGAACCATTGGGCGGTGCGCATCGTGCTCCGCAAGAAACCGCAGAGCGAATCAAGGCTCAGTTACTGACCGAGCTGGACAAGTTGCAGGCGCTGTCTGACGAAGATCTGCTGGAAAGCCGCTATGAGCGTCTGATGGCTTTCGGTATCAAGTAATATGTTTACCTTGCAAGGGCTGCAGCAGCAGCTCGGCCCTTGTATGAATTCATCCGCCTGGATTGTTGGTTTGTCCGGCGGTTTGGATTCCATGGTGTTGCTCGATGCGCTGGTGCAATTACGTGACCAGCTGATTCTCCCCCCTCTATCCGCTATGCATATTCACCACGGACTCAGTGCCGAGGCGGACGCGTGGGTGGCGTTCTGTGAGCAGGAGTGCGCCAAGCGCGGCGTTGAGCTTTACGTTGAGCGTGTTCAGCTGGCGCCGGGGGCAAGCATTGAAGAGGCGGCGCGTAGTGCTCGTTACCAGGCATTTGCCGTGCATCTGCCAGCGGGAGCGACGCTATTGCTGGCACATCATCGTGACGATCAGCTGGAGACGCTGCTGTTTCGCATGATGCGTGGCACCGGGCTACGCGGTCTGGCGGGTATGCCGGCACAGCGGCAACTGGCTGCTGGACAGCTGTTGCGGCCATTGCTGCCTTGGCGTCGCCGGGATCTGGAGCTATGGGCGCGTGAGCATGGGCTGGCCTGGATTGAAGATCCGGCGAACCGCGATCCACGTTTTGCTCGCACTGCGCTGCGGCACCAGTTGTTGCCGGCACTACGCGATGGCTGGCCACAGGCAGAAGAGGGCCTGTTGCGCCTGGCGGGGCACGCCGGTGAGGCGAATGAGTTATTGGATGAGCGTGCGGCGGAGGATTTGAGTGCGACGTCCAAGCCACTGAATGATGTCTGGTTGCGGCATTGGCCTAGCTTGGACATGGACGCACTTAGTGCGTTGTCGCCGGCCCGCCAGCGTAATCTGCTGCGCTACTGGCTAGCTGCGCAGGGTGCATTATTACCGGCGTCGCGGAGACTGGATGAGTGGCTGGGTCAGTTGGCGGCGGCGACCGACAGCCAGCCGCAGATCGATCTTGGCGAATACCGCTTATACCGTTCGTCAGGTCGCTTGTGGTTTGTGCGCACCGACTGGCCTTCGGCTGGTGTGCCGCAGGCCTGTACACAATCCGCTGTGCAGTTATTAGCGGGCGGTAATGGTTTGCTCCATCTGGCGTTAGCCAGCGCCAGTGCTGGCCCCTGGCACATTCGCTATCGGCAGGGCGGCGAGCATATCTGTCTGCCTGGGCGTGGCAAGCAATCGTTGAAGCACCTGTTTCAGCAGGCGCAGATACCTGTTTGGCTGCGTCCCTGTATCCCCTTGCTATACTGCGCTGATGAGCTGGTTTCGGTTGCAGGACGCTGGAACGCCGAGCCAGCTGTGACTGGCGACGAGCAAAGCGGTTTTACGGTCAGTTGGGAGCCTGTTTCGGATTGAGCAAGTCGGGGCTGTCTGGTATCCTGACTTCCCATCTTGACGAGACTTTGGAAGCGCCTCCCGCTTCTGCAGACTCCCTTCGATTCCCCGCGGCATTAGCCGCTTAACAGTTCAATCTATGGGTTTTTCATGACGCGCTACATCTTCGTCACGGGTGGTGTTGTATCTTCTTTGGGTAAGGGTATTGCCTCGGCTTCCCTGGCGGCGATTCTTGAGGCCCGCGGCCTCAAGGTGACCATGCTCAAGCTGGATCCCTACATCAACGTGGATCCGGGTACCATGAGTCCTTTCCAGCACGGTGAAGTCTTCGTCACCCATGATGGTGCCGAGACCGACCTTGATCTGGGGCACTACGAGCGTTTCGTTAACTCCACGATGAGCCGCGCCAACAACTTCACCACCGGTCGAGTGTATGAAGATGTGCTGCGCAAGGAGCGTCGTGGTGATTATCTTGGCGCGACCATTCAGGTCATTCCGCACATCACGGATGAAATCAAAAGCCGCATCATCAAGGGTGCCGGTGACGCCGACGTCGCGCTGGTAGAAATTGGCGGTACCGTTGGCGACATCGAGTCCCAGCCATTTCTTGAGGCTATTCGTCAGCTGCGGGTAGAAGTAGGTGCCAAGCGCGCCATGCTGATGCACCTGACGCTGGTGCCTTATATCGCGACTGCCGGTGAAACCAAGACCAAGCCGACCCAGCATTCCGTCAAGGAGCTGCGTTCCATCGGCCTGCAGCCTGACGTGCTGATTTGCCGCTCTGATCATCCGATTGACCTGTCCTCACGCCGTAAGATCGCACTCTTTACCAATGTTGAAGAGCGTGCGGTTATCGGTTTGGAAGATGTCGACACCATCTTCAAGATCCCCATGGTGCTGCATGCACAGGGCCTGGATGACTTTGTTGTGGAGCGTTTTGGTCTGGAATGTGGCGGTGCCGATCTGTCCGAGTGGGAGCGCGTGGTGGATGCCAAGCTGAACCCGGAGCATGAAGTCACCATCGCCATGGTCGGCAAGTACATGGAGCTGCTCGATGCATACAAGTCGTTGATTGAGGCAGTCAGCCATGCGGGCATTCAGAGCCGTACCAAGGTTAATCTGCGTTATATCGACTCCGAAGACATTGAACAGGAAGGCACTGCGCTGCTGGAAGATGTCGATGCCATCCTGGTTCCGGGTGGTTTCGGTTCGCGTGGCGTGGAAGGCAAAATTGCAGCGGTGCGTTATGCCCGTGAAAACAAGGTGCCTTATCTGGGCATTTGCCTGGGTATGCAGGTTGCCGTGATTGAGTACGCGCGTAACGTACTGGGTTGGGCAGATGCCAACTCGACCGAGTTCGATAAAACGTCAAAGCATCCGGTCGTGGGTCTGATTACCGAGTGGCAAACCGCCAGCGGTGAAATGCAGACCCGCACTGAAGCGTCCGACCTTGGCGGCACCATGCGCCTCGGTGGTCAGGAGTGTGCACTTGAAGCTGGCTCCAAGGCACACGACTGCTACGGCAAGGACGTGATTGTTGAACGTCATCGTCACCGTTATGAGGTCAACAACAACCTGCTGCCTGAGCTGCAGGCGGGTGGTCTGAATATCTCTGGTCGTTCGGTTGATGGTGCACTGGTTGAGATGGTTGAGGTTGCAGATCATCCGTGGTTTGTCGCGTGCCAGTTCCATCCGGAATTCACCTCCACGCCGCGTTATGGCCACCCATTGTTCAGTGGTTTTGTCGGTGCCGCGTTGAAGCAGAAAGAAAGCAAATCCTGAGGAAGCGAAAAGGTTATGGCACAGAAAATCGTGCGGGTTGGCGACATCGAAATGGCGAACGATAAGCCGTTCGTCCTTTTTGGCGGCATGAATGTGCTGGAGTCGCGGGACCTGGCCATGCAAATCTGCGAAAAGTACGTAGAAGTAACCGATAAACTCGGTATTCCCTACGTATTCAAAGCCAGTTTCGATAAGGCCAACCGTTCTTCAATCAATTCCTATCGTGGGCCTGGGATGGAAGAGGGGCTAAAGATCTTCGAGGAGATCAAACGCACCTTCAATGTCCCGGTCATCACCGATGTGCACGAGCCGCATCAGGCGGCACCGGTGGCTGAAGTCTGTGACATTATCCAGCTGCCAGCCTTTTTGTCCCGGCAAACCGATCTGGTCGTGGCGATGGCCAAGACCAGTGCGGTAATCAATATCAAAAAGGCCCAGTTCCTGGCTCCGCAAGAGATGAAGCACATCCTGACCAAGTGCGAGGAAGCGGGTAACGATAACCTGGTGCTCTGTGAGCGTGGTTCCAGCTTCGGTTACAACAACCTGATTGTCGACATGCTCGGCTTCGGCATCATGAAGCAGTTTGAGTATCCGGTTTTCTTTGACGTGACCCACGCGCTACAGCAGCCGGGTGGTCGCAGTGATTCTGCCGGCGGGCGCCGTGCCCAGGTGACTGATCTGGCCAAGGCGGGCATGAGCCAAGGCCTGGCCGGTCTGTTTCTGGAAGCGCATCCCGACCCGGACAACGCCAAATGCGACGGTCCCTGTGCCTTGCGTCTGGATAAGCTGGAGCCGTTTCTCGCCCAGTTGAAGACACTTGATGACTTGATCAAGAGTTTCCCTGAATTGGAAACGGCTTGAGCCTTTACCCCGATTACCCGTTATATGGAGCTAGCAAGTAAAGATGGCAAAAATCATTGATATCAAAGGCCGCGAAGTGCTCGACTCGCGTGGCAACCCAACCGTTGAAGCGGACGTTATCCTCGAAGGCGGCATCATCGGTAGTGCCTGTGCTCCCTCCGGTGCCTCAACCGGTTCACGTGAAGCACTCGAACTGCGCGATGGCGACAAGAGTCGTTACATGGGCAAGGGGGTGCTCAAGGCAGTTGCCAATATCAATGGCCCCATCCGCGAATTGCTGGTTGGCCGCGATGCTATCGCTCAGGTTGAGCTGGATCGCGCAATGATCGAGCTGGACGGCACCGAGAACAAGGCTACCCTGGGGGCTAACGCCATCCTGGCGGTCTCGTTGGCAGCGGCCAAGGCTGCAGCTCAGGCCAAGGGCGTTCCCTTGTACGCACACATTGCTGATCTGAACGGTACACCCGGTCAGTACAGCATGCCGGTACCTATGATGAACATCATCAATGGTGGCGAGCATGCGGATAATAACGTCGATATCCAGGAGTTCATGGTGCAGCCGGTCGGTGCCAAAAACTTTGCAGAAGCGCTGCGCATGGGTGCCGAGATTTTCCACCACCTCAAGGCAGTATTGAAGGCACGTGGTCTGAATACAGCGGTTGGCGACGAGGGTGGCTTCGCGCCAAACCTTGCGTCCAATGAAGATGCGCTGGCCGCCATCTCCGAGGCTGTTGCCAATGCCGGCTATACTTTGGGCGACGATGTAACCCTGGCCCTGGATTGCGCTTCCAGCGAATTCTATAAAGACGGCAAGTACGATCTGGCTGGCGAAGGTCAGGTGTTTGATGCGGCCGGTTTTGCTGATTATCTGGCTGGTTTGGCTGATCGCTACCCCATTATTTCCATCGAAGATGGTATGGATGAGTCCGACTGGGCTGGCTGGAAGGTGCTGACCGACAAGATTGGTGACAAGGTGCAGTTGGTTGGTGACGATCTGTTCGTAACCAATACCAAAATCCTCAAGCGCGGTATCGATGAGAAAATTGGTAACTCCATTCTGATCAAGTTCAACCAGATCGGCTCGCTGACTGAAACACTGGAAGCTATCCAGATGGCTAAAGCGGCTGGCTTCACTGCGGTTATCTCGCATCGTTCAGGCGAGACCGAAGATAGCACCATCGCTGATCTGGCCGTCGGTACGGCTGCGGGTCAGATCAAGACCGGTTCACTGTGCCGCTCTGACCGTGTATCCAAGTACAACCAGCTGCTGCGTATTGAAGAGCAACTGGCCGGTCAGGCACCGTATAACGGTCGCGCTGAGTTCCGCGGCTGAAGTTGAGCAGGGGGGCAAACGTCTCCCTGCCAGCCTTGCAGGAGTATCGATATTGTGAAATGGCTATGGCTGGGTGCATTGGTCTTGTTGGCTGGCCTGCAATATCGCCTGTGGGTTGGTGAAGGCAGCCTGGCGCATGTGGCGCAGCTTAAACAACAGATTGCCGGCCAGGAACGCGAGAACGAACAGTTGCTGGAGCGTAATCGTGTGCTCACAGCTGAAGTTATCGAACTCAAGCAAGGTGTTGAAACCGTCGAAGAGCGTGCCCGACATGAGTTGGGTATGGTCAAGCAGGGTGAAACCCTGTTTCAGTTAAGCGGCGAATAATTGCTGTGACACTTCCTTTCTGGGTGGTGCTGCCAGCGGCCGGCGTCGGTTCGCGTATGCAGGCAGACCGGCCAAAGCAGTACCTTCTCTGGGGTCAGCGCACCCTGATTGAACATACCCTGGATTGCTTTCTTGATCAGCCCGGTCTGAGTGGGCTGGTTGTGGCATTGTCGGCCGCTGATGACTGGTGGGATGAGCTGCCCTGCGCTCGTGACTCACGTATCACTCGCACGGCAGGTGGGCGCGAGCGAGCCGACTCGGTACTCAAGGGTTTGCTGGCGCTGCGCCAGCTTGGCGCCGTCGATGCCGACTGGGTGTTGGTCCACGATGCTGCTCGCCCCAATCTGACTGACAGTGATCTGCAGAAGTTGATTCATACCCTGGCCGACGATCCGGTAGGTGGTCTATTGGCCGTTCCGGTACGTGACACCCTGAAGCAGGTGGGCGATGACGGCCGAGTCAGCGCTACGCCAGATCGCTCCTTGTTCTGGCAGGCGTATACGCCACAGATGTTCCGTCTGGGCGCGCTGCAGCAAGCCCTCACGGATGCCCTTGCAGCTGGTGCTAGCATTACCGATGAAGCTTCCGCGATGGAGTGGGCCGGCATGGCGCCGCTACTGGTGGAAGGGCGTGCGGATAACATCAAGGTAACCCGCCCCGAGGATCTGGAGTGGCTGGCGCACCGCCAACACTGATCTTTATCTGTCTTTCTTCCCCCCGCTATTGGTTTGCCTGGTCAATGTTGACCAACCATTGGTCGTTCCTGTTGTTTACCGATTGACCGCCTGTCTTTGAATAAATATGCTGTACAGATATACAGTATATTGCATCCAGACAGGAGGTGGTCGATGGGGTCCGTAGTTGCGCTTGATACCTTGCTGCAGGAGCGCCGTATATGGCGTGGTCAGCAGGATTTGCCGCCCACGACGCGCCAGCCTACCGGGCACTCTGGGCTGGATGCGGTGCTGCCCGCTGGCGGGTGGCAGGCGGCAGCGGTCAATGAATTACTCTTGCCGACACTGGGCAGCGGTGAGTTGCAGCTGCTGTGGCCAACCCTGGCGCGTTTGACGCTAGCCGGTGAGCGAGTCGTGCTGGTCGGCCCGCCGGCGATTCCCTTTCCTGCCGCCTGGTTAATGGCCGGGGTCACGTTGTCTCAGTTGTCGATTATTCGGGCCACGGGAAGCGATGCACTGTGGGCGGCCGAGCAGTGCTTGCGCTCCGGTAGTTGTGGCGCTGTGGTGAGCTGGCCTGAGCGCGCCAATGATAGGGCCTTGCGACGTTTACAGGTGGCAGCTGATAGCGGGCAGACGCTGGCCTTTGTCTGTCGCCCACAAAAGGAAGCGGTGAACTCCTCTCCGGCGGCTGTTCGGCTGTTGCTTGAGCTACGCCCGCCGCAGCTGCGCATTCTCAAATGCCGAGGTGGCTTGGCACCGGCTAAGCCGATCCATTTTTCCGGCTGGCACTGAGGCGCGCATGCGTTGGGCCTGTATTCTTTTCCCGCAATTGGCGCTGGATGCGGTGTTGCGTCGTCGTGACGATCCGCAGGCTCCGCTGGTCTTACTCAGCGGACCACTGCAGCGACGGGTGCTGCAGGCTGTTAATCCTTCGGCCCAGGCGTTGGGTCTTCGCCGTGGCCAGACCCTGACAGTTGCTCGGGCTCTGGTTGAACACTTTGATTGTGAAGAGTACCAGCCGCAGCAGGTGGAGCACTGGCAACAGTTTCTGGCGGCCTGGGGTTACCGCTTCAGCTCCCATGTCAGTCTGGATTTCCCCCGCGCCCTGTTGCTGGAGGTGGAGTCCAGTTTGAGTCTGTTCGGTCCCTGGCCGCGCTTTGAGCAGCGCTTGCGCGAAGAGCTGCAGGCACAGGGGTTTCAGCATCGTATTGTGCTGGCGCCCAATGCCCTGGCCGCACGAATACTGGCTAACGTGGCCGATGGCTTGGCGGTAGACGAAGCGCAATTACCACAGCGGTTGGGCAGCTTACCGATTAGTCGTTGTGGCTTTGCGCCCGAAGTGGCCAGCGCTTTTGCCGGGATGGGCTTGCGCCGTCTGGAGCAGGTGCATGCATTGCCGCGGGCGAGTGTCGCCAAACGTTTCTCGCGGGCGGTGCTGGAGCATATTGACCGCCTGCACGGGCATTTGCCGCAGGCGCTGGATTGCTATCGTCCGCCTGATCACTTTCATGGGCGCATTGAGTTCAACTTTGATGTCGAGTCCAGTACCGCTTTGTTGTTTCCCTTACGCCGTTTAACCGCTGATCTGGCCAGCTTTCTCGCTGGCCGCGACTGTGGTGTTCAGCGTTTCTTGTTGCTGCTTGAGCATCGTGGTGGAGCGGCCACCGAGGTCAGGGTGGGTCTGCTTAGCGCCGAGCGTGAACCCGAGATGTTATTCGAGCTGGCGCGTGGACGCCTTGAACCGGTGCAATTGGTAGCGCCGGTGCAAGCCTTGAGCCTGCAGGCTCAGGATTTACCGCGTTTTGTCCCGGCGGCGGCCGAGCTTTTTACTGAGCGACCTCAGCAGTCACTCGGCTGGGAGCAACTACGCGAACGCCTGCGCGCGCGCCTTGGTGACGAGGCTGTTGGTGGCATCGCTGCTCAGGCAGATCACCGACCTGAGCGTGCCTGGAGCGAGTTGGGTCAGGGCACTCGCGTTAGCGGCGCACAGGTGTCGCGGCCGGGCTGGTTGTTGTCTGACCCGCAGCCCTTATCTGACTTTTTTCCACGGGTATTGGCCGGGCCGGAGCGAATTGAATCCGGTTGGTGGGATGGCGCTGACGTGCGGCGTGATTACTATCTGATCGAAACCGCAGACGGGCGTCGTGCCTGGGTCTTTCACCCGGCAGGCAAACCGGATCAGTTCTGGGTGCATGGATGGTTTGCATGAGTAGCCCTTACGCGGAACTGCACTGCCTCTCCAATTTCAGCTTTCAACGCGGAGCCTCTAGTGCGCAAGAGCTGTTTGAGCGCGCTCACCAGCATGGTTACTCGGCCTTGGCGATTACTGATGAGGCCACGCTGGCGGGTATTGTGCGTGCCTGGCAGGCCGCACAGGCCGCGGGCCTTAAACTGATTGTCGGTAGTGAGGTACAAATAGACCAAGGGCCCAGGTTGGTCTTGCTGGTTGAGAACCTGACGGGTTACCAGCATCTCTGCAGTTTGCTCACGCGGGCCCGGCGCCGCGCGAAAAAGGGCGACTACCAGCTGTTGGCTGAGGATCTGGATGAGACTACGGATGGCTTGCTGGCACTGTGGTTGCCGGATGACGATCAGAATGAGGCGCATGGCCGCTGGTTGGCTGAGCGTTTTACGCAGCGTCTGTGGCTGGCGGTGGAATTGCACCGTGGCCCGGACGACGCACGTCGTCTGGATCAGCTACAAGGCCTGGCAGCGCGGCTTGGCTTACCCTGCGTGGCCAGCGGTGATGTGCATATGCATGCGCGCGGCCGCCGCGCTCTGCAGGACACCATAACGGCAATACGGCACCACTGCACAGTGATGGACGCCGGGCACCGGCTGTTTGCCAACGGCGAGCGGCATTTGCGCAGTTTGCCGGTGCTGGCGGCGATTTATCCGGCGGCGTTATTGACAGAAACCCTGCGGATTGCCAAACGCTGCCACTTCGATCTGGGACAACTGCGTTATCAATATCCCCATGAGGTAGTACCGAGCGGGCACTCGCCGGCCAGCTGGCTGCGGGAACTGACGCAGCGCGGTATGCGCTGGCGCTGGCCCGATGGCGTCTCGGACAAGGTTACCGAGCAGGTCGAAAACGAGCTGCAACTGATCGCCGAGAAAGGCTACGACAGCTACTTTCTGACGGTTCAGGATATTGTCGAGTTTGCCCGCCGTCAGCAGATACTCTGCCAAGGGCGGGGTTCGGCGGCCAACTCGGCAGTCTGCTATGCCTTAGGTATTACCGAGATCAATCCCGTGCACAGCAATATGCTGTTCGAACGCTTCATCTCCCGCGAACGCGACGAGCCGCCGGATATCGACGTGGACTTTGAGCACGAGCGGCGAGAAGAGGTGATTCAGTATGTGTTTCGGCGTTACGGTCGTGAGCGGGCAGCACTGACGGCGGTCGCCAATACCTATCATGCTGCTGGTGCGCTGCGCGATGTGGCGCGTGCGCTAGGTTTGCCGGGTGAGCAGATTGATCAGTTGGCGCGTTGTTGTGGTCGCTGGCGCCGAACGCTACCTGATGCCGAGCGTCTCGCCGAGGCCGGCTTTGACGCGAACAATCCTGCATTGCATCGAATTCTGACCCTGGCAGGGGAGCTGATAGGTTTTCCCCGTCATCTGTCGCAACACCCGGGTGGTTTCGTGATTTCCGAAGCTCCTCTGCATACGTTGGTGCCGGTCGAAAATGCCAGTATGGCCGAGCGCACGGTTATCCAGTGGGACAAGGACGATCTGGATGCGGTCGGGTTGCTCAAGGTGGATATTCTGGCGCTGGGTATGCTCAGTGCGCTGCGTCGCTGTTTCGATCTGCTGCGCCATTACCGCAACCTCGATCTTTCGCTGGCCAGTATCCCGGCGGATGACAAGCCAACTTACGAGATGATCAGCCGGGCCGATACTGTTGGTGTATTTCAGATTGAATCGCGGGCGCAGATGGCGATGTTGCCGCGGCTGCGTCCGCAGAACTTCTATGACCTGGTGATTGAGGTCTCTATTGTGCGCCCCGGGCCCATTCAGGGCGATATGGTGCACCCCTATCTGCGCCGCCGAAATGGCGAGGAGCCGGTGGTCTATCCCTCCGAGGAGTTGAAACAGGTCTTTGAGCGCACGCTGGGGGTGCCGCTATTTCAGGAGCAGGTGATGGCGCTGGCCATTGTGGCCGCCGGTTATACGCCTGGAGAGGCTGATCAGTTGCGGCGCTCCATGGCAGCCTGGAAGCGTCATGGCGGGCTTGAGCCGCATGAGCAGCGCTTGACCGACGGTATGTTGGAACGTGGCTACAGCCGTGAGTTTGCCGCGCGGATATTTGAGCAGATCAAGGGTTTTGGCAGCTATGGTTTCCCTGAGTCGCATGCTGCCAGCTTTTGCGCTGCTGACCTACGCCAGTTGTTGGCTCAAATGTCATGAACCCGCGGCTTTCACCTGTGCGCTGATCAACAGTTGGCCAATGGGCTTTTATAGTCCGGATCAATTGCTGCAGGACGCGCGCCGACACGGTATTGAGACCCGTCCGGTAGACGTAGAGCACAGCGATTGGGATTGCACCTTGGAGCCGGCCCCGACCGAGCAGATGGCTATTCGTCTTGGGCTCAGGCAAATAAAAGGCTTCAGCGAGCCAGAGGCGCAGCGGATCGTGGCGGCGCGCGAGCTACAGCCTTTCGCTGATGTGGCAGACCTGGTGCAGCGCGCTGAGCTTGGCGCTCGTTCGCGCTCGCTGTTAGCCGACTCGGGTGCCTTGCGGGCACTGGCAGGCGGGCGTTTTCGTGCGCGCTGGGCGGTTGCCGGGGTCGAGCCGCAGCTGGCGCTGTTCAGTGGCCAAAGTGCTCCGCGGGAAGCGCCCGCAGCCATACCGGCTCCCAGCGTGGTGGAAGATATGCAGGCAGACTATGCCAGTGTGGGCACGACCTTTGGGCCGCACCCGCTGAGTCTTTTGCGTACCGAACTTGATAGCCGGCGTTGCCTCAGCTCCCGTGACCTGTTGCAGCTGGAGCCGGATAGCCCGGTTGTCGTGGCGGGGTTGGTCGTGGGGCGGCAGCGCCCTGGTACCGCAACCGGGGTGACCTTTGTCACCCTGGAAGACGAGTTTGGCATGATCAACGTAGTGGTCTGGCGCGATTTGGCAGAACGCCAGCGCCAGGCGTTGGTTGGTTCTCAGCTGCTGTTGGTCAAAGGCCAGTTTGAGGCGCGCGATGGTGTGCGTCATGTAATTGCCCGCCAGCTGCACGATCTCACCGAGCTATTAACCGGGTTGACCATACGCAGCCGGGACTTTCACTGACGCGCGGTTATGCTTTAAAGATCAGCAAAAAACGCGGCAATGCGCTGGCTATCGAGTTGATCGATATGCGCCGGGTTCCATTTTGGCTGCTTATCCTTATCGACCAGCAGCGCTCTTACGCCCTCCATGATATCGCCACCGTCAAACCACAGACGATCCAGGTGCAGCTCCATGGCAAAGCAGTCGGTTAGGCTCATATGTCGGCCGCGGCGCAGCAGTTCAAGCGTAACGGCCATGGCAATGGGCGAGCGGCTGTCGATCACGCTGATCGTTGCGGCTGCCCAATCGGCAAAGTCCGGACGCGTTTCTGTCGCCAGCGAAGCGCGAATGGCGCCTATGTCCGGCTGCGCAAAGTGCGTATCGATAACCGGTTGCAGGGCGCGCAGCTCAGGCTCTGGCAGCGGGCATTGGGCTAAAGCGGCGACCTGGTCGTGCAGGTTGCTTTGCGTGCCATCAAAGGCGTCGAGCAAGCGATCCAGTTCGTTGAGCTGATCGCTGTGCAGGCACAGGTCGGCCAGTCCGGCATAGAGCGCATCGGCGCTGCGTAGATGATTACCGGTGATGCCCAGGTAGAGGCCGATCTCGCCCGGTAGGCGGGGCAGAAAATAACTGCCACCCACATCCGGAAAGTAGCCGATGCCGGTTTCTGGCATGCCTAGGCGTGAGCGCTCGGTAATCACCCGGATGCTTGCGCCTTGGGCCAGGCCCATGCCGCCACCGAGCACAAAGCCGTCCATCAGTGCCAGTACCGGCTTGGGATAGGCATGCAGATAAGCATCCAGGGCATATTCTTCTTCGAAGAAGGTGTCGATGTTGGGCTCGCCTGCCAGATGCTGTTCGTAGATGCCGCGAATGTCGCCACCGGCGCAGAAGGCACGCTCACCAGCGCCGCGCAGCACCACGGCATGTACGTCTGTATCCTCAGCCCATTTTTCCAGTTGGCTGCGCAGCAGGCGCACCATCTCCAGCGTCAGGGCGTTGAGTCCGGCAGGGCGGTTGAGGGTCAGATGGCCGATATGGCCGCGGCGCTCGGCCAATACGGGCAGTGCAGAATCAGACATGCAGGTCTCCATCAGGGGGTAGTCTTAACAGCGGAAATATGGTCGGGATGGCGTTCTTCGCGGACCAGCATGGCAAGCAGGGCGCTGGCCAGCAAACATAGCGGAATAGTGCTGGTTGCCAGGGCAAAGTCGCCGTGCTGCAGGTCCAGTAGATAGCCCAGCAGGGGTTGAAAGATGAGCGCGCCACCAATGCCGATCATATTGACGAACGCAATGATCGAGCCGGATACCTCGACGGGCTCGCCCTCTTTGGCCATAGCAAAGGTAAGCATCTGGCCGCCGCCGAAAAAACCGGCGATAAACAACAGCGCAGCAGTTTGCGACAAGCTGGTCGAGCTGCCGTAAATGGCCAGCGCGTAGGCGGCTGCCGCCAGCAGGGCACTGATAACGACCAGCCATTTGCGATGGCCAAGCCAGTCGGAGATCAGGCCGGCGGTGATGCTACCGGCTGCCATGCCCCAGTAGATCATGGAAATCGCGGTTTCAGCCTGTACGGGCGACAGCCCATGATCCTTGATCATCTCCTGCTGGCCCCAGAGTCCGCCAAATACGTTCACCGGCATATAGTAAAGCGCGCCGAGTACTGCAATCAGCCAGATTCGTGGGCTGCTCAGTACCGTGCGCAGCGGGCTGAGCAGATTGTCGTTGCGCGCTTCGGCATCACGCACGCCGTGCAGAAAGAGCAGTGCCAGCAGGAACAGGCCTAGTCCGGCGGCACCACTGATCAGGAAGACATTACGCCAGCCACTGACTTCGATCGCACTGGATAGCGCCACCGCGCCGATCGCCGCGCCCAGCATGCCGGTGGCATTGACGATACCCGAGAGCACCGCAAAGCGCTCCGGAGCAAATTGGTGGTTGACCACATAGAGCGCACCAACAAAGGCGAAGGAGGCGCCCAGTCCTGTCAGTAAGCGTGCTGCGGCCGTTAGCGCTAACCAGTCGGTCGCGGCAAACAGTGCCGTGCCCAGCGCGCAAAACAGAATCGCGGGTACAACAGTACGCCGCACGCCATAGCGGTCCAGTGCCAGGCCCACCACCAGCTGCATGGGTGCGTAAATCCAGAAGAACAGACTGACCAGAATGCCAAAGCCGGTATTGCTCAGGCCAAGGAAGCGGCTGATGTCGGTAGCGGCGAGGCTGGGCTCGATGCGCGCGACGAATTCATAGAGAAAGAACAGGCTTGCGGTGATAAAAGCCAGCCAGCGGAAAATAGCAGCGTTGTTGGTATTGCTCATGCCTCAGATACCCCGGGGACAAGACCGGCACAGGCCGGTACAGCGTTATCCAGTGCCGGAGTATAGGGCACCCTGCCGCTGACCATAACCCGTCAACGGCAACAGGGGCTTTCTGTGTCAGTGATTCAGACCGCTGATCTGCGCCTGACTGTCATCCACGCTGTAGCGCCCGCTTTCGCTATCGCGGGCTACTCGCGCCATGGCAACGCGCGGGTCGTGGGTGAATACCAATCGCCCATTACGTGATACCAGATTGTCCAGCAAGGCTTCTTTTTCCTCGATCAACGCTTCCGGGAACCGGTCGTAGCCCATGGTGATGGGCAAGTGAACCCAGGGTGCACCAGGGATCAGATCGCCGGGGAAGACCACGGGGCCATCGGGCATATCGATGATGGGAATCATCAGCCCTGGTGTGTGGCCATCACTGAACCGGAAACGCCAGCCTGCGCCCAGAGTGGCAGACGCCTGGCCGTCGTCAATCAGCTCGAGGCGCCCGCTATTTTCCAATAGTGTCAGCAACTCCGGGATGAACGAGGCCTGATCGCGCGGATGCGGTCGCTTGGCGCGGTGCCAGTGGCGTTGTCCGGTGATGAAGGTTGCATTGGGGAAAAGCAGCTGCGAAGGCTGGCCTTCCTGCCAGGCACTAAGTAGTCCGCCAGCGTGATCGAAGTGCAGATGCGTGAGTACCACCACGTCAATATCAGCGTCAGTCAAGCCAGCGGCGGCCAGGCTGTCGAGCAGTACGTGCCGGTCTTCCACGACGCCGTATCGATCTTTCAGATGCGGTGCGAAAAAGGCGCCGATTCCGGTTTCTACCAGTATGTTGCGATTGTCTTCCTGAACCAGCAGTGCGCGGCAACTCAGGGCGATACGATTTTTGTCATCGACCTCGACCCAGCGGGACCAGAGGGCCTTGGGAGCGTTGCCGAACATGGCACCGCCGTCGAGTCGCTGGCTGTTGCCTTCCAGAGTAGAGAGTGTGCGCATGGGGGCGCTCCTATAACAGAAGGCCATGCGTTGACTCGTTTGTCATGCGCATGGCAGCAGGTATGTTGTCAGCCCGTTTGCGGGCTGTCCAAGTTATCTCAGAGTGAGAAGGTGTAGCCGATAATAAAGCGGTTTTCATCCATGTCGCTGGCGAAGCTACTGCGGTAGGTCGCGTTGCGCCAGTGCAGGGATAGATTCTCCAATGGTCCGCTTTGTATGGTGTAAGCCAGATCGGTGTTGCGCTCCCATTCACTGGCGTTGTCGCTGCCGCTGACGATGTTGATATTGTCGCCGTGGGTGTAGCGGTTCATCAGCTTCAGGCCCGGCAAGCCCAGATCGGCGAAACTGTAGTCATGGCGTACTTGCCAGCTGTGCTCACCACGATTGGCAAAGTCGTTGATCTGTACCAGGTGGACCAGAAAGGGGTCGGTGCCCTGCAGGTAAGCGAAGCCGGTATTGCCATCCATCTGTTGGTAGCTGCTGGCCAGGCGATGCATGCCGGACTGCCAGGAGAGCGCCAGACTGGTCATGCGGTTGTCGACATTGCTGCGTCCGGCATCACTGCTGTCGGCGTAACGCAGGTTAGCATTCAGGCTGCCGCCACCCAGTGCCCGGCTATGGTTGAGGGTCAGGTAATGTTGGCGGTAGATGGAATCTAGCTCGCCGTAGTGATAGCTGGCGCGTGTATCAGGGCTGAAAGCATAAGTGGCGCCAGCAAAGTCAAAGGCGTTGCTCTGCTGTTTGCCGGTCACTATGACATTGCGCGCGCCGCCTTGTACGGGCTGCATGCTCTGATAGTCCGACGAATCGCGCAGATTGATGGCATCAAAGCGGCCCAGGTCGAAGCTAAGGGCATCGTTGCCCTGGGCTTGCAGCCAGCCACCACGGAACGTTTGCGGCAACAGGCGGCTATCGTTATGCATGGCGACGGGCAAGGTGGGTATCAATGTGCCCAGGCGCAACACGTGTTCATCCAGTCTTAGTTTAGCGGTCAGCCCCAGCTCGCCGTATTCAGACATGGCGCGCCCATCGCTGCGGTCACGCTTGAGCAAGCCTGTGCCAGTGCGATCAGGGCTGGAGTCCAGTTTGATGCCAAGCAGCCCGATGGCGTCCAGCCCGACGCCGACGCGGCCAGCGGTATAACCTGATTGCCAGTAGGCACGTACGCCCTGCGCCCACTCATCGGCCTTGCTCTGGGCCGCGCCGGATTGACGAAAGTCACGATTGAAGTAGAAATTACGCAGCTCGATACGACTCTCTGCATCCTGCAAAAAGTCGGCATGTGCCGGCAGAATCAATAGACCTGGCAGGGCTGTCAGTAGAGTGGCTTGTAGCAGTTTCATAGTGTTCATCTCTTGTTTTTATAGTTGATCAGTCAGGGGTGTCGGCGTTTTTGCTCGGCATGTCCTTGACGCTGCGAAAGCGCAGGATGTGGGTGCGTTCGACCAGGATGTACAGCACGGCACCTGCTGCCAGCCCCCAGCCGGCGCCATACACGGCCAGGACGACGCCCATGGTGCCGGCAACGCCGCGCTCGGTATTGTTGTTGAGTTGCTCAAAGCCGACCATCAGGCAGATATAACCGGTCAGGACCAGAGTCAGCGACAGAGCAATGGGCAGCACAGGTTGAAAGAAGCTGACCAGCGGCAGCATGAACAACGCAAGGAAACCGGTGATCCAGAAGGTGCCTGCGCCGCTATAGATCGAGTCCATTGCCTTGCGGCCGTACTTGTAGCGCTCAGCCATGGTGGCGGCGACTGCGGTCCAGATTGGGCCGGCCAGCCCTGGATAGGGGGCGAAGAAGGCATGCAGCGCATTACGCAACGCCGTCACCAGATGCGCTCGATCGATGTTGTTCTCGATGACTTCGTCTGGGCGCAGTTCGTCTGCGCGCTGCATCAGTGACTGACCCACGATAATGTCACCGAAGGCAATTATGTAGGCAATAACCGCCGTTGGTGCCGCCAAGAGGAAAACCTTGGCGTCCGGGAAGCCAACATTGAATGGCAGGTAATTCCACATCTCGGCAAAGGCCGGCATGGTAATGCCCCAGCGCACATTCGGTACCTGATACTCGCCTACCGCAATGCCGACGATAATGGCGATCAACATGCCTGGCACCATGCCGTAGTTGACGATCTTGCGCATGAATGGGACGCGCTCGGTCAGCCCTTTGAAGGATACCGAGAACATCAGATACAGGCAGATCAAGGTGCCCAGGATCAAGGATATTGGTGTGTTGGCCAGGCGGCCGCCGGTCGATATTTCGCCCATCAGAGCGGCGATGCCGGCACCGATAACAATGCCGCCCTTCATCGAGTTGGGCACGATGCGCACCATCACGCTACCGAGCCGGGTGATACCCAGTATCAGAAAGATCAGAAAGACCGTGAACTGCAGTGCGAACAGCGCCTGAATAGCCTCTGGTCCCGGTGCGAAATCACCAAGAAACAGCAGCACAACAGGAATCGCCGGGGTGATCCAGCCCGGTACCATAGGCACCCCAAGCAGGGCCGGCAGCATGAAACCGATGCCGCAGACTACGACGTAGGCCAGCGCGACGTCGTAGGGCAGTCCGAGAAATTTTTCCAGTAGCGGGATCATGCCCAGGCTGACCACAAACATGATCAGCGCCTGCAGCATTTCTGCGGTTTCCCAGCGATAGTGGACGAATGGCAAACGGATCTTGAACGGGCCACAGGGCCAGAAAGGTTGCTCTGCGCCGTCGGCGCGCTTGAAAATAGACATGAAAGGCTCCGTCAGCCGGGCAATACCCGGCTGCTTATTGTTGTTGTGAAACGGTTTTGTGGTGGTGCGGTGCTGTCGTCTAGAGCGCCTTGGCCCAGTCACGCAGCACGTACTTCTGGATCTTGCCGGTTGAGGTTTTCGGCAATTCGGTAAAGATCACGGTTTTGGGTGCTTTGAAGGCTGCCAGGTGCTCGCGGCAGAAGTTGATGATGTCCTCGTGTGAGATGTCGTGGCCGCGCTTGCGGGTTATGAAGGCGCAGGGTGTTTCTCCCCACTTTTCATCCGGACGGGCGACGACGGCCGCTTCCAGCACGGCAGGGTGTTTGTAGAGCGTATCCTCCACTTCGATGGTTGAGATGTTTTCGCCGCCGGAAATGATGATGTCCTTGAGACGGTCCTTGATCTGCACATAGCCGTTGGGGTGACAAACGGCCAGGTCGCCAGTGTGGAACCAGCCGCCCTCAAAGGCTTCTGCCGTGGCTTCCGGGTTTTTCAGGTAGCCTTTCATGACAGTGTTGCCGCGCATGAAGATCTCGCCGATGCTCTTACCGTCACGTGGCACTGGCTGCATTGTTTCCGGGTCACCTACCATCACGCCTTCCAGTGTTGGATAACGCACACCCTGATGGGACTTAAGGTCAGCACGCTCGTCCAGCGACAGGGCGTCCCACTCGCTGTGCCAGGCGCAGACTGTGACCGGGCCATAGACTTCGGTCAGGCCATAGGTATGGGTGATTTGGATACCCATGTCTTCAACCGCACCTATGACCTTGGCCGGTGGAGCTGCGCCGGCGACCATTGCCTTGACTGGATGATCGATGGCGGCCTTGGCCGAGTCGGGCATGTTGGCCAGCGCATTCAGCACAATCGGGGCGCCACACAGGTGAGTGACCTGATGCTCATGGATCAGGTTGAGAATCTTCTGTGGGTCGACCCGGCGCAGGAATACATGCACACCGGCCATGGCTGTGATGGTCCAGGGGTAGCACCAGCCGTTGCAGTGGAACATCGGCAGCGTCCACAGATAGACGGGGTGCAGGCCCATGGCCCATGTCATCTGATTGCCGATGGCATTCAAATAGGCGCCCCGGTGGTGGTAAACCACACCCTTGGGGTTGCCGGTGGTGCCTGAGGTGTAATTCAGCGATATCGCATGCCATTCATCCGTCGGCCAGTGCCAGTCGTATTCGGGGTCGCCTTCGGCGAGAAAGGTCTCGTAGTCTAGCTCGCTGACCGGCTGGCCCTCACCGTATTCGGGATCGTCAACGTCGATGACCAGAATGGGCCGCTTGATCAGATCCAACGCCTTGCTGATGACCTCGTGAAACTCACGGTCGGTAATCAGCACCCGCGCTTCGCCGTGATTCAGCATGAAGGCGATGGCCTCGGCATCCAGACGTACGTTCAGGGTATTGAGTACCGCGCCAATCATGGGCACGCCAAAGTGAGCTTCAAGCATCGCCGGGATGTTTGGCAGCATCACAGCAACCGTATCGCCACTGCGAATACCGCGCTCGTGCAGCGCTGAGGCAAGGCGTCGGCAGCGTTGATAGGTTTCCTGCCAGTCGCGGCGTATGGCGCCGTGGACGACCGCCGGGTAGTGTGGATAGACATGGGCCGTGCGCTCAATGAACGACAGCGGGGACAGGGCAATATGGTTCACGGGGGCCGGTGCGAGGCCTTCCTGGAAGATGCTCATGGCAAAACCTTCTTGTAGTTGTCGGCTGTGCGCGGTGATGTACGATGCGCATGCGGTTCTTGAGATACCCAGTTTGGTGCGGTACGGGTATCCTGCTAGAGGTATTTATATACCAGTCAGAGTTAATATGGAATATACCCTAAGGTATTATGGTGTAATTACTATATGGTGATGCATGGCTGAATCCCTACCCTCGTTGCGTGGTCTGCTGCAGGCGGACCCATTGCCGATGATGCTGGTCGCGGCGCAGGGCTTGCCGCTGTTTCGTAACGCGGCGCTGAGCCGGTTGGCTGACGACGCCAGCGGCCTGGATGCCTGGCTGCCACCGAATCATCTGTCGCTGGTTAACTCGGCGCTGCAACAGCGGCGAGCCATCGAAGATGTGCATACCTGCTGCGGGGAGCGCCATTTGTTGTGGAGTTATATTCCGCTGGTCGAGACCGAACAGGTCTGGGTGCGTGGCCGGGATGCAACGCAGTGGCTGCAGCATCAGGAGCAGGCGACTGTAGCGCGCCGTCTGTATCATTTGATTATTGAAAACACCACAGACCTGATCTCTCGGCATCGTCCGGACGGTCGCTTCATTGATGCTTCTCCGGCCTCCTGGACCTTGCTGGGGGTCTGGCCTGAGCAACTGCGCGGGCAGTTGCTTGATAGCCTCTTTCATCCGCAGGAGCGCGAGCAGTTGATCGCTCGTTTTCGTAATGCCCTGGAACAGGATGGCTATCTCACCTATACCTATCGCATCCGCCATCGTGATGGCCACTACCTGTGGTTCGAGACCGCCAGCCGGGCGATTCGTGAAACCTACACCGGTGAAGTAGTCGAGGTCGTGAGCGTATCGCGAGACATCACCGAGCGGCTGCAAAGTGAAGAGCAGAACCGCCGACTGCAGGATGAACTGGCGCATGCTGCGCGCCTGGCGACGCTGGGCGAGTTGGCTTCAGGTATTGCCCACGAGATCAATCAGCCGCTGGCAGCCGTACTCAACTATGCGGGCGCCAGTCAGCGCTATTTGGCGCAACTTGAGAGTGACACACCAGAGGCGATCAAGATTGGCCAGGGCCTGGAACGCATTCAGCAGCACGCAGAACACGCCGCAGCGGTGATCCGGCGTTTGCGTGATTTTTTGCGTAAGGGGCAGCGACGTTTACAGCAGGTTAACGCCGGTCAGTTGGCCGCTCAGGCCGTTGGCTTGTGCGCTTGGGAGGCGGGGCAGTATCAGGTGCGTATCATTGAACAGATAGCCGATGAACTGCCGGACCTCAACGTCGACCCGATTCTGCTGCAGCAGGTCTTGTTGAACCTGCTACGCAACGCTATTGATGCCAATCGAGAGAGTCATGGGGAGCGTGGCTCAGAGGTCCTTTTGCGTATCTCGTTGCATGGGCAGCAGGTTTGTATCGAAGTGATTGATCAGGGGCCCGGTGTCTCTGCCGAGGCCCGCGAGCGCTTATTTGTGCCTTTCTACACCAGTAAGGAAGATGGCTTGGGCTTGGGGCTATCAATGAGTCAGGGTATCGTAGAGGGCTTTGGCGGCAGTCTGGAAGCCTTGCCTGCCGATACCGGCGGCCTCTGCCTGCAGTGCCTGCTTCCCGCCGGATAAATTGATTTCGTTAACAGGGACAATCGATGTCTGAGTACGCGCAACAACGGGTTTACGTCGTCGACGATGATCAGGGCATGCTGGACTCTACGGTCTGGCTGTTCGAGTCGATCGGTTTGCAGGCGCAGCCTTTTACCAGCGGTCAGGCGTTTCTGGATGCCTGCGACGCTGCCGCGCCAGCCTGTGTGCTGCTTGATGTGCGCATGCCGGGCATGGGGGGGTTGGCGGTACAGGAAGCCATGCGTGAACGGGGTATTGAACTGCCGGTGATTTTCGTTAGCGCCCATGCCGACGTCCCTATCGTGGTACGCGCTTTTCGGGGTGGTGCGGTGGACTTCATCGAGAAGCCCTACAACGAGCAATTGCTGCTCGATAGTGTGCAGCGAGCGCTCAGTCAGCGGCGGGTTTTTATTCATCCGCAGATACCTGCAGTACAGGCTCGCTTTGAGTCGCTGACGCCGCGCGAGAGCGATATCCTGCTACCGCTGGTTCAGGGCTTCAACAATCGAGAAATAGCCGAGCAGTTGGGTATCAGTGTGAAAACAGTGGATCTCTATCGCTCCCGCGTGATGAAGCGCATGCAGGCGGACAGTTTGCCGGCGTTGGTCGGCATGGTGATTGGATTAGGGTTAATTGATCCCTTCACGCAGCGCCTGATTTAGGCGTGCTGGCGGAGAGCGCGCATCACACTCAAGCATCAAGGTCATGGAAGAGGGTGGTGCTTATGGTGTGAATGGGTACTAATTTTCAGGCATAAAAAAACCGCTGAAGGGGTTAACCATTCAACGGTTTTTAACTTGGTTGCGGGGGCAGGATTTGAACCTACGACCTTCGGGTTATGAGCCCGACGAGCTACCAGACTGCTCCACCCCGCGTCTGTGGTGGCCATTCTACGCATAGAACATTTTCTGTCAAGCAATTGATGGGAAAAGATTTTTTATTGGGGTCTTGGCTTGATTTGCGTAGCAGGGCAGTGCGAATAATTGATGCCATAATGACATCTCTGCGCGTTTGTCTTACTCTTCGTCTCAGGCATGGGCGTTGTCTCATGCCTGAGATAAAAAATAAAAAACGGTTCAAGCCGCATAGCTACGGAAGGTACAAAAGCCAGTGGAAACCAGGAACGACATCTATCACTTGTCAGCTTGGCGCGGAGAGTTCACCCATCCTGAAATCGAGCGCGGTTACCGCCAACATAACCAACTGACTTTTGCGCGCCATTTGCGTCGGTGCTTGGTTGTTTGGCTGGTGCTATTGCTGCTATTCGGTCTGCTGGACTATCCGGCGCTGGGCGTCAGCACCGAGTTCGCGATAGTTGCCGGTTTGCGATTGGCGACTGCGGTATTGCTTCTGGCTTTATTCTTTCAGTTGAAAAGCAAACCTGAATTGGCAACCGAGGGCTACGCGGTCACTGCTATTGAGGTCTTTGGCTTTGTACTCTTCTTCTTTCTCTACTTCATTCGCCACGACATCGTCAGCTGGATTATCGGCGTGGTAGCGATGCTGATCATTAGCCTGTACGTATTTGTGTCAAACAGGGTTTACCTATCTACTCTGGCTGCCTGTTTTGGTATTGCCGGTATGCTTTATTCTGTCTGGCTGAATGGTTTCGGTGCTCCTGAGCTGATCGGCTTACTATTCATGCTGTCTTTGCCTACGGTGGTTGGCTTTTTTACCGCGCTGCGCCTGCAGACAGTGCAGCGTCAGCAGTATGCCCTGTTCAAGCAGGTCAGCTCGATCAATCGCAATCTGCAGAATGAGATTAAGCAGCGTGAAGCCTTGGAAGCAGAGCTTAAGCGACAAGCCACCACTGATCCGTTAACCGGATTGCTCAATCGCCGTCAGTACGAAATGCTCTTTAATCGAGAGCGCGAGCGTTGCACTCGGCAGGAAAAGCATATTTCCCTTTGTGTGGCAGACCTGGATTATTTCAAGCGCATTAATGATACCTACGGGCATGACGTCGGCGATCTGGCGTTGCGTCATGTCGCCGACCTGTTCAACCGCACGTTACGGCAGTCTGATGTGCTGGGGCGCTATGGTGGTGAGGAGTTTGTCTTGATTCTGCCCGATACCGATCTCGATCAGGCGGCAGATGTGGTTAATCGGCTGCGAGAGGCGCTGCAGGCAAGCACACTGAAAATACCGTCAGGCGAGATCAGGTTGACCGCGACTTTCGGACTTGCCCAGGTTGCCGGCGCTGAAAAAAACATTGATAGCGTGATAAAGCGTGCTGACCGAGCCTTGTATGATGGCAAGGCTGCTGGCCGCAATCGGGTAATGACGGCCTGATCGGTTACACTGGCAGCCAATCAGTTATGGCCTGACCCGGTTCCCGCGTGCGCAAAATTATTCATGTAGATTGCGATTGTTTTTACGCAGCCATCGAGATGCGCGATGACCCGCGTCTGCGTGGCCGACCGTTGGCGGTGGGCGGCGATCCGGGTAAGCGTGGCGTCATATCCACCTGCAATTACGAGGCAAGAGCCTTCGGTGTGCACTCAGCGATGGCATCGGCTTATGCTAAACGGCTGTGTCCGGATCTGTTGATCGTGCCTGGCCGCATGTCGGTCTACCGGGAAGCCTCTGCCGCGATTCAAGCGATCTTTACTGACTACACCGACTTGATTCAGCCATTGTCACTGGATGAGGCTTATCTGGACGTTACCGAGAGCCAGGCATGTCGGGGCAGCGCCACGTTGATCGCCCGCGAGATTCGGCAGCGAGTGCAGGCGAGCCAGGGTATTACCGTGTCTGCCGGTGTTGCGCCCAACAAGTTTCTCGCCAAGATTGCCAGTGATTGGAATAAACCGGATGGGCTCAAGGTAATTCTGCCTGATGAGGTTGAAGCCTTTGTGCATCAGCTCCCGGTCACCAAGCTGCACGGTGTTGGCAAGGTGATGGCCGAGCGGTTGAAACGCGTGGGTGTGGATGTCTGCAGTGAGTTGTTACCCTGGCGCAAGCAGGACCTGGTGCGTGAATTTGGCAGCTTCGGCGAACGCCTGTGGCAGCTGGCGCGGGGCATCGACGACCGCCCGGTAGTGGTGGAAAGCAAGCGCCAGTCTGTCAGTGTCGAGCATACCTATGAGCACGACCTGCCGGACCTGGACGCCTGTCAGGCGGCACTACCGCCGCTGCTGGACAAGCTGGCCGAACGCCTCGGCCGACTGGATAGCGTTTACCGGGTTAGCAAGCCCTTTATCAAGCTGAAATTCCACGACTTTACCCAGACTACTCTGGAGCAGGCAGGCGCCCCGATAACGCCAGAAGGCTACGCCGAGCTTTGTGCTCAGGCGTATGCCCGCGGTGGTCGTGCGGTTAGATTGATTGGCGTTGGCGTGCGGCTGGATAACGCGCACTCGCCCATGGGCGAGCAGTTGGCGTTGTTCTAGCAGGCGCTTTCACCCTTGATCATGGGGTGCCGTATCTATTAGCCGATGGTGCAGCGTTAGTGGCTTTGTTGTTTGCGGGCGCAGGCGGGGCAGAGGTGGTTGTCACCTTGTGGCTGCCAGCCCAGCTCGGCGATGCGAGCGACTGCTTTTTGGGTGCGCGCGGGCAGGTCATCGCGCTCGGCGGCGAGAAACTCGAAGGCTTGCTCGCGCGCGCACTGGTCACAGGTGATGGACCAGCCCAAGACCGCTTGTCCGCGCAGATCGGGCCCCTTGGCAGTCGCCGTCCACTGTCCCGCCGGATTGATCAGATAGCGGACCTTGTCGACGGTCAGGCGTAGCGGCAAATCACGACTACCCTTTACCGTGCAGATGAGCATGTCAGTGGGCTGAATACCGCCACCCTGGCCCGTCACCTGATAGAGCCCGGCGCCCAGAGTGCGGCACTCAATCAGAGTATGTGAAGGGTTCAGTGCGGTGCGTCTAAAGTCGTGTTCAGCCATGTTCAGGTCCGGATCGGTAAAAGCGGGCATGATAACACCAGTGTGGGGCGGCATATCACGCGGATCACTGATGGTCGGCCTATGGGCTCCGGGTGACTATGATACCGGAGTTGAATTGTCATCCATTGAGACACAAGAGGATATTCCATGAGCGTCAAGCAACTGTTCGATATGACCGGCAAGGTCGCACTGATCACCGGCGGCACCAAGGGCCTGGGCCTGCAGATGGCAGAAGCCTTTGGCGAACAGGGAGCCAAGGTGTTCATCAGCGCGCGCAACGCAGCAGAAATCGAAGCCGTCGTGGCAGATTTGAAAAAGCAGGGTATTGAAGCGGCGGGTGTAGCCTGCGATATGGGTAACCTGGAAACCAAGCCCGTTCAGACGCTGGTCGACGCCTGTGAAGCTGCCTTCGGCACTGTAGACGTGCTGGTCAATAATGCCGGTACCACTTGGGGTCAGCCTGCGGAAGACCACAGCTATGAAGGTTGGCAGAAGGTGATGACCCTGAATGTTGACGTTTGCTTCCTGGTCGCTCAAGAAGTGGCACGCCGCTTCATGATTCCGCGCCAGTCCGGCAAGATCATCAACATCGCATCGATTGCCGGCTTCAAAGGTAACCGCGCCAACTCGGGTATTCATACCGTCGCCTATAACACCAGTAAGGCGGCAGCAATCAACCTGACGCGCGCATTGGCCGGTGAATGGGGTCAGTACAACATCAACGTGAATGCCATCTGCCCCGGTTACTTCCCAACCAAGCTGGCTAAAGGTCTGGAAAAAGTGACCGAGTTGATCAAGCAAGGTACGCCGTTAGGCCGTATCGGTGGTGAGGAAGACATCAAGGGCGCAGCGGTATTTCTGGCCAGCGAGGCGTCACGCCACGTAAGCGGTCAGGCATTGGCAGTCGATGGGGGTAATTCGGCAGTCTGACGCTGTTGGGGCGGTGCAATGCCGCCCCTCACTCGGCCTAGTTCAGGCCCTTGGTCAGCTCGCCAGCGGCCTGCTTTACCTGCTCTTGATGATCCCGTTCCAGTGTTTCCATCAGGCGTGAATGCAGCTTGCGTTCAGCGGCGCTCAGCTGTTTCCAGCCAGTATGGGTGGGGATGTGGGCGGTCTGATCGTAGATCTCGGTAAAGATGGTTACGTCCAGATCACTGCGCCGCGGACCAGCGTAATTATCCAGCAGCACCTTGATCCGGATCGACCCTTCAATCAAGGGCACCTGGCCGTTCAGCAGGCTTTGGCCGATGAACTGAATGTCCTCCGCCAGGCGCTTGTCACGCCCATCCTGTTGCTGCTGTTGTTCGGCGCGCGTGCGCCAGACCCGACGCCATAACGTCAGGGCATAGCCTGCCAGGGCAATAATGATCAGGAGGCCTGCGAGTAGTAACCAGTGTTGCATTTGCATAGGGATCAAAAACTCAGTTGCGAGGGTTCCAGCGTCCCTTCTTCTTTCAGGTTGATATTGGGGGCGAGAAAGAAGCCGGTGCTGATATGTCCTTCTATACGGTAGGTGACCGCTTGTTGCTTGTCGACCAGTTTGACCAGATCAGAAAGGTGACGCCACAGGTTGGATCGGACCTCCAGATCGAAGGTTTCCGAGCCATAGGCCGGTACGTCAAACGCGTTGTTGCTGACGCCGGTCGCCAGGCGCATATCGTTTAAATAGACCTGATACTGCATTCCGCGAATGGGCAGTGCCTTGCTGTTGGGGTTATCGACTCGCAGCTTTAGCCGAAAGGACTGCTCCCACAGGTTGGATTTGAGCATTTCTACATTGGCCAGACTGACATCCGGTTTGCTGTACGACGGCGTGAGCATGGCGCAGCCGTGCAATAGCAAGCAGGATATCAGCACCATCATTCCCAGTACGCGCGACTTCATTGTCTCCCTCCGCAGTCTGTTCAGGCCGACTTATAAGTGGAGTTGTCGATCAGCCTGGGTCGGACCATACTAACCCTAATTGACGTACAGGGAGTGACAAGATGGCCCGTTTTGAGATTGTTTTTCAAGGGCAGGTGCAGTCTGGCGTGCCTGTAGAAGAGGCGCGAGCGCGTATCGGTCAGCTGTTTCAGGTCGCTGGCGAGCAACTGGATACGCTGTTTTCCGGTCGCCGGATTGTTATCAAACAAGGCCTGGATGAGGCGGCAGCGGCCAAGTATCGCGCGGCCATTGAGCGCGCCGGTGCGGTCTGTAATGTAGAGCCTATGACGCCTGCTGAGCCAGATTCGGCTCCAGCACCAGAACCAGCTCCGGCGCCTGCTGCTCCGCCGGTAAGTCAGCCTACGCCCGTGCCACAGCCTGGCACCGCCAGCGATAACCACGGCAAGCGTCTGGCGCCGCGGGATGAGTATATGGCGGCCTTTGTTGATGTCGAGGCCCCGGATTTTGATATCGCCCCGCTCGGCGCTGATATGCAGGATGACTACGATGAAACGGCGGCGCTGCCAATTGATCTGAGTGCGCTTAGTCTGGCGCCCACTGGTAGCGATCTGGGTGAGCTCAAGCGAGAGTTGCCAGCGGTATCGCCGGATATCAGTTACCTGAAGTTACAGGATGATTAACCCGTGGTCCCGTCAGGCCGCAGCTCGTGAGGGCGACGGCCTGGTAGCAGGCTCGGCTAGAGCATGCAGCATTGTTTGAATTTGCGCCCTGAGCCGCAGGGGCAAGGTTCATTGCGGCCAGCTTTAACACTATGATTGGGATCGATGAAGTACCAGCGCTCGCCAATCTGCTTGAAGTCAGAACATTCGCGGTGGCCATGCACGCTCTCATCCGGATCTGCCCAGCGCGCCGTGAACGTGACCTGGGCGCGGTTGCTGCCAGCACCGCCAGTCACTTGTTCAACCTCTAGTCCTAGCCATCTGCTTTGCTCGCTCCAGCTGCGCATCTGTTCTACTTCCAGCTGGGTCTGTTGGGCGGGGAGAGTCGTCGTCACCAGATAATCAATCAGTCCCAGGGTGTAGGCGCAATAGCGCGACCGCATCAGAAGCTCTGCATTGCCAGCTGGCGCGCCGGCGTGACAGGGTTGACAGCATTGGCCATAGACTTTGCCGCTGCCACAGGGGCAGTTGTCAGCGCTGTTGATCGTTGCCACTGTGCTCATGCTTACCACCAATATTTATCGAACATCTCGGGATTGGCCCAGTATTTATTGTTGAGCCAGTCCGGAACCTGTTTGTAATCGGCCAGATCGTAGGTATAGAGCGCCAGCGTGCGTTCATCCGTGCTGCCAGCCTGGGTAAAGCTGGCATGGCGTTGTAGCGCCAGGGCAAAAAAATCATTTTCTTGCCAGTGTGCACTTTGCGTCAGATCAACCAATACCGCCAGACGGCTGGCTGAAAGGTTGCGCAGCCCTGCCAGTAACTCAACGCCGTTACGCTGCGGAATATGTTCCAGCAAGTCAGCAATGATCGCCAGATCATAGCGCTGGTTGGCCAGCTCCACCGGTAAGGGCGTCTGATCACTGGTAATCAGTTGCGTGTCGGGGTGGTCGGCGCAAAACGCCTCGACGGCGGGCACCCGCGTTTGGCTGACGCAGAGCAGCCGGGCAGGCTGGTAATGCTGCAAAATGCTGAGCAAGGTGGCGTTCGGAGTGGCCGTCATGGCGTTCCTCAATGGGAAAATAAAATGGTCGGCTGACCCTAGAGTCTCGCGCCGGTCGATGCAAGCTTGTTGGCAGTCGGTTGCCGGCCGGTTCAATGTTATCATCGCGGGCTAGCCCGGAGCCCGCATGCTGAACGATGAACTCAAAGGCCAGATTCAAACGGCCTATCGCACCTTTCTCGAAAACAAATCCCTCAAGCCACGCTATGGTCAGCGGGTGATGATTGCCGAGGTCGCCAAGCTATTTGGCGGCGTTAAGCTGGATGACGACGGCCATCGCGACGGCGACCCGGCGGTGGCGGCGATCGAGGCGGGCACCGGTACCGGCAAAACCGTCGCCTATTGCCTGGCGGGCATTCCCATTGCCAAGCATTTGGGTAAACCGCTGGTAATTTCCACGGCGACGGTGGCGCTGCAGGAACAGATTGTACTCAAGGATCTACCCGATATTCAGCGTAATGCCGGCCTGCAGTTTGGTTTCTCGCTGGCCAAGGGCCGTGGGCGCTACGTTTGCCTGTCCAAGCTCGATAACTTGTTGCGGGAAAACCAGTCGGCGGCGGATCAGCAGCAAATCTTTGCTGACGAGGGCTTTAACCTCGATGTGGATGAAGCCGGGCTCAAGCTCTACACCCGCATGGTGGAGGCGCTGGGCGGCAACAAATGGGACGGCGAGCGCGACTCCTGGCCTGAGGCGTTGGAGGATCAGGACTGGTCACGACTGACCACCGACCACATTCAGTGCAGCAACCGCCGCTGCGGCCACTTCCAGCAGTGCGTGTTTTACAAGGCGCGTGAAGGGGTGCAGAAAGTCGATGTCATTGTTACCAACCACGATCTGGTATTGGCTGACCTCGCGCTTGGCGGCGGTGCCATTTTGCCGGACCCGCGTGACTGCCTGTACATCTTTGATGAAGCACATCACTTGCCCGACAAGGCTATTTCGCACTTTGCCCATAATACCCGCCTGCACGCCACAGCAGATTGGCTGGAGCAACTGGACAAGAATCTGAGCAAGCTGCTTGCCCAGCACCCGCTGCCCGGTGAGTTGGGTCGCCTGATTGAAAAAGTACCGTTGGAGGCGCGCGAGTTAAAGCCGCACCAGCAGTTTATGCAGCAGGCGATGGGCGATGTAGCCGACTTCTCCAGCGCCGAAGACTTGCGCGGCAATATTCGCCCGCAGCATCGTTTTGAGCACGGCATAGTGCCGCAAGAACTGGTGGACATGGGGCTGGAGCTCAAAGCCGGCTTTGGTCGCATCACCGATTTGCTACAGCGCTTGGTGGATATGCTGAAAGAGGCGATGGATGGTGAGGCAACCATAGGGGTGTCCGAATCCCAGGCGGAAGAGTGGTACCCGCTGTTTGGTGTGCTGCTGGCGCGCTCCGAGGCCAACTGGACGCTCTGGACGCAATTCTGCCTGCAGGACCCGGAGGGCAAGCCGCCTACCGCGCGCTGGCTGACCCTGACCGAAAATAACGATATAGAAGTGCATGTCAGCCCGATTCTGGCGGCCGAGACCCTGCGCATGTATCTCTGGCACAGCGCCTTTGCTGCACTGGCTACCTCGGCAACCCTGACCGCGCTGGGCAAGTTCGATCGCTTTAGTCAGCGTGCGGGCCTGCCCAGGAGCGCGGTTTGTACCATGGCGCCAAGTCCGTTCAAGCATGGCGAGGCGGGTGTGCTGAGAGTACCCAACTATGGTGCCGATCCGCGCGACAGCGCCGGGCATAGCGCCTCGATTATCGAGCATCTGCCGGATATTCTGGCTGAGGAACGCGGCAGTCTGGTGCTCTATTCTTCGCGCAAGCAGATGCTCGAAGTCTATGCGGGTTTGCCCGCGGCCTTCCGCGAACGCATCCTGGTACAGGGCGACCTATCCAAGCAGGAGCTGATTCGCCAGCACCGCAAGAGAGTAGACGAGGGCAAGCCGAGTGTGATCTTCGGTCTGGCCAGTTTTGCCGAGGGCGTCGATTTGCCCGGCAAGTACTGCGAGCATGTGGTGATCGCCAAGATCCCCTTCGCGGTCCCGGATGACCCGGTTGAGGCAGCACTGGCTGAATGGATCGAGAAAAACGGCGGTAATCCCTTTATGGAGATTGCTGTGCCGGACGCCAGCTTGCGTCTGATTCAGGCCTGTGGTCGATTGCTGCGCACCGAACAGGACAGCGGCACTATCACGGTCCTGGACCGCAGGTTGGTGACTCAGCGTTACGGTAAAGCGATTCTCAAGGCGCTGCCGCCGTTCCGTCAGGAAATTGATTGAGCGGCAGCCCGGGCCTGGCGTCATCAGTTGCATCGATAATGCTGTGGTTTGGCGCCTTATGGTCGCTGCATTTGTTGACGCAAGCAGCTTAAATGGCAGCACAACAAGACACCGACTGAGGAAAGACATCCATGGGTAATGTTCAGGGTTATTTTGATCCGCGCTTCGAGCGAGTGCGCGAACTCTTCGCCGAGCAGCAGCAGGACGAGCAGGCGCGCGGCGCGGCGCTCTGTGTAACCGTGGGTGGCGATACCGTGCTGGATCTCTGGCAGGGCGTAATGGATAAGGAAAACCAGCAGGTCTGGGAGCAGGACACACTGGTTAATGTGTTCTCCTGCACCAAGCCCTTGGGCGCCGTGGCGCTGCTGCAACAGGTGGCTGCTGGCCGGATCGAGCTGGACGCACCGATTGCCGAGGTATGGCCGGAATTCGCCCAGGCTGGCAAGCAGGGTATCAGCCTGCGCCAGTTGTTGAGTCACCGCTCTGGGCTATCGGCCGTAGCCAAAACATTGCCACCGGAAGCACTGTTTGACTGGACTGCCATGAGCACCGCCTTGGCTGAGCAGGCGCCCTGGTGGGAACCCGGCGCAGCGCACGGTTACGCGCCGGTAACCTACGCCTGGTTATTGGGTGAGCCGCTGCGTCGGCTGACCGATCAGCGCGCCGGCAGCTACATTCAACAGCATATCTGCCAACCGCTGGGTATGGATTTTCATGTTGGCGTGCCGGATCAGGATTTACCGCGTATTGCGCACGTGTCACGTCTGCGCAATCAATATGGCGATGAGGGTGCGCGGGCGTTATTTGCTGCCATGGGCGAACCGGAGGGCCTGACCGCCAAGGCGTTCGGCAATCCGTCCAGCATGATGACCAGCACTAACAAGCGCGAGTGGCAGCAGGCGGAAATTCTGTCGGCTAACGGCACAGGCAATGCCCGCTCCCTGGCGCGTTTCTGGCAGTTGCTGGCGCACGGCGGCAAGTTGGATGGTGTCAGCTTGCTGGATGCTGAGTTGGTTGCGCTGATGCAGCAGGAGCACAGCAAGGGCCAGGATCGTACGTTGCTGTGCCCCACCCGTTTCGGCTTGGGTGTGATGCTGGAGCAGGATACCCCCGGTGGTGGTTTCGGTATGGGGCCGCGCGCCTTTGGGCACCCGGGTGCTGGCGGCTCGCTGGGCTTTTGTGACCCGGATGCGCAGGTCGGCTTTGGTTATGTAACCAACACCATGGGGCCTTATGTGTTGATGGACCCACGCGCCTTGGCGCTAAGTAGCGCGGTAAAGGATTGTCTGCGCGAGCTTGACTGAAGGCTGCCGTAGGTCAATACCGTTAATGCGTCGCATGTTAGGCTGAGCTCCTGTTGATACATGCCATGCCGCTGAAGGAGTTGCGTTGATGAAACCCACTATTGCCGATTTGCGCCGTGATTATACCCGCGACGGGTTGACTGAATCGCAGGCGCCGAACGAGCCCTATACGCTGTTTTCTACCTGGTTTGCTCAGGCGGTAGAAATCGAGTCAACCGAGGCTAACGCCATGATGCTGGCGAGCGTCGATGCACAGGGGCAACCGCACTTGCGTACGTTATTGCTCAAGGGTTTTGACGAGCGTGGCTTTGTGTTTTTTACCAACTACCAAAGCGCCAAGGGTGAGCAGCTGGCGGCGCAGCCGTTGGCCGCCATGACCTTCTGGTGGCATGACCTTGAGCGTCAAGTGCGTATCGAGGGGCAGATCGAGCGCGTAAGCAGCGAAGAGTCTGACGTGTATTTTCACAGCCGACCTGCAGGTAGCCGTCTGGGCGCCTGGGCCTCGCCGCAAAGTCAGGTGATCGCCGGACGTGAGGTGCTTGAGGATCGTTTGCAAGCGCTTGAGGTGCAATACGCGGAGGAGCAGCCGCCACGGCCGCCGCATTGGGGTGGTTATCGCCTGGTACCCAGTTTGATCGAGTTCTGGCAGGGGCGTTCCAGTCGCCTGCATGATCGCCTGCGCTATCGCCTTGAGTCAGGTCAATGGGTGCGTGAGCGCCTGGCGCCCTGAGCTGTCGCCTGTTCAATTGGCTTGCCGCCATTCTCCACTGGCTTTAGGCTGGGCCAATAAGCCAGTAGAGGAGGCGATATGGGCAGGCGAGTCTTTCAGCAGAAAGTAGTCGTAATTACCGGTGGCTGCGCCGGCATTGGCCGTGCGCTGGCACTGCGCTTTGCCCAGGCTGGCGCCCACATCGCCATTCTCGATATCCAGGATGAAGCCCTGGTTGCCTTTCGTCAGCAGCTGCACGATAAGCTCAACGCTGACGTCATGGCATTGCACTGTGATGTGTCGGATGACCAGCAATGCGCGGAGGCGATCAGTCAGGTGGTCGAGCGTTTTGGCGGCATAGATCTGCTGATCAATAACGCTGGCATAACCCACCGCAGTGCCTTTGCCGATACCGATATCGCGGTGTTTCAGCGCATCATGGCAGTGAACTATTTCGGCGCCGTGAATTGCACGCGACATGCCTTGCCCAGTCTGTTGGCGCGGGGTGGGCAGGTAATCGGGTTGAGTTCGCTATCTGCCTTCGCACCCTTGCTTAACCGTGGCGCTTACAATGCCAGCAAACATGCGCTACACGGTCTGTTTGAAACCCTGCGCATGGAAGTGCGCAGTCAGGGTGTCAACGTCATGCTGGTGACGCCTGGTTTTACAGCGACCGATATTCGCAAGAACGCGCTGGTTGGCGATGGCTCGATCAATCAAGCCGCTACCAATTTGAGCTTCAAGGTTGCGGCACCTGCTGATGTGGCAGATGCCATCTATCTGGGCGCGTGCAAGCGCAAGCGGTTGTTGGTGTTGTCGAACGTGGATTGGCTGGCGCGGCAATGCGCCCGGTTCTTTCCGCGCTTGTTTGAGCGCTGGATGTTGCCGCGGCTCTCGGGCGTCAAGTCTTCGCCAACCAACTGACAACGCCGTTGCCCGCGCGCTTGCCGCTGGCAAAGCAGGCGGTCAATAGATAACCACCGGTGGGGGCTTCCCAGTCGAGCATCTCGCCAGCGCAGAATACCCCCGGCAGGCTCTTGAGCATCAAATCCTCAGTTAAACTTGGTTGCTGCACGCCGCCGGCGCTGCTGATCGCCTGATCCAGCGGACGGGTGTCGCGCAGCACTATGGGTACCTGTTTGATTGCTTTGGCCAGGTCTGCAGGTGTGGCTAGTTGGTCTTTACCAAAGCATTCATGCAGTAGCGCGATTTTCAGTGCATCCAGCCCGGCTTTCTTGCGTAGCAGCGACGCTAGCGACTGTCCTTTCCGGCTGTCTGATAGCGCGGTAATGAGCTGGGGCTCACTGCGGTCGGGAGCGAGATCCAGTGCTAGTGTTGCCTGGCCATGAGCTTGTAGTTGGTCGCGCAGCGGCGCTGACAGAGCATAAATCAGACTGCCTTCCAGCCCGTCATGGGTGAGGATGCATTCGCCACGCCGACTGATGAGCTGCCCGTTGGTATCGTTCATGCTGGCAACGATCGGCTTGAGTGGTTGGCCGGCGAAGCGCTCACTGAGAAACGGGCTCCAGTCGCAGATAAAGCCACTGTTGCTGGGCAATAAGTCGCGCACGCCGGCGCCTTGCTCGCGCAAAGGGCCGACCCAGCTGCCGTCAGAGCCAAGGCGGCGCCAGCTACCACCGCCGAGTGCGAGTACGCAGGCCGTTGGCGTGAGGTGAAACTCACCGTCGGCGTTTTGCAGTCGCAGTGCGCCATCTGCCGTCCAGCCGAGCCAGCGATGCCGGGTATGCAGCTGTACGCCTTTGTTGCGCAGTCGTTTGAGCCAGGCACGCAGTAGTGGCGCTGCTTTCATGTCGGTGGGGAACACTCGGCCGGAACTGCCAACAAAGGTGCTGATGCCCAGCTCATGAATCCATTGCTGCAGGTGCTCTGCGTCCAGCTCGGTGAACCAGTCGCTGGCCCAGGCTGCTGCTTCACGGTAGCGCTCGACAAAAGCGGGTTTGGGCTCGGAATGGGTAATATTCATGCCGCCGACACCCGCCAGCAGAAACTTGCGCCCAACTGATGGCATAGCGTCGAACAACTCCACCTGGTAGCCCGCATTGGCGATGGTTTCTGCCGCCATCAGGCCGGCCGGTCCACCGCCGATTACGACAACACGATTGGCGTCTGGTTGTTGCGTGGTCATGACTCTGTCCCCGGCGTTGGCTAGCGTTCTATTACACGCCGCGCAGTCTACCGCAAAGTGCGCTACAGCCCTATTGGTGGGGCGTTCGTGTACTTTGGCCAATCGCTTGCTGTTATTGTCATGCTGGCGCCTACCCGACCTCCCGCTGCTCAGCGGTGATCATGGTGCCGTTGGGCTATGCCGCCGCCGTCAGGTTGCGCACAATCAGGCTGCGACCGGTTCAGCCAACACGATAATGGCCACCGCGACCAAAACTGCCGCCGCGAATCCGCCTGCCCGCCAGCTTTGGCCGCGCCGCCATGCTGCCAGTGCGGCTTGCAATGCCTGCAAGCCGTAATAGATGACGAACATCTTGGAGGCGTAGGTGATGATCTCGTAGATATTCGCCGACCAGGTAATGACAATAGCAACCAGAGCGGTGACCAGATTGCCAAGTTTGACTGGAACACGGCGGCGGGATGATTCCGCCAGGAGCCCGCCGGCGCCATTCATATCGGCTACGGCTGCAGATAGCTGCGAGGCCAACGCGGTCACAATGAGTAACGGGGCGACCAGCATGCCTAGTGGCCGTAACAGGTCAATAATCGCCGTTTCACCCCCTTCAGACGGTAGATCGCTGTGAAAGAAATCGGTTATCAGCACCAGGAACACGAGATAAATCGCGCAGGAAATCCACTGTGCCCATCGCATGCTGCGAATTCGGGTCGCTGCGTCGTACTGGCTACCAAGATAGCGCGAGGTTTCAAAGCCTTGCACCAGAATCACCAGCCCTAGCAGTATCGCTAACTGCTGATGGTCTTGCAGGTTTGCCTTTTGTGCCCATTGGAACGAGCCGTCCACCATGGCCGCCAGATTCACCTGCGTCAGCATCGCCAGCAAGCCGCCGATCAGGGATAACTTTAACGCGACTACTATGACCTCTAAACGCTCGAGTCCAGCTAGACCGCGGAGCATGCCGAGCAGTCCAATAGTGGCTATCACCGCTGTGGCCACGATACGAGTCCATAGCGGGTCAATTATGTCACCAAGGCGCATGCCGAAAGCAGCAAACAGGTTGAGATAGTAGGTAACGGAAACAAAGTAAGCCAGTGCCAGCGCCAGCTCTGACAGACGCTCCAAGGCGGATTGGTAGCCCGGAGGGTGATCCGCCAGGCTAGGCTCAACATAGCGGATGTTATAGCGGATAGCTGCGCCGAACCAATAGCTCAATGCGCACAGTGCCAGCATCGCCAACCAGGCCCAGGGACCAACGGCGTGCGCCAGAATTGGCCCTGCGACGAGAAAGCCGGAACCAATAATCGAGGCAAGCGGCGTTACGGTAGCACGCCATCCCGGTGCTGCCATCAGGCGTGGCTGGAAGGACAGTATGGCTAGTAGTAATGCCACGCTCACTAAAATGAGGTTGTTAAGGTTGAACATTGATTAACCTGGCTTGCGTGCGCGTGCTGAGAGTGTGTTGTTTTCTCTGTTTCGGTGGGCGTGCCGCTCGGGCGGCAGGCGAGATCTGCCAAGCTGCAAGGAGGGATGCCGATCGGCCTTATTGGGCTTTTTTGTCACAGCAATTGACTTCCTCGGCAAGCGCGGTGATTGGCTGCTATCTAGTAGTGCTCTTAGCCAAGGACCGGATGTTTGAATGCGCTGCGTAGTTTACCTCAGGGCATGCTGTTGCCATATCCGGGCCGCATTGTGATGCAGAATGCCGTGACGTTTGGCCAGTGCGACGCGGTCCTGATCATAGCCCCCGCCAATCACCGCGCAGACCGGAATATCTCGGCTCAGGCAGGCGCTGATTACATGGCTGTCGCGCTGTGCGATACCGGCATCGGTCAGCGCCAGATAACCTAGCGCGTCGGCCTGATGCACGTCGACCCCAGCGTCATAGAGCACCAGGTCAGGCTCGTACAGTGGCAGTAGATAATTCAGTGCTTCATCGACGGTATTCAGATAGCCCTGATCGCCCAGTTGCCGGGGCAGGGGAATGTCCCAGTCGCTTTGCGCCTTGCGCGCCGGGAAATTGTTTTCACAGTGCAGCGATACCGTGATGGCGTCGCTATCGTGCTCCAGAATGCGTGCTGTGCCGTCGCCTTGATGCACATCGCAGTCGAAAATCAGCACGCGCTCTACCTTTCCGGCCGCGAGCAGATAGCGGCTGGTAATCGCCAGATCGTTGAAAATGCAGAACCCTGAGGCAAAGTCATGGTGAGCATGATGGGTACCACCAGCCAGATGGCAGGCTAGCCCATGTTTGAGAGCCAGCTCGGCAGTCAGCAGCGTGCCGCCGACTGCGCGCAGGGTTCGCGCTACCAGCAGCTCGCTCCAGGGTAAGCCCATACGGCGTTGGGCGGCGGTATCGAGCTGGTTGCTGCAGAAGCGCTCTACATAGTCCGGGTCATGTGCCAGTAGCAGCAGTTCCTGGGGGCAGGATTGCGGCTGGTGCAGGTTTTGTGTGTGTAGCAGGCCGCTAGCGCGCAGGTGATCGTGCAGGCGCACGAACTTATCCATGGGGAAGCGGTGTGGCGCCGGAAAGGCGAAGCTGTAGTCTGGGTGGTATACCAGCGGTAGGTCCACGCTAACTCCTTGGCAAACAGCATAAGTATGCTGGGCCTGGCGGCTGTTGAATAGTCTCACTGCCGAATCAGTCATGCCGCTGGCCTGCTAACTTGGGACAATCCGGGTTAAACTTGGCGGCAATATAAAAGGCCAGCGTGATCGCTGTTGCTGAACCAATGTAGTGCGACAGCCGTGGTCGCGTCGATTGTGAGGAAGAATAATGAGCCAATTGCTGGATGATCTGGTGGACCTGCTGGCGCTGGAAAAAATTGAAGAAAATCTGTTTCGCGGTCGCAGCCAGGATCTGGGCTTCAAGCAGTTGTTTGGCGGTCAGGTACTGGGGCAGTCACTCTCTGCTGCCAGTCAGACGGTTGATCTCGAGCGCCATGTGCATTCAGTGCATGGTTATTTTCTGCGTCCGGGTGATGCGACTCAGCCTATCGTGTATCAGGTGGATCCGCTGCGTGATGGCGGCAGCTTTACCACCCGTCGGGTGCAGGCTATTCAAAAGGGTAAGCCGATTTTCACCATGATCTGCTCCTTTCAGGGCGATGAAGAGGGTTATGAGCATCAAGTGCAGATGCCCGATGTCCCTGGCCCGGAAGATCTGCCCAACGAAACCGAGTGGACGCGTCGGCACCAGCACCTGATTCATGAGAAGGTGCGTGACAAAGTGCTGTGCGGCAAGCCTATTGAGATTCGCCCGGTTGGCGAGTTCAATCCGTTCGAGCCCAAGGTTGCCGAGCCCGTTCGCTACATGTGGTACCGCGCTGATGGCCAGTTGCCGGATGACCCACAGGTACACCGTTACCTGTTGGCATATGCGTCTGACTTCCATCTGTTGGGCACCGCGATGCAGCCACACGCGATCTCTAGTTGGTCAACCAAGTTGCAGGTTGCCAGCCTGGATCACGCCCTGTGGTATCACCGTCCACTGCGCATGGATGATTGGTTGCTGTATGCCATGGATAGTCCTTCGGCCAGTGGTTCTCGCGGTATGTCGCGGGGGCATATTTTTAATCGTGCAGGTGAGCTGGTTGCGTCAGTGGCGCAAGAGTCGCTGATGCGTAAGGTCAAGGATTGAGTATGCGTGATCTGCAGGGCTGGATCTTTGATCTGGATGGTACGCTCACCCTCGCGCAGCATGATTTTGCCGCGATTCGGCGGGAGCTGGGCGTTCCTTCAGATTCTGATATCCTCACCTATATCGCAGGCTTGCCTGCTGCTGAGGCGACTGCCATGAAGGCAGAGCTTGATCAGATTGAGCTGCGTTTGGCGCAAGAGGTCGAGGCTGCACCGGGCGCAGTTGAGTTGATCCGCTACTTGCATCAGCAGGGTCGACGGTTGGGGATATTGACCCGTAACCTGCGCTGCGTAGCGATATCGACGCTGCAGCATCTGGATGTACTGGATTGCTTTGCGCCAGAGGACGTATTGGGGCGCGAAGAGGCGGCACCGAAACCGCACCCGGAGGGGATTGAACTACTGCTTCAGCGCTGGCAGCTGAGCCCGGCGCAATCGGTCATGGTTGGTGATTTTCATTTTGACCTGCAAACGGGCAGGGCAGCTGGCAGCAATACCTGCCTGGTTCACCCGCAAAACCAGTGGCCTGAGCTGGCCGACTGGCATGCGGTAGATTGTCGAAACCTGCTGGCGTTGCTCTGATTTTTTCAGGTGGTTTGAAAGCGCAGGCGCATCGACAGGTCAACGGCTTTGACATCCTTGGTCAGGCTGCCGATTGATATATAGTCAACACCGGTGTCGGCTACGCTGCGCAGGGTAGTTTCGTTGATGCCGCCAGAGGCTTCCAGAGCGGCCTTGCCAGCGGTCAGGCTCACCGCTTTGCGCATATCTTCCAGGCTCAGCTCATCCAGCATGACGATGTCGGCGCCGGCGTCCAGCGCCTGTTGCAATTCATCCAGACTTTCTACTTCTACTTCCACCGGCTTGCCGGGCGCGATCTGGTTCGCCTGGGTGATGGCGGCGGCTATACCGCCGCACGCCGCTATGTGGTTTTCCTTGATCAGAAAGGCATCAAAAAGTCCGATGCGGTGATTATGGCAACCACCGCAGGTAACGGCGTACTTTTGCGCCATGCGCAAGCCTGGCAGTGTCTTGCGGGTATCGAGCAGCTTGACTGCGGTATCTTTCACCAGGTCGGCGAAGTGGCGGCTACGGGTTGCCGTAGCGGATAAGGTCTGAATGAAGTTGAGCATGCAGCGTTCGGCTGTCAGCAGGCCTCGTGCCGGGCCGTGCAGGCGGCACAGGGTCTGGTCAGCGCTGAGCATATCGCCATCGGCAACCCGCCACTCGATTTGAATGCTGGGATCGACCTGGCGCACAACTTCGTCGGCCCAGGCGCGGCCGCAGAATACGGCAGCTTCGCGGGTGATGATGCTAGCGGATGCCTGGTTATTGGCCGGAATCAGGCTGGCGGTGATGTCGCCATCGCCCACGTCTTCATTTAATGCGCGGCGCACATCGTCAACGATGACGGCCTGTAGGCTCTCGAGAGTCAGGTTTGGCATGGGGGCTCCAGCAGTGTTTCCGAATGCCGGCGAGTATACCCGATTGATAAAAAAATACCCGCCTCGAAAGGCGGGTATCGGTCGCAGGTCAGAGCTGCAGTTGAGCTTCTTTCTCAGGGTGTCGGATTATTGAAATAATCACGCGTCAGGCGGAATACCACGGGGCTGAGTAGCAGCAGAGCAATCAGGTTGGGGATTGCCATCATGGCATTCAGCGTGTCCGCAACCAGCCAAAGGCTGGCCAGATCAATGTTCGGTATGGTGCCCAGCGGTACGGCAATAATCCACAGTACGCGGAAGGGAGTGTTGGAGCGCTCGCCGAACAGAAACTGGGTGCATTTTTCGGAGTAAAAGCTCCAGCCGATGATGGTGGTGAAAGCAAACACGGCCAAACCAATACTGACGATGTATTGACCCCAGCCACCGGGCAGACCCTGACTGAAGGCCAGTGCCGACATCGGCGCGCCGTTCTCGCCGCTCTGCCAGGCGCCGGTCACCATGATCACCAGGCCAGTGATCGAGCAAATGATAATGGTGTCGATGAAGGTACCCAGCATAGCAACGGTACCCTGGCGAATCGGGTTGTTGGTCTGCGCTGCGGCATGGGCGATAGGCGCGCTGCCCAAGCCCGCTTCATTGGAGAAGACGCCGCGGGCAATACCAAAGCGCATTGCTGCCCAGATAGTAGCACCGGCAAAGCCGCCAGCAGCGGCTGCGGGGTTGAACGCGTAGTGGATGATGTCGGCGAAGGCGGCTGGGATGCGGTCGAAGTGCGTGATCAAAATGATCAGCCCGCCACCGACGTAGAACAGCGCCATGATAGGTACCAGCTTACCGGCAACATCGCCAATACGCTTGATGCCGCCGAGCAGAACCAGGGCAACCAGCACGGCGATGATAATGCCGGTAACCAGTGGCGGGATGCCAAAGCTGCTGCTCAGTGCATCAGCAACCGAGTTGGACTGGATGGTATTACCGATGCCGAAGCCGGCGAGCATGCCAAAAATAGCAAACATGATGCCCAGCCATTTCCACTTGGTACCCAAGCCGTTTTTGATGTAGTACATCGGACCGCCGACGTGGTTTCCCAGTGCGTCCTTCTCGCGAAAGCGCACTGCCAGGACTGCCTCGGCAAACTTGGTGGCCATGCCAACCAGCGCGATGACCCACATCCAGAAGAGTGCGCCGGGCCCGCCAAAGAAGATGGCGGTAGCAACGCCAGCAATATTACCGGTGCCGACCGTTGCCGAAAGAGCGGTCATCAATGCGTTGAAAGGGCTTATATCGCCTTCTTCACTGCTCTTGCGGCCGCGCCAGAGCATGCTGAAGCCATAAAATAGTTTGCGTTGCGGGATAAGCTTGAGGCCAAGCGTCAAGTAGAGCCCGGTGCCTGCCAGTAGCGCTAGCATGGCGGGACCCCAGACAACGCCATTAATCTGGCCGATCAGGTTGATGATTGCTTCCATTAATGCTGCTCCTGATGTCTACCGTTGTGGATATGGACATGCCATACCACTGTTATTAATGTGTTTTTGAACCGATGCGCTCTCAGGATATACCAGGATTGTCGATTCGGCGTTAGCCAAAGATGCAATCGCTATATTGTCATGCTGGTGCAAGGTAAAAACTGATGTCTAGAATGTGATCTATGTCCATAAAATATAACGACGCAGGATGCGCTGGTTATGAAAGTGGGTATAATGATTAAAAATTTTGACGCCAAATTTACGACACACGGAAGACTACCTTTTTAGTGGAATAAGCATCCCAGGCGTTTTGCGCGATAAGCCACGCTTATCAAGAGAGGCAGCATGTCCCAGGATCCCAAGGTTGTATCGATTAAGCCGAATCTCGCTGGCCGCAAGGGCGCGCGGGCGGGCGAGGGTTCCTCTGTTTTGCCACTGCCGCTCATAGCGGTTCGCGAGCACCTTCAGCAATATCTCCTTGGCGCGCTCAATACCCTGTTTGATGCGGCGGACGACAATCTCTTCGAAATGGCCGATCGGGCCTCAAGTAACGCCGAGCAGAACCTGTTTTTTGAAGCTATGCGTGCTGTGCGCCTGCAGCGTGGCGCCATTCTAAAGAATGCTGCTGACGAGCTTGTTCAGGCGACCGAAAGGTTAAATAGCGACACACCTGCTCGCGCCCTGCATACCTCTTTCGAGCTGGATAGCCTGGCTTTGGTGCAGCCTGATGAGCTGGAGCAGTCGGTCACGCTGGACGGCATGGTCAGCAGGGTTAATGGGCGAAACCAGCAGCCGTTGATGCACTTGGCTATCCGCAGTAACAGCCTGGTCAAAAGCCTGATTGATGAGCGCAATAACCCCTTGGCGCCGGCAGCGCTAGCCCAGTATTTTGCTGATGCAATTAAGCCGCTGGGGTTGGAAATCAAGGTTCGTCTGATTATTTTCAAGCTGTTTGAGCGCTATGTATTCAATCCAATTGATACTGAATACGAAGAGCTCAATACGCTGCTGATCAATTCTGGGGTGATGCCTGACCTGCGGCTGGCGCAAGTGACGCCTAGCTCGCGCCGCGTGCCTGCGGCCGGGTCTGGTTCATCTTCTAGCAATGAAGCCCGAAGCGGTCAGTCCAGCAGTGCCGATCAGCAAGAAGTGCTGAGTATGTTCAGTGAGCTTATCGGCAACTGGCGTCACGCCAGCGGTGACATGGCGCTATCGGGGTTGACCGGCGCGGGCGCCAAGCCCATGCCCAGCAACGAACTGCTGCAAGTACTTGCCGACATGCCGGCGGATCAGCTGGCTAATGGTGATGCCGAGAATCAGCTCCCGGGCATGCGTCAACGTATTCAGCAGCTGTTGCAGCAGCAGCGGCATCAGACGGGTGGGGATCACAAAACCTTGGGCCGGGTGGATGACGATGTCATTAGCCTGGTGTCCATGTTGTTTGATTTTATCCTGGAAGATCCGGCGCTACCTGCCGCTGTCAAGGCCATGATCAGCCGCCTGCAACTGCCCATCTTGCGCGTAGCCATTGCCGACAAGAGTTTCTTCAGTCGGGGCTCTCACCCTGCGCGCCGCCTGCTCAATGAGCTGGCACGGGCTACCATGGGCTGGAATGACCACGATGATCTGCGCCGCGATCAGCTGCATGCGCTGCTGGAGAGTATCGTGGAGCAATTGTTGGCGGTCAGTGCACCACAGGACTCGTTGTTTGAGGCGCTGAATGTTGAGCTCACCAATTGTCTGCGTAATGAGCAGCGTCGCTCAGATCGGATAGAGCAGCGCACGCGCGATGCTGAAGAAGGGCGAGCGCGCATGCAACTGGCGCGCAATGACGTTGCCAAGGTCATCAACAACCTGTTGGTCGGTCGTACGCTCCCGGTGACGCTGGTTGACCTGTTGCGTGATAGCTGGAGTCAAGTGCTGCAAATGGTCTGTCTGCGCGAAGGTGCGGACTCCAAGGCGTGGCGGCAGAGTGTCGACCTGGCTCAGCGCATGATCGATAGTATTGAACCCGTCCCTCTGGGTGAGATGCGCGCGCGCGCTGAGAGTAACCAACAGGTGCTTGATGCATTACATGTGGGCCTTGAATCGCTGGGGATGGACGCCTCTGCGGTCGCTGTGCAGGTCGCGCGGTTATCACTGCCTCAGGCGCGAGCGCTCGCGGTGGCACAAGACGCTGCGCAGAAAATACTAGATGAGCGTGCAGCTCAAGCCGCTGCACGCGTTGCCGTGCAAAAAATTGAAAGCCCGGAAGAGTCGGTGCGGGCAGGAGGCGATGCGGTTCAGGGCGCAGCTGCTGCTGACGTGCCTGAGCAGGAAAGCGTATCGTCACCCCTGCAGCCGGAAACGCCCGAGTCGGTTATCGAGCCTATTGCGCAGATACGGGTTGAAGCTCCGGTGCTGGAACAGCTGGATTCGGAGCCAGAGGCGGACACGGTTGATGACTTGCCTAGTGTCGGCGCTCAGCGTTGGATCGAGAGCCTGCGTGCTGGCTGTTGGTTTCGCTTGGGTGCGACCGAAGGTCGGCCAGAGCAACGCTGCAAGCTGGCAGCAATCATCAGCTTCAGCGGCAAATATATCTTCGTCAATCGTGGCGGCATGAAGGTCGCCGAGTTTGGCAGGATTGAGCTGGCGCACCATTTTGAGCAGGGCCTGATTACAGTACTGGACGAGAACCAGCTGTTTGATCGCGCGCTTGAGTCAGTGATTGGCAACCTGCGGCGCCTGCAATCCGGAAAACCCTGATCCAAGCCGGGTGCGTGGCTGCTTTGCTCCTGTTAGCATAAGGTTTTGTTGATGGGAGTTTGAGCATAATGCGCCTGCATAAGGGCTGGTTAGACAGCGCGCGAATATGCCGTTCAGAGCATTTTAATGATCGCCCTGACGGCGAAGCTGTGTCGCTTCTTGTTGTGCACAATATCAGTTTGCCGCCGGGCGACTTCGGTGGTGGCCACGTGCAGCGTTTTTTCTGCGGTCAGCTCGATTCCTCCCTGCATCCTTATTTCGCTGAAATCGCGCACCTGCGCGTATCCGCACATTTTTTTATTGAGCGCGACGGCGCTATCACCCAATTTGTCAGTTGTGACGAGCGTGCCTGGCATGCCGGTGCCTCCTTTTTTGGCGGGCGCGACAACTGCAATGACTTCTCTATTGGCGTAGAGCTGGAGGGCACAGATCAGACGCCCTACACTGACGCGCAGTATGCTGCTCTTGGCGAATTGACTCAGGCCCTGCAGCTGGCCTATCCGGCGATCACTCCCTATCGGGTTACCGGGCATGAGTTTATCGCGCCGGGACGCAAGACAGATCCGGGCAGCGCTTTCGATTGGCGCCGGTTTTTGCTCAGCCTGACGTCTGTTAAACCCACTGCTTAAAGGTCCTGCGCATGCGTTTCCTCATTTTGTTGGCGACCGTTCTGTTGATTCGATTCACGCCCCTGAGTCGCGGCGTGCGTCCGGATTTGACTGCTGCCTGGGCGCGCTACAGTGCGCGATTTGCTGAGCGCCGACCGGGCTGGCCAGCGCTGCTATGTCTGTTGCTGCCGTTGTTACCGTTGGAAATTGCCTTCTGGTTGCTGGCCGATGTGGCGCACGGCATTTTTGTGCTGGCGCTGGGCGTTCTGGTGTTGCTGCTGGGGTTGGGCGGGCATGATTTGCTGCGCGGCTTTGGATGCCGCTTTGAGCAAGCCTGGGGACGAGGTGACAAAGCCGCGGCAACCTTAATTGCTGAGAATGACTGGGGCGTGCGGGCAAGCGATGAGAGGATGCTTGTCGCGCAGGTCCGCAGTCGCATGCTGGTCGAAGCCTGTGCCAGTTATTTCGTGCCATTACTCTGGTTTCTGCTCCTTGGCCCCATGGGCGCATTGGGATACCGTCTGTTAAGGCTATACGTAGATAGACTCCCGGTTGAAGCGCAGGGTTACGCGGGCAGTCTCGTGCACGCGATGGAGTGGTTGCCGGCACGATTGCTTGCGGTCAGCTTTGCACTGGTTGGACATTACGATCGGGTCTTCGGGGCGATGCGCGGTTTGTGGGGTGATTGGGAGCAACCGGTTGAGCTGTTCTTGTCCAAGGCGGCAGAGGCGGCCATCGAAGGTGAATCCAGCCAAGCGCAAAGCGGGAACGTTTTAGCTCCGATCCGCTCACTGTTATTCCGCGCGGCACTGGCTTGGGCTGTACCTGTGGCGCTGCTGGCACTCTTGGGATAGATTTCGCCCCAACGTTAAAGTTGTCTCGGTATCAGCCGATAGGCTCAGCATGGGACGAAAAGAATTAGCTACGCGTTAACAGGTCCGAAATAGTAGTACATATAACAACAAACAGGGGTGTCGGGACGATGCCTGCCAGGTCTGCCATAGACCGGTCTATTTAGGAGAAAAACTGGGTGAATAGTCTTCTTGCGCCTGCCATTGCCCTGATGAACCGCCTCAGCTACGGAATGAAGTTCTGTCTGATCAGCGTGCTCTTTTTTATTCCGCTCGGCATTGTTAGCAGTATGGTGGTCCATCAGGCTTACGAGCGTGTTCAGATGACGCGCCACGCCCAGCAGAACCTGGAGCTCGTGCGAGCGAGCTCGGCCATTGTGCATGATGCAGAAGTGATCCGGGATATGGAGAACGTGACCTCCATGCTGGGGCAGGGTCAGCTTGCAGCAGAGCTGGAAGCCCGTGGTGCAGGTTTGCGTAAGCAAGTGCTGGAAAAGCTGCAGGCGTTGCCTCTGGATACGCAAGACGATGCTGCAGCAGATGTTGCCACTAAACGCGACGAGTTGATTGCGCTTTACCAAGGCTTGGCCAATGAGTCGGTTAGCGGTAAGAAGGTGCTAGCGGTGCAGGGACTGGCCGAAGCGGCTACCTTGCTGAACTTTAGTGCGGCCTATGCAGGTCTGCCGCAGGACTTTGATCGCGACGTTCGTCAACTCACAGAATTGCTCATTGATGCTACCCCGCAGGTTACCTCCGCACTGGGCGAAGGGCGTGCCGTGGGCGCTTACTCCATGGGGCTGGGTTTCATTAACTCTGATGCCAGTCGTGCAATGGATGACCTGTTTGAGACGCTGCAAAAGCTGACTGCAAACTATCAGCAGAAGCTGCAGCAGACGTTGTCCGGGTCAGAGCTGCAGGGCCTCAAACCGGCGGCTGATGCCAGTTTGGAGAGTTTGAGCGTTGCACAGAACATATTTGATGAAGAAATCATTTTGGCTAACTCACTGGAAGGCGAGTGGGATGATTACTTTGCGCGCATTACGGTCGAAATTGAAAAGACCTACGCGCTGGATGCAGCGATCTTTGACACCTTGTCTACGCGGTTGAAAGCGCGTTTAGGGCAGAATCAGCGGTCTATGCTGATCCTTATTGTGTCGCTCTCTCTGGTTGGCTTGCTGATCATTTATCTCTACGCCGGTTTCTATATGGCGACGCGTCGCACCCTGAAACGCTTGTCTTCGCAGATGGGGCAGGTGGCCGGCGGCGATATGACGGTTCAAGTCGAGGTGGATAGTCACGACGAGCTGGGCGATCTGGCGGCGGACTTTAATAACACAGTGCTCAAGGTTCGTGAGCTGATTCGTCAGGTCAGTACTACCTCGGATCAGGTGCAGGAGCAGTCGCGTCAAGTCGAGAACATCGCTACCGAAAGTAGCCATGCGGCAGCGTCTCAGCGTAGTCAGATCGAGCAGGTTGCAACGGCCATGAATGAGATGGCGGCAACCTCACAGGAAGTTGCCCGCAGCGCTGCCTTGGCAGTAACCAACGCTGAGGAGGTTAACAACCAAACGCTCAGTGGTCGGCGCCTGGTGGAATCCTCGGTGGATGGGATTGAAAAACTCTCTGGTGAGATTGAAAACTCGGTTCGGGTTATCAACCAGTTGGCCGATGACAGCTCATCAATCAGCCGCGTGCTGGATGTAATCAAAGGGGTTGCCGAACAAACCAACCTGTTGGCGCTCAACGCCGCCATTGAGGCAGCGCGCGCTGGCGAGCAGGGTCGAGGTTTTGCCGTGGTCGCGGACGAAGTGCGCACCCTGGCGCGCCGTACCCAGCAATCAACCGAAGAAATTGAGCAGATGATCGTGCGTCTGCAAGATGGCGTGAGTGCGGCGGTGAAGGCTATGGGTAGCAGTCATAGCATGACGGCAGAAGCCGTGGATGCCTCCCGCAAGGTGCAGGAAGGGCTCGACAATATTCTCAAGTCAGTCGTGCATATCGTTGATCAGAGTCAGCAGATTGCGGCGGCTGCAGAGCAGCAGACCGCCGTCAGCCATGATATCGATCACAATATCGTGGAAATCAATCAGGCTGGCGAGCGCACTGCTGCAGGGGCGAGTCAGGCCGAAGAGTCCAGTGGCCGTATGACGCAGTTGGTGCAATCGCTGCAAAGTATTATCAGCGCGTTCAAGGTCTGACGCGCTGTGCTTCCCAGGCTCAGGCTGCAGGCTTGGGTTTGGGAGCCCAGAGCACTTCCGGCGTTTCCTCAAGGCGGGCAATGGTCCGCGCCAGCACAAACAGCAGATCAGATAACCGGTTGAGGTAGATCAGCGCCTGCTGATTTACCTCAACCTGTTGCGCCAGGCTGATGTATTGTCGTTCCGCTCGGCGACACACACTGCGCGCCATGTGCGCCTGCGCAATCGCCTTTGAACCGCCTGGCAGAATGAAGTTTGTCAGCGGTTCCAAATCGGCGTTCAGCTCGTCAATAGCCTGCTCCAGCTGCGCCACATCAGCGGCATCGATCATGTCGTGGCCAGGTACCGCCAGTTCGCCACCCAGATCAAACAGGCGATGCTGTATAGGCGTTAGCAGTGCGAGCAAAGGATGCACGCGGTAGTCGGTTAACTCGGTGATGAGCAGGCCCACCTGGCAATTAAGCTCATCTACGTCTCCCATGGCCGCGACGCGCGGATGGTTCTTGGCGATACGTTCGCCATTCGCCAGGCCCGTGTCGCCCTTATCGCCGGTACGGGTATAGAGCTTGCTCAAACGATAGCCCATGGTGTTTCGCTCTCCGCTAAATAAAGTGTTGATTGCTTGAATATCGCGTAAGCCTAGCGGTAAAGCGGGTGGTCAGTCCACGGGCAGGTTTTTATCGGCCAAGCACTGACGGGTTGCCTGCAGTAAGCGGGTGAGGGCGGGAACCGCTATATTGCGTTGCTGCGCCTGGCGGCAGGCATAGCCGAGAATATAATCCAGCTCGGTGCGGCGCTTGGCACGCAGGTCCTGGCGCATTGAGGAGCTGTTGCTCGCAGTGCGCTGAATGACGTCATGAATCTGTTTGGCGAGCTCGTTAGTGTCAGCGACACCCTGTGCTGCCAATAGCAGCTGTAATTCCTCAATGCACCTATCTAACCAATCACCCGCGCGGCTCGGCACGGCGCCATTGACGCAGTCAAATAGCAGGGTGAATGGGTTGATCGCGCAGTTGATTGCCAGCTTGCGCCACAGCACGGCAAGGATGTCGTTATCCCACTGCCATTCGATGCTGCTGGTTATGCGCTCCAGCCAAGGGGGCGGGGGTTGTTGATCCGGATCTCCAATAACCGTTTTGCCTTGCCCTGCCCAGACCAGATGCTGCGGTGACGGTTGCCAAGCGCCATCGGTGACGCTGGCGTAGAGCACCCGCTGTTGCGCGAATGCAGCACTGACCTCTTGCTGCGCACCAAGGCCATTTTGTAGCAGTAGTATCTGGCTGCCCGGATTCAGCCGGTGACGGATAGACTCCAGCGCCGAGATGACGGCGTAGGCCTTGGTGGCTACAACGACGATGTCTATCGGGCCAGTGCTCTGGGAGGCAATCTCTGTGGTTACGGGGAGCACGCGGCGGGCGCCGTGGTGCTCAAATATCAATTGGTTGCTGTTGTTTTGCCATTGCGTCAGTGCAGATGAGTTACGCAGTAGCAGGCAGCAGGACTGGTTGGCCTGCTGCAGCCGCGCAATCCACAGCAGACCGAGACTGCCAGCACCAAGAACATGCACCATGAAGTGGGTTATTTACCGCGAACTTCGGTGATCAGATTGGTTTCGTAGGCCTGCTGCAGGTGGTCTTCGACTTTGGCTAGCAAGTCCTCGGGACTAGGCAGATCATCTTTGTTAGTGACGGTGCATAACGCCATACCAGCGCGAATCGACAAATAGCCTTCGGTTGTTTTAAAGGCTTTGAGGTTGAGACCGTCGTGCAGGCGGCGAAAGCTGTTGGGTTTACACTCTTCGGCATCGTCTGCGAGGGTCACAATGGCGAAGGCGTTAGTGGCTACCCGGGCTATTACATCGGTGGGGCGCACCAGCTGTTGCAGGCGCCTGGCGGTGCCTCGCAGAACCTCGCTCTGCACCGCTTCGCCGAAGCGATCGCCTAGCGATACCAGGTTTTGTACGCCCAGCAGTACGACGCAGCAGGCGCCACCGCGTGAATCAACGCTGCGCAGCGCTTCTTTCAGGCGCTGCAATAGGTAGCGACGATTGCCGATCGCTGTCAGGGTGTCGACCAGATTGTGTTCTTCGAGCTGGGCATTGTTATTGGCCAGCAGGTGATTTTCGTCCAGTAGACGATTAATCAGCTGGGAGGTGCGGTCGGCGGCAAAAATGCGAGGCAGCAGTTGTTCATTCATTGAGGACTTGCTGATGAAGTCATCAACGCCACGGTCAAACGCCTCGCTGAGGACATTGTCGCCTTCGCGGGCGGTCAGCAAGACAACGTAGGTATAGTGATTGTCCTGCTCATCCATTTGACGGATACGCGTGGTCAATTCAAGCCCGTCCATCTCCGGCATGAGCCAATCGGCGACCATAACGCTGGCTGGACGCTCTTCCTGCATACGCAGGGCATCCATTGCAGAGTTGGCGAAACGAATATCGTTGTAACCGGCCTGACTCAGGGTGTGTCCGATAACGGCGCTACTGAACTTGGTATCGTCCACCACCAAAATACTGAGTTGGGGGTTAGGCATCGAAGGTGCTCCCTGCTGGTCTCTGGCTGACTGCCGTTATAATGCTACGAGGTTATACTGTTGTTTTCTATCGAACATCATAATTATGCGTTTTGTGTGAGGTGATTCCAATGCCATCGTTTGACGTTGTTTCTGAGCTTGATAAACATGAAGTAACCAACGCGGTAGATAATGCCATGAAAGAGCTTGAGCGGCGTTACGATTTGCGTGGTAAGGGCGGCTTTGAATTCAATAGCAAGAATCTGCAGGTCACTATTTCATCGGAAGCAGACTTTCAGCTTGAGCAGATGCTGGAAATTCTCAAGCTGTGTCTGGTCAAGCGCAACGTCGATATCCAGTGCCTTGAGATCAAGGACTCATTTGCCTCGGGCAAGCAAGTAAAGCAGGATGTGGCCCTAAAGGAAGGCATAGACAAGGATCTGGCGCGCAAGATTGTCGCTCTCATCAAGGACGCCAAACTGAAGGTGCAGGCAGCCATTCAAGGGGAGCAGGTCAGGGTAACCGGTAAGAAGCGCGATGACTTGCAGGAAGCGATGGCGCTGCTGCGCAATAGCTCGCTCGATATGCCTCTGCAGTTCAACAATTTTCGTGATTAAAAACTTTAAATCTATTTGGGGGTAGTGCAATGGAGGGACTTATGGAAAAGCTACAGGGCCTGGAGGAGGCGTGGTTGCCGCTGGTACTTGAGTACGGCAGCCAGTTTTTGTTGGCATTGCTCACGCTTGCGGTTGGTTGGTGGATTGTTGGCCGCCTGGTAGCTGCGCTGAACACGCTAATGCAGAAGCGTAACGTTGAGCCCACCTTGCATGGCTTTGTTTCTTCGCTGGCAAGTATCGCGCTCAAGGTGCTGTTGTTGGTCAGTGTGGCTGGCATGGTGGGGATCGAGACCACCTCGTTTATTGCCGTATTGGGTGCTGCCGGTCTGGCGGTGGGGCTGGCGCTACAAGGCAGTTTGGCCAATTTCGCGGGCGGCGCGCTCATTCTGTTTTTGCGTCCATTCCGTGCTGGCGATTACATCGAGGCACAGGGTGTTGGCGGTACCGTTGATAGCATTCAGATTTTCAATACTATTTTGAAGACTCCGGATAACAAGACGGTCATTGTTCCCAATGGCAGTTTGTCCAATGGCAATATCGTCAACTACTCACGCCAGGCCACTCGCCGTGTTGATGTTAATATTGGTATCGATTACGGCGACGACGTCAAGCAGGCGCGCTCCATTCTGCTGGGTCTGGCGGCAGCGGATAGCCGAGTATTGAAAGATCCCGAAGCGGTTGTGTGGTTGGTTTCACTGGGCGATAACTCGGTAAACCTGTCGCTGCGCATGTGGACTAAAACAGAGGATTTCTGGGGTGTGTTCTGGGATATTCAGGAGCAGGCCAAGGAAGCCTTTGATGCACAGGGCATTACCATTCCGTTCCCGCAACGGACAGTGCATGTGGTAAAGCAAGAAGCTGAATAGGTATTTTTCAGACATTAAAAAACCCGGCCATGTGCCGGGTTTTTTAATGTCTGCTGTCGCTCTCAATCAATACCGGGACGTTTCAGCTTGTCCGGATGTGCGAAGCGCAGCAAGAGAAAGCCCAGAATGATGGCGGGCAACCCGGTGAGTGCGGTGATGGTAAAAAAGCTGACCCAGCCAACATTGGCAGCCAGCACGCCGGTAAAACCGGCTGCAAACTGGCCTGGGAGTGTCATTACCGAGCTGAACAGGGCGTACTGCGTGGCGGTGTAGGCTGTATTTGTCAGGCTCGACAGATAAGCGATAAACACGGAGATTGCCAGTCCGCCGGTTATGTTGTCAGCAATAATGGCTAATACCAGCCCGTCTGGTTGCGGGCCGATAAACGCCAGCCAGGCGAAGATGAGGTTAGTGGCAGGGGCCATAAAGGCGGTCAGTATCAGGATTGGAGCGATACCAAAGCGCGCTACCATCAGGCCGCCCAAGGCCGCGCCAAGCAGGGTCATGGCCAGGCCGAAGGCCGCGGCTATGTTGGCGATTTGTTCTTTGCTGAAGCCAATATCCAGATAGAAGGGGTTGGCCATGGTGCCCATGAAAATATCGCTGATGCGGAACGTGGCGACAAAGAGCAGTATCAGCAGCGCTACTTTGCCGTAGCGCTCAAAAAACTCGGTAAAAGGCGCGACGAAGGCGCTGAAGAACAGGCTGGACAGGTTCAGTCGCATACCCTTGTGCCGTGATGCGCCCAGAAAGCGAGTCAGGCGTTCTTCCTGGTCGAGGGTGTCTCTGGTGATATGCACCTTGGGTTCGGCAATACAGAAGGTCGTTATTACGCCTACCAGCATCAGTGCCGCCATGCCCGTATAGGCGAGGCTCCAGCTATCCAGGGCTGCCATGTGCAGTGCGCCTGCGCCGGCGGCGAGAATCGCCACGCGATAGCCAGTGACGTAGGTTGCGGCCATCGCGGCCTGTCGGTGCTTGGCTTCCGCTTCGACGCGATAAGCGTCGATCGCCACATCCTGCGTTGCTGAGCCAAATGCGACCAATACGGCCCAGATGGCGACCAGCTCCAGCTGCTGGGTCGGGTCCGTCATCGCCATACCAAACAGACCGCCTGCAATCACCAACTGGGCGAGCAGCATCCAACTGCGCCGTCTGCCCATCAGGCGAGTCAACAGTGGCACTGGTAGGCGGTCTATCAACGGAGCCCATAGCACTTTAATCGAGTGCGCCATGCCAACCCAGCTGAGGAAGCCGATCGCCGCCAGCTCTACACCCAGGTCACGCAGCCATGCGCTGAAGGTTCCGCCGACCAGCAGCAAGGGTAGGCCGGCAGAGAAACCGAGAAATAGCATGCCAACAACACGGGGCTGCAGGTAAACCTTTAGTCCCTCGGGTTCTGGCAGGCGATTGGAATCTGAAGAAAAGGAGCTCATTAATGTCCTTGTTATGATGATTGTAGGTCTTCAAGGCCAGGCATATTGCCCTAAGTTCACTCGGCCGTCGCGCACCAGCACGCCCTCGGCGAGCAGTCGTGCACGTTGTTTCGCGCCGCTTGGGCTATCGGCCGGCAATGATAACTTACCCTGGCTGTTCAAGACTCGATGCCATGGCAGTTGGGTATCATCCGGCAGTTGCCCCAGCCAGCGCCCGACCAGGCGAGCACCTTTACCCATACCGGCGAGCTCGGCAATTTTGCCATAGCTGCTTACCCGGCCTGCGGGAATACTGGCCAATACGAGGAAAAAAGCCTCTTTTTGTGGGGCATGCCCGGTTAAACCAGGTGGGCTCCGGAACACTACAGCCTTGTTCGGGTCTTTCATGGATACTATTCCGATTATGTCGACGTTATGTTCGAGGGTGAAAGAATGCTGTGTGTACGCAAGGTGCTGGCGCTGAGTTTGTCATTTATACCCTTTGGCAGTTTCGCCGATACGCTTTGGCTCGACAATGGTGACCGTCTCACCGGTAAGATCGAATTTCTTGAGGCCGGCAAGATGTCCATCAAGACCGATTTTGCCGGGATGATTACGGTCAGTACCGCACGGGTTGCTACCTTTGAAAGTGATGAACCGCTGCTGCTCAAACTTGGTGATCAGGCGCAGTACATTACGCGTCTCCAAGCCTCTGACCAGAAAGGGCAAGTCACTCTGGCGTTTGACGAGTCAGAGAATCAGGCGCGTCATGTTCAGGTGCGGCAGATCAGCCAGCTACTGGTACCCACGCCGATCATTCAGGATATGGTGTGGGAAGGTGATGCCAGCGCTGCATTGGAGTTCAAGAACTCGTCCGGCACGGAAACCGAAGACCTGGATCTGGATGTCAGCTCGCGTTTGCGCCACGGTGACTGGCGTCATGATCTGACACTGGATTATGAGCGCGACTACCGCGACGATATTAAAACCCGACATACATGGGAAACCGATTACGACATCAATCGATTCCTGACCGAGCACTGGTTCTGGATGACCAGTTTGCGCTACCAGCGCGATTATCTGAACGAAGTCGCCAAGCGGCGCCAGTTTGGTATGGGCCCAGGGTATGAGTGGTGGAATAACACCTTGGGGCGTTTCGAGACCTCCGCGCGTCTGGATAGGACCTGGGTTGAAGAGCAGGATGGTAGCAAAAGCAAATATAACGCCCTGGGTTTACAGTGGGACTATCGACGCTTTCTGCTGGGTAAACGCTTTGAGTTCTTCCATAAGGCAGAAACTCAGATACCTGATGACCCTAATGTGCGCTATCAGATTGATACTGAAGCGGGCCTGCGCTACAGCCTGACCAACTGGGCGTCGTTGAGCCTCAAGGCGGAGATGGACTACCTGGATAGCTCTGACGATACCGATTATCGTGACACGCGTTACACCATGGGGTTTGGAGTAGGTTGGTAACCTTTGGATCGCAAAGCAAAAAAACGGGCGCACTAGGCGCCCGTTTTGCTATCGCTGCCGCGCTGGCAAATGCCTAGATGCGCAAGCCACCGTCCAGCTCCAGAATACGACCGGTGTAATAGTCGTTTTCAAACAGGTAGGCCGCAGAGTGTGCGATTTCTGCGGGTTTGCCCATGCGTTTCAGCGGAATACCAGCCGTCATCTTCTCCAGTGCTTCGGGTTTCATGCTGCCGGTCATTTCGGTTTCGATAAAGCCCGGCGCGATACCGGCGACGCGGATGCCATAGCGCGATAGTTCTTTGGCCCAGGTTACGGTCATGGCGGCAACGCCTGCCTTGGCGGCGGTGTAGTTGGACTGTCCAACGTTACCAGCACGTGAAATCGATGAAATATTGATGATCAGGCCTTGATTGCCCAGTTCGATCATCTTGGCAGCCACTTCGCGGGTGCCGAGAAATACGCCGGTCAGGTTAACGTCAATTACCGATTGCCACTGTGCCAGGCTCATCTTTTGGGTCACGCCATCCTTGACCTTTAACAGCAAGCCATCGCGCAGGATGCCGGCATTGTTGATCAAACCATGGATAGCGCCGAAATCCTCGGCCACCTGGCTTACCATGTGGATGACCTGCTCTTCGTTGGCCACATTGCAAATATAAGAGCGTGCGTCACCACCGGCCGCTTTGCAGGCTGCAACAGCAGCGTCAAGCGCCTCCTGGTTAAGGTCAACCAGGGCCAGTTTGGCGCCTTTGGCGGCCAGGAATTCGCCCATAGAGCGGCCCAGGCCTTGTCCACCGCCGGTGATAATGATGACGCTGTCTTTCAATTGCATGAGTTGCTCCTCGGAAAGAGTGATGAAGTAAGGTGGGCAAGAATGCCCGAGTTTTCATATCTTTTGAATACCTAAATGCTAGTTCTGGTCACTTTCTGACTTGGCTTTCGGTTAAACGCTGTTGTTGCTGCCTTGAAAGCCAGAAGAGCAGTACCCATATAGTTATTACATACAACCTTGAGAGGTGCGCATGCCCTTTTTTCGCTTATTGATGCTCGCTTTTCCGCTCCTTGAGCTGGCGTCACTTATTGTGCTCGGCAACCGCATTGGTGTCGGGGCAACGCTGTTATGGGTGCTGGGGAGTGGTTTGCTCGGTTTGGTGCTGATACAGCGTCAGGGCTGGAGCATGTTGCAGCAGCTACAAATCAAAATGGCCGAGAACCGTTCACCTTTTGCCGTGCTTAAAACCGGCATGTGGTGGTTGCTGGCCGGCGTATTGCTGATGATTCCAGGCTTGATCACGGACGTTTTGGCCGTGCCGTGCCTGGTTATGGCGTTACTCAACAAAGATCGGCCTGCACCCGGCGAGCCGGGCGGCCCTGGGGTCTATAAGCGGGGTGGTAACACCATCATTGAGGGTGAGTGGCAGCCGGGCGAGGCCAAACCGGCCGAGCCCGAAGATCGAATTGATCAACGTTGAAAAAAATCTGCTTGCGGCCCTTGAAATAGCGACTCAGGACCCCATCTTAGATGCAACGGTTTTGACAGGCTCTCCCGGAAGGGGAGCAACAGAACAGTGACGTGGCTTCTGGCCCGTCCTTCGAGCTCGGTTTGGGCTCGTTTTAACTCGAAATAGCCGATCCTTCGGCAATTGACATTACCTATTGGGAGACACATAACGATGAAAATTCGTCCGTTACACGATCGCGTTGTCGTTCGTCGCAGCGAAGAAGAGACTAAAACCGCTGGTGGTATCGTTCTGCCAGGCTCTGCCGCAGAAAAGCCGAATACCGGTGTCGTCGTTTCCGTAGGTACCGGCCGTGTGCTGGACAACGGTGAAGTACGTCCGCTGGCCCTCAAAGAAGGCGACAAGGTCGTTTTCGGTCCTTATTCCGGCAACAACACCATCAAGGTTGATGGCGAAGACCTGCTGATCATGAGCGAAACCGAAATCTTTGGTGTGCTGGAAGCCTGATAACGGCTCCGCTGCATCCCTTAACGAACTCATTTGAAGGAAAGCAAACATGGCTGCTAAAGAAGTTAAATTTGGTATCTCCGGTCGTAACAAAATGCTGGACGGCGTCAACACGCTGGCCAACGCCGTTAAGGCTACCCTGGGGCCAAAAGGTCGCAACGTACTGATCGAGCGTAGCTACGGCGCGCCGCTGATCACCAAAGACGGTGTAACCGTTGCCAAAGAAATCGAGCTGAAAGATCGCTTCGAAAACATGGGCGCTCAGCTGGTCAAAGATGTTGCCTCACGTGCCAACGACGACGCGGGTGACGGTACTACTACCGCTACCGTTCTGGCCCAGGCCATCGTTACCGAAGGCCTGAAAGCGGTTGCTGCTGGCATGAACCCGATGGATCTCAAGCGCGGTATCGACAAGGCAACTGCTGCCATCGTTGCCGAGCTGAAGAACCTGGCCAAGCCTTGCGCTGATTCCAAAGCTATCGCTCAGGTCGGTACTATCTCCGCCAACTCTGACTCATCCGTCGGCAACATCATTGCCGAAGCGATGGATCGCGTCGGTAAGGAAGGCGTCATTACGGTTGAAGAAGGCTCCGGTCTGGATAACGAGCTGTCCGTTGTAGAGGGCATGCAGTTTGACCGTGGTTATCTGTCTCCTTACTTCGTCAACAAGCCAGAGACCATGTCTGCCGATCTGGACCAGCCTTACATCCTGCTGGTTGACAAGAAAATCTCCAACATCCGTGAACTGTTGCCGGTTCTGGAAGCGGTTGCCAAATCAGGCCGTCCGCTGATGATCGTTGCTGAAGATGTTGAAGGCGAAGCGCTGGCGACTCTGGTTGTCAACAACATGCGCGGTATCGTCAAGGTTGTTGCGGTCAAGGCACCTGGTTTTGGTGATCGTCGCAAGGCTATGCTGCAGGACATCGCTGTACTGACCGGTGGTACCGTCATCAGCGAAGAAATCGGCCTGAGCCTGGAAACCGCTACTCTGGAGCACCTGGGTCAAGCCAAGAGCGTTCAGATCAACAAGGACAACTCCACTATCGTTGACGGCTCTGGTGCCAAAGTCGATATCGAAGCGCGTGTTACTCAACTGCGTAAGCAAGTTGAAGACACCACTTCTGACTACGACCGTGAGAAGCTGCAAGAGCGTCTGGCCAAGTTGGCTGGCGGTGTTGCTGTGATCAAGGTTGGCGCTGCTACCGAAGTTGAAATGAAAGAGAAGAAGCACCGCGTAGAAGACGCTCTGCACGCTACTCGCGCCGCTGTCGAAGAAGGCGTGGTACCTGGCGGTGGTGTTGCTCTGGTTCGTACCCTGGCTGCCATCGAAGGCCTGAAGGGCGACAACGAAGACCAGAACGTCGGTATCAAGCTGCTGCGTCGCGCTGTTGAAGCGCCCCTGCGTCAGATCGTTACCAACGCGGGTGATGAAGCTGCCGTGGTACTGCAGGCAGTCAAGGCTGGCGAAGGTAACTACGGTTACAACGCGGCTACTGGTGAGTACGGCGACATGATCGAAATGGGTATTCTCGATCCTGCCAAGGTCACTCGTGCTGCGCTGCAAGCGGCTGCCTCGGTTGCCAGCTTGATGATCACCACCGAAGCCATGATTGCCGATCTGCCTGAAGAGGGCGGTGCTCCGGCTATGCCTGATATGGGCGGCATGGGTGGTATGGGTGGCATGGGCGGCATGATGTAATATTGCTGCACTGTTGTACCCGAAACCCGGCTCTTTTGAGCCGGGTTTTTTTATGCATGATCTTGGGGCTGGGATTTTTAGCCTGGAAAAGGCTGATTGATACGGCCTCGTTTGTAAGAGATCGCCTACAAGGCGTGTAGGTGATTGGCACTAGGTGGTGTGGGTATATTGGTTGTTTTGCTATAGGTATATTGGTAAGTGTCTGTTTTTTAAGTTTTTATAATCTTTGAGGTGGCCAGTAGTGCGGTCTGCGGCCAGTTGCGCGCGGCTTTGCGTAGGGTAAGATACATCCATGCGCAACGGACAGCGCCGCTCGGCAGGATGCTTGAGCCAAGGATTTTCAGGATGATGAAGCCAGGACGGCTAGACAGGGAAGGCACATAGGGAATGAAGAGTGGGCGAGTTTACTCGCCCCTTTTTTTGCCTGAAATTTAGCTTCAAGCCTCAAGCCTCAAGCCTCAAGCCTCAAGCTTAAAACCAAAACCAAAACCAAAACCAAAACCAAAAATCAGGCCCATACTGTCAATGCTTGTAGCTTGTAGCTTGTAGCTTGTAGCTTGTAGCTTGTAGCTTGCGGCTTGCAGCAACAAAAAACCGGCACATGGCCGGTTTTTTGTTGCGTGGCAGCTGGCTGCTCAGCGCTCCAGGTACTGCATCTTGTCTGGTACGCCATCCCATTCTTCAGCATCGGGCAGCGAATCTTTCTTCTCGGTAATGTTTGGCCAAATCTCCGCCAGATCAGCATTCAGTTCAGTGAACTCCTGCATGTCTTCCGGGATCTCGTCTTCGGAGAAGATGGCAGTCGCTGGGCACTCGGGCTCGCACAGCGCGCAATCGATGCACTCGTCCGGGTGAATAACCAGAAAATTCGGGCCTTCATAGAAGCAATCGACTGGGCAGACCTCAACGCAATCGGTGTACTTGCACTTGATACAGTTGTCGGTAACAACAAAAGTCATGGTGGGGTCTCCATCAGAATCAGGCGAACAAAATCTGGCGCGTAGTCTATCAGCTTTTACGCGCCGGTACAGAGCGCTTGCGTTGTTTGCGTAGATTAAGCGATGTTTGCTGCACGTTAATGAAAATAAGTATCATTTACCAATAAGTTACTGCCATTCCTTCTGCATCTGGTATAGCAGGTCCAGTGCCTGGCGCGGACTCAGCTCGTCTGGTTTTAGCGCCTGTAGTTGCTCGACCAGCGGGTGCGGAGCGCTGGCGAACAGGTCGCTTTGCATCGGTTGACCAGATTGCTGATTACGCGCGCCGCTGTGTTGCTCAAGGCTGCTTTGTTCCAGTTTTGCCAGGTGCTCGCGTGCGCGCAGAATCACCGGTCGTGGTACCCCTGCGAGTTGCGCTACCTGCAAGCCATAGCTTTGGCTTGCCGGACCTGGCTGTACTTTGTGCAAAAACACGATGCGTTCGTTATGTTCGGTCGCGTTCAAGTGCACATTGGCCACCCCGGGATCGGTTTCGGCCATGCCGGTGAGTTCAAAGTAATGCGTCGCGAACAGCGTAAAGGCGCGTACTTTGGCCAGATACTCGGCCGCAGACCAGGCCAGTGACAGACCATCAAAGGTACTGGTTCCGCGGCCCACTTCGTCCATCAGTACCAGGCTGTCGGCGGTGGCGTTGTTGAGAATATTGGCGGTTTCGCTCATTTCCACCATAAAGGTGGAGCGGCCGCCGGCCAGGTCGTCGCTCGAGCCGATGCGGGTGAATATGCGGTCTACGCAGGACAGCTCAACCTCAGCGGCGGGCACAAAGCTGCCGATGTGCGCTAAAAGTACAATCAGCGCGGTCTGACGCATGTAAGTTGATTTACCGCCCATGTTGGGGCCGGTAATAATCAGCATGCGCGTATCTTCATCGAGCGTGAGGTCGTTCGCCACGAAGGGCGTTTCCAGCACCTGCTCAACGACTGAATGGCGGCCTTGCTGAATGTCGATGCGGCTGTCTTCAACAAAGCGCGGGCAGCTGTAGCTCAGCGTGCCTGCGCGCTCTGCCAGGGTGCTCAAAACGTCGACTTCGGCCAGGCTGGCGGCGGTGGTCTGCAGGTCGGCCAGGTCTTGATTCAGGCGGTCGAGCACTTCTTCGTACAACTGCTTTTCGCGTGCCAGAGCGCGACTGCGCGCTGACAGAGCTTTATCTTCAAAGGTCTTGAGTTCCGGTGTGATGAAGCGCTCCGCACCCTTGAGCGTTTGTCGGCGAATATAATCCGCTGGCGCCTGCTCGGCCTGGCTGCGTGACAACTCGATAAAATAGCCGTGCACGCGGTTATAGCCCACTTTCAGACTACTTAAACCACTGCGCTCGCGTTCGCGTGTTTCCAGATCAATAAGGTACTGCCCGGCGTTTTCGCTGATGTTCTGCAACTCGTCGAGCTCGGCATCAAAGCCCGCTTTGATCACGCCGCCATCACGCAGTACCGCTGGCGGGTTGTCGATAATCGCGCGGCTGAGTAAATCAGCCAGTTCAGGATAGGTTTGAATATGGCTTGCCAGCGCCTTCAGGTGGTCTGACTCCAGATCCTGCATGCAGCTCTGTAGCTCTGGCAGCGCGACCAGCGCATCGCGCAGACGCGCAAGGTCTCTGGGTCTTGCCGAGCGCAAAGCGATCCTGGCGAGAATACGCTCGATATCGCCGATACCCTTGAGCTGTGGCTGCAGGTCCAGATAGAACTGTTGATCCAGCAAGGTGCTGATACTGGCTTGCCGTGCGTTGAGTATTTGCATGTCGCGCAGTGGCCGGTTCAGCCAGCGCGCGAGCAAGCGGCTACCCATGGCTGTCGCACTGTGATCCAGGACGTCCAGCAGGGTGTTTTCGCGTCCGCCACTCAAATTCTGATCTATTTCGAGATTGCGGCGGCTGGCGCCATCGATGATCACGCTGTCTTCAAACCGCTCCTGCGCGATGCTGCGAATGTGCGGCAGTGCGGTACGCTGGGTCTCCTTGGCATAGCTCAGCAGGGCACCGGCCGCACCAATACCGAGGGTCAGCGAGGCGCAGCCAAAGCCAGCGAGATCTTTAGTGCCGAATTGCTGGGTCAGGGCTTTTTGTGCACTGTCCTGATCAAACTCCCAGGGTGCACGGCGACGCACGGCTCTGCGGCGCTCAATCGGCGTATTACTTTCCCAGTCATCCGGGATCAGCAGTTCGGCGGGTGCCAGGCGTTCCATCTCGCCCAGCAGGGTTTCCCAACCGCTCAGCTCCATGACGACAAAACGCCCGCTATTGATATCCAGTGTCGCCAGACCAAAGCCTTTCTCAGCGCCCACCAGGGCGGCCAGCAGGTTGTCACGGCGCTCATCCAGCAGCGCTTCATCACTCACCGTACCGGGAGTGATAATGCGCGCAACCTGACGCTCGACCGGTCCCTTGCTGGTCGCCGGATCGCCAATTTGTTCGCAAATGACGACCGACTCGCCGAGTTTCACCAGCTTGGCCAGATAGCCTTCGGCTGAGTGGTAAGGCAGGCCTGCCATGGGGATCGGCTGGCCACCGGACTGGCCGCGGGCGGTCAGGGTGATGTCGAGCAGACGTGCCGCTTTTTTTGCATCTTCATAAAACAGCTCGTAGAAATCACCCATACGGTAAAACAGCAGCTGTTCCGGGTGTTGCTGTTTGATGCTGAAGTACTGCTGCATCATGGGGGTGTGTGAAGTTTTGAGATCGTCTGTGTTCACTGGTAGCTCGCCTGTAGAATAGCTTCAAACCGCCTTTTGACAGGGGGTTTTCTGGTAAATTTGTCTGTGTAGCGTCTGAAGGAGTCTGATGAAATCTGCTGTAATCCAGTTCAAGAGTATAGGTTTTGGTATAGCTTTTGGTGTAGGGTTGTGGGCGCCTTAACAAAAAAGGCTGTTGATGATGAAAAGCTATACTTATGGCCAGAGCTTCATCAATGCCATCGATGGCTATCGTTCCAATCAGTTAATGGATCAAAGCATGCAGAATAACAAACACGGCAACAAGCCACTATCGGCGAGAGCCATCGAGACGATGCGGCCTGGCGATAAAGTCAAAGTAGACACTGGAGAGAATGCCGGTCTGCGTGTGACTTGCGGGGCTAGCGGTGGCAGGTCGTTCATCTATCGCTATCGGAGCCCCGAAACGGGCAAGCTAACTCAAGTCAAGATAGGGAATTACCCCTCGATGAGTCTGGCTGAGGCTCGCCTAGAGCTTGCTCGGATGAAGGCTTTACGACGAGATGGCGTATGCATTCGTGCCGAAATTCAGCGGGAGAAAGTACGTCAAAGTGCAAAAATTGAACAGGAAAAGGAAGCGGCAGAGGTGGCCGCGTTTACTGTTCGTGACTTGGTTGATCTGTACTTAACTGAAGTGATTGAGGATCGACTGGTTGTAAATCGTCGAACTGGGGCTCAGAAACGAGTTCCTGGTGCACGGAAACCTAAGGGGCAGGCCGAGACTAGGCGCACCCTGTACGGTGATGCTGTACGCACTCTGGGGGATCGATCTGCTGCAGAAGTTCGGCGTAAACATGTGGTAGAGATGGTGAAGGACATTCTTGACCGGGGAGCAAACGTTCAGGCTGGGAATGTGCTGCGTGAGCTCAGTGCCGCCTACGACTATGCGATTGGCCTTGGCAAGTTTGATGATGATTTTGCGAACCCGGCTTTGTTGGCAAAGTCGAGCCTGAAGCAGGCTAGAGTCCGACTTACGTCTGTTCGGGGCAAACGGGTATTGTCTGATGCGGAGTTGAAGGAAGTGTTAGCGTGGTTGCCAGGCTCTGGTTTCTCGGTAACACAGAAGAACGTCATTCGTCTGACTCTGTGGACCGGCGCTCGCACGGGGGAGGTTTGTAAGGCGCGTTGGTCTGATGTAGATCTCGATCGAGCCGTTTGGCATATGCGAGACTCCAAGAACGGAGCCGAGCGGTATGTGCAGTTGCCGAGCCAAGCTGTGGCTTTTCTCCGTCAGCTTCGTTTAACCACCAATACCTATCTGTTTCCTTCGAGTCGGACGGGATTGCCGATCCAGCAGAAATCGCTTACCGAAACAAAATGGTATTTGAGAAATTCTGCCAAGGCTCGAAGTGGCACCTACTTTAAGCCAGGCCAAGCTTGGCTGGATAGCATTCCTGACTGGTCTCCACATGATCTGCGTCGTACGGTTCGCACGGGGTTGTCTCGTTTAGGCTGTCGCAATGAAGTGGCTGAGGCAGTGATAGGGCATTCAAGAAAGGGTATTGAAGGGACTTATGATCTGCACGATTATGAACCCGAATGTCGCGAGTGGCTGCAAAAGTGGGCTGATCATCTGGAAACCCTTGACGGCGTGTGTTAGTTGGCATAACCCATCTTAATTTCACAAATTGCAGCAACCGGACAGAGAGAAATCTATTTCTATCTGCCTCTCTTAGGCTCGCCAGTCCCTGACCTTGCTGGCCTGCGGCCTCCACCGGACGCCTCGATCAGTCCGCTGCTAAACAAAAGCGAACATTCGAGTCAGAGCTTTCCTCCAGAGCCTCCAGTCATTCAGTAATCCTCTTCAAGCAGGCCAACAAGGTCCTGCCGAATGGATTGAGCGCTTAAATCTTCCGGCCGGATAAGCAGGCGAGGATTACCCTCACGATCAAACACATAGACTGCACCGCTGTGAGTAACGGCATAGTCACCTTCTGCGTCCGGTTCTTCATGCCCGAACGTCGTCCGGTATCGCTGGGTAAGCGTGCGGAGGTCAGAGGCGTTGCCGGTCAGCCCGATGATTTTGTCACCAAAAAAATTGACGTACTCCGCCAGGCGTTCGGGTGTGTCGCGCTGAGGATCGACACTGACGAACAACGTAAGTACTTCCTCCTGATTTTCCGTGCTCAGCCCGCTGACGGCCTGGCTGAGTTTTTGCAGAGCAGTGGGGCAAACATCAGGGCAAGAGGTAAATCCGAAAAACAGCATTCGTACCTGACCACTGTAATCATCGCCTGAAACCCGTGTTCCCTGACTGTCGATCAAATCGAATTCAAGCTTGGGCATCACGCCGCTGATGTCTGTCCCGTGCCAATCCGGCGGATCATCGCCCATGCAGCCAACAAGGAGGATTGCCAGCATCATCAATGCAATGGATGCAAAGCGCTTTGCGTGGTGTTGGAAGCAGGGTTTGATCATCAAGTGGTGTCCTTCAATTACGTGTTGGAAGGATTCTGGTGTCCCAGAACAATCGCCAAGTCTTCCGGCACCGCCATCGGTTCAAATGCGCTGACGTTGGCACGTCCCGTATTGCCGACAGGAACCCGGATTCGTGAAACCAGCAACGCAGCGAAGGCCCGAGCCAGCTGACCGAGAACCTCGCGAGCATCGCGCGCGTGCCAGCCAAGCCGGAGCATGCGCAAATGTGTTGTCGTGTGCGCTAACGCGAACTTCTGGCTCAGAATATGAGCCCGTTCAAGATGTCTGAACGCTGTAGCGACATCGCCCTGATTGTCAGCATCAGCGGCTGCTGCCGGTTCTGTCAGATAGAACGTCTTGAGTTCACTGTTCACTGCTCAGTTCTCCTGCCTTATCGGCCAGCTAAGTTGTGGGCAAAGATTTGCCCGGGATCAACCGAGTCTTCCGAGTACCGGAAATGCGGATAACATCCATGATGCAAACCGGGTCATCTGTCCCGTCAGCACCATTACCCCCATAACAACCAGAACCAGCCCTGCCAGGATTCTCAGTGACTGACTCCAGCGGCTCATCCAGCGCACTCGCGCCCGAAAGTGCTTAATAAATAAAGCCGTTGCCAAAAATGGAATTGCCAACCCCAGCGAATAAACGGCCAGGTACAGCATGCCGGTTTCAGCATTCGCATGGGTGGAACTGAGAGCCAGGATAGCGCCCAATATCGGGCCAATACACGGTGTCCACCCGACGGCAAAGGCCAAGCCGAGAAGGAACGCTGCCGTGGGCCGTCCACCCTCAAGGGTTTGCCCAAAGCGCCAGTCGCGCTGTAACGCGGGCATGCTCCACCAGCCCAGCATAAATAGCCCCATCAGCACAATCAGAATGCCCGCCACCAGATTGGCTTCCTGCCGGTAGGCCATCAGCCACTGACCGAGCAGACTAGCGCTGGCACCAAAAGCGATGAACACTACACTGAACCCAAGGACAAAACAGATACTGAGCCACAGAGATTGCAGTCGACTCGAACGGTCTGTGACAGTGCCGCCCGTAACGACCGATAGATACCCCGGAACCAGCGGCAGAGTGCAGGGTGAGAAAAATGACACCAGGCCGCCAAAAAAAGCAGCCAGCATTCCCCATGTCGCAAGATCTGGCATTTCCGTGAGTCCTCAATTTTCTGAGTTCAGTTGACGGTGGAGGGCATCAAGCCCATCCGTGTTTTGTTCGACACCGGTCGACTATTTCTGTGCGTCTGGGAGCGACTCCTGAACAAGACGAAGTAGCGGTTTGGGACCAAACTCCGTGAGTTGGCGGCCATTCACGAAAAAAGTCGGGGTGCCCCGAACACCGATGGTTTTGACGTCCTGCATGTCCTGATCAAGGATGGCGCTTATCCGTTCGGATTGCATATCCTCACGGGCTTGGGACAGGTCCAGACCGGCTGCCTCGGCCGCTCCCCATGCCTTGGCAACCTTCGGGTCGTCGTGCCAGGCCGGCTGCACCTCCAACACAGCTTCCAGCACCGGTTCATAGACATCTTGCAGGCGAGCTGCTTCCAGAATTCTGGAGACTTCCTCGGAACCCTGATGGAACATTGTGTACCGCAAAACAAGCCGCACCTGGCCTGGATACTCAGCAAGTATCTGTTTCACGATCGGGTAGAACGCCCGGCAGGCTTCGCAGGAGGGGTCGAAAAACTCAACGATGATCACCGGTGCGTCGGCAGGCCCGAATGTGGGCGAATGGAAGCGTACCAATGCTTGTTGGTTCGCGATCGGTTCGCCCGCGGCAACAGACTTTTCGCCGGTGGTGGCCGTTTTTTGAGGCTGCTGGGGCTGTGGCTTGAATAGGACGGCGGCTGAAAAGGCTGCGATCAGCACGAGACACACGACAACAAAGATGGCACGACGATTCATGTATGAACTCTCCGACGGATAAGCAAGAGCAGAATGATGATGGCAACAAAAATGGCCAGCGATAGAAACGGAAGCGGCAGCCCACCAAATATCGTCATTCCGTCACCCGAGCAGGACGGGCCAGTGGCCGTGCAGGGCTGAATGGGTTGTGGAATGAGCCCCACATAAAGCAGTGAGTGGGCTAGAGCGAACAGGGAGCCAATGACAGACAGCGGCATAGCGTAGCGCCAAACGTTAAAATCCGAGTAGTAGCAGGCGACTGCGAGAATCACCGCCAACGGAAACATGAAGGCGCGCTGAAACCAGCACAGAACGCACGGAGCCTGCCCGAGAACTTCCCCGATGTAGATGGCTGAAAGCGAGGACCCCGCCGCCAGTAGCCAGGCTGACAGCAGCAGCCCCCATGGAATCACCCGGTTATTGGTGGTCACCGGGATGGCTCTCTGGATTCATTGGCACAAGTGCTTTGCGAAGAAGAGCAGCAGCTGTTTCCAGCGGTATCGCCTTCATCTTTGCTCGATTTATCGGCGGTTTCAGCCCCACCGGCACGCCATTCCTCCATACCCTCACGGATGACCTGCCAAGCGGAGTGCAGGAATAGCGCAGCAATGGCGAGGCCCACAATGATGTCCGGCCAGAGGGTATTGGTGAGGGCGACCAATCCTGCCGCAATGATTACACTGCTATTGGCGAACAGATCGTTCCTGGAACACATCCAGGTGGAACGCATATTGAGATCGTCCGCACGATGACGGTAGAGCAACACAAAACAAACGCCGTTTGCAAACAGGGCAAGAGCGCCGACAGCGCCCATCCACTCGGCGGCGGGCACTTCCTGTATCACCAGCTTGCGGATGGCATCGGCGACAACAACAAGCCCGAACAACAGCATAAAGCCGCCTTTGAACAAAGCCGCTCCGGCACGCGCGCGACGGCTTCGGTCCAGCACGAACAGTGTCAGTGCATAGACAGACGCGTCGCCAAACATATCCAGCGAATCGCCCAGCAACGCGGTAGAGCTTGCAATCCAGCCGGCGCTGAATTCCACCACAAACATCACTGCGTTGATGGCAAGCGCAATGTAAAGCACCCGGCTTTGGCTCGCTCGCAATTGTGCCAGTTCACCGGCCTTGTTTTCACAGCAGCTGTCCACGACGAACCCTCCTAAAACGTGCAATACATCGATACACTGGTGGTTATAGTAACTATAAGGTCAATAGCGATGAGCGAAAAAAGGAACACGGTCGGTCGGCTAGCTGATGATACGGGCGTTAAGCCCGTGACCATCCGTTATTACGAAAAAATTGGACTGTTGCCGAAAGCGACCCGCTCGGAGTCGGGCTATCGTCTCTACTCCGAAGAGGATCATTCGCGGCTGCTGTTTATTCGACGAAGCCGCGGGCTCGGATTTAGCCTTGACGATATTCGTGAACTGCTTTCACTGGCGGATCGTCAGCAGGAGTCCTGTGCGGGTGTGGACGCCAAAGTTGAACAACAACTGGTTCAAGTGCGCTCTCGACTGAAAGATCTACATGCAATGGAACACGAGTTGGAAAGACTGAGTGCGTGTTGTGACGGCGGAGTTATTATGGACTGCCGAATTATCGAGACACTCTCCGGCTCTGCTTAACCACTTTGTATGTGCCCGCCAACCAGGACTGTCTCAATTCGAGTTGGGACAGTCTATTCAGTCAGGCATCCTCCTGAATAAGAGCAACGAGGTCATGCCGAATTTCTTCTCTACTCAGATCGGGCCGCATTAAGAGGCGGGGGTTACCTTCGCGATCAAATACATAAATCGCGCTGCTGTGTGACACCGCATAATTTCCATCAGCGGCAGGTTCGTCATAACCGAAGGTTGTTCTATATCGTTTTGCCAGTTCACGAAGCTGGGGTTCTTTTCCAGTGAGTCCTACAATATTGTCGCCGAAGAAATCCACGTATTTTGCGAGACGCTCAGGCGTGTCACGTTTCGGATCGACACTCACGAACAAAGTGAGTACTTCATCCTGAAGCGCGGGGTCCAGGCCACTGGTTGCCTGATTGAGTTTTTGCAGGGCGGTCGGGCAAACATCGGGGCACGAGGTGAACCCGAAAAACAGCATTCTCACGCGGCCACTGTAATCATCGCCAGATACAGACTTGCCCTGGCTATTGATCAGGTCGAATTCCAGCTCAGGCATCAAGCCACTGATGTTTTTACCGTTCCAGTCTTCCTCGTCATTGCCAAAGCAACCAGTCAGCAATAGGGATGCTATCAGCGTTAAGGTCGCCGATATGATGTTGGTGCGCTGTCGCCAGAAGCGAGTTCTCATGACGCTGTTTCCTCAAGTTGTTTGGATTGGTTGGTATATTTTCCGTCCTGATGCATGGCTCGCCGGAGCATCAGAAGAATGCCAAGAATGCTCATCATGGCCGGAGGAATATAGGTCAGCATGCCTCCCAGTAGCTGGTCGACTTCCGGGTCCAGCGGCCAGGCCCTGCCACAGACTTCGTAAACGTCATAGACCATGTCACGTGAAAACACGATCCACGCCCCAAGAAACATCTGAAGCACACCTGCGGCGGCCAGAACCAACATGCGTCTGCCATACCCCAGCGATGAGGTGATCGCCGGCGGTCTTGGATCAAAGATCAACCACCAGAACAGCAGGCCATCCAGCAACATGCTCCAGTTCATGACCCAATACAGATCCCGGCTGAGCATGGCGTCAAAATGGATTGATGACCACAGCCAGAAATAGATAAGCCCGACAAACAGGAAAAGGGCGATAAAAGGCTGTTGCAGAACGTTATAGACCCAGCCCAGAGGCCTCAATGTATGCCTCCAGCCCGGGCTGATTTTTGGTTCATCGCGCTTTACCGGGAAATGCTGCTTTTATCTTCAGAAAGAAGTAGTCGTTATCCCGGTAGCCGTAGGCCACCCGCTTGATCACCTTGATCTTGTTGTTCATTCCCTCCAACACACTGGTG
>NZ_JACGWE010000057.1:0-13179 GCF_014077575.1 Pseudomonas sp. 5Ae-yellow | reverse complement strand
CGCTTCGATTTCAAATGTCCTATCGAAGTCATGAGCGAAGTGATGCAGAAAGCCTTGGCTATGCAATATGATGCTCCTGCGTCAATTCAATAACCGTGTTGCACTCAGCTCCTGCAACCGCCCTGGTTAATCAAAATGGCTATTGGCTCAAAGGTCCCTCCCCCGAACATGAGTGGGGGTTTATGCTGCCCGCGCGCAGCGCCCATAGCCTCCCCGTAGAGCACATCAAACTGTGGAGCAAAATCATCAATGCGCCTGAGCTTGGCGAGCTGACCATTAACAATGATCATTACAGCTTTACTCCCGTCGAGCTTTCCAATGCCACCATCAAAGAGTCAGAGCAAACATTGGGTAAGTTGTACCTGGTTTCATACCTTGCGGGTGAGCAAGTTAAGCAGGCGGTTGCGCCCCTGAAAAAAAGGTTCTGGGCTGCAGGCGCGGTGGTTGTGTTTATCCTGGCCGTCTTGGCATTCTTGCTATCACGCTCGATGGTGCAGCGTTCCCAGGCCGAAGCCGAACTGCAGGCTAGCGAAGCCAAGTTCCGCGCCATGATTGAAGCTGCGCCAGATGCCATCATTATTACGGATGATGCCGGTACTATCGTTCTGATTAACGATCAGGCCATCAAGCTGTTTGAGTACGCGAAGCATGAGTTATTAGGGGAGAAAGTGGAAACGCTTCTGCCTGCAACGCTTAGAAACAAACACCAGAAGCATCGCCAGCTTTATGCCGAAGCACCTAAAGCACGGCTTATGGGCGTAGGGCTCGATCTCAAGGCGTTGCGCAAGGATAAAAGCGAGTTCCCGGTTGAGATCAGCCTGAGCCCTATACAAACCGACTCGGGGAAGCTGACTTTCTGTGCAATCAGAGATGTAACCGAGCGCCGTGAACTAACGCGCAAAATAGAGAAGCTGAACCAGGGGCTTGCTTCGAGAAATAACGATCTGCAACTAGTCAATAAAGAGCTGGAAGCATTCAGCTACTCTGTATCTCATGACCTTCGCGCCCCTTTGCGAGCGATCGACGGTTTCAGCAACATACTGTTAAGCAGTTTGTCTGAAAAACTGGATGAGCAAGAAGCGAACTACTTTAATCGAATTCGCGCTGCCGCAAACAAAATGAGCACATTGATAGACGATCTTCTGATGCTCGCGCGCGTCACCCAGGCTGATGTCAGCCTGACTGAGGTCAATCTGAGTGAGGTAGCCGAAAAAGTCGTACAGAACCTGCGAGAAGCCGAGCCGGAGCGCAACGTGCAAGTTTACGTGCAAAAGAACCTGTGGGTTGACGCTGACCCTGTGCTATTACAAGTGACCATCGAGAATCTGATCAGCAATGCCTGGAAATTTACCGCCAAAGTAGGCGAAGCCCATATCAACATAGAGAGAGAGAGACGCGACGGTGGGGAGGTTGTCGTTATCCGCGACAACGGCGCAGGTTTTGACATGGGATATGCCGACAAGCTCTTTACGCCCTTTCAACGCCTGCACAGTGCCAGTGATTTTCCAGGTACCGGTATCGGCTTGGCCACCATTGCTCGCATCATGGCAAAACTGAACGGTCGTGTGTGGGCGGAAGCAGAACCCGGAAAAGGTGCGAGCTTCTATCTGAAGTTCAACTCGGTCAGGAATACCCTATGAGAAACCAATCTATACTTTTGGTAGAAGACAATCCGGATGACGTAGCATTGATGCTACATGCGTTGAAAAGCAACAACATGTCTAATGACATCGTTATTGCTGAAGATGGTCAGCAGGCGCTCACCAAGCTATTTGGTAACGTTGAGAACCCCATTAACCCTGCACTGATTTTACTTGATCTTAATTTACCTATTATCAGAGGACTTGAAGTACTAAAAAAAGTCCGTGATAACGAAAAAACGCGATTAACTCCAGTCGTAGTAATGACTTCCTCGTTAGAACTGAGTGATCGGTACAGTGCCTATAGATGCGGCGCCAATAGCTATATTCGCAAGCCTGTAGACTTTGACGAGTTCGTAAAAGTCATCCACGAGCTAAGCCGTTACTGGTTGCAAATAAATTGTCCCGCTTTGGACGCTTAAACAGGAGGTAGTCATGCTGCAGTCACACGCCGCCCATCAATGGCACATCCTGATGCTGGAGGATAACGAAGATGACGCGCTACTCGTTATCCATCACCTGGAAACACAGGGCTGGTCGATCAAGTGGCAACGTGTCGAGACCCAAAGTTCGCTTGAGCAAGCACTGTCTGAGTTTAACTGGGATGTAGTGCTCTCCGACTACAGCATGCCGCTCTTTGATGGCGCAGCCGCGCTAAAAACAGTGCGCAAACACAGCGAAGACCTCCCGTTCGTTTATGTGTCCGGCACCCTGGGTGAAAAAGCGGCAGTCGAAGCGATTAAAGCCGGCGCACAAGACTATATCGTCAAAAATGACCTGCAACGGCTGGCTCCGGTCATTCAACGTGCCGTTGCCGAGCGTGCGGCGCAAAAGCAACATCGGCTATCCAGTGAACTGCTGCGCAAGCTCTCGCAAGCAGTTGATCAGACTGAAGACAGCATTTTTATCACCAACAGCGATGGCCGTATCGAGTATGTCAATCCGGCATTTGAGCAAATGACGGGGTACAGCGCTGCCAGCATAACGGGACTGTCGCCGGATGTATTGAAAGCCACCGAGCAGGAGCCGGACGCTTATACAGACCTGTGGTCAACCCTCAAGCAACACCGTACCTATCGTGGCACGCTGATTAACCGCAAACGATCTGGTGAATTATTTTACGAGGAAAAGGTAATAACGCCTCTGGTTGATGCCGATGGGAAAATTACGCATTTTGTATCAACTGGCCGCGATGTTAGCGAGCGGGTTAAAGCAGATGAAGAAAGGACGCGCCTCAACGCCATTCTGGAGGCGACCACAGACGTAGTGGCTATCAGTGACCGGGATGGCAAGCTTCTGTATCTGAATCGCTCCGGTCAGGAGTTGCTCGGCGACGTCTCCTACCAGACACCCTATCGTCAGCAAGCACCGACCAGCCATGGTATGCGAATAGCTGAAGAACTTATTCTCAGCGCACTGAAACAAGCAGAAAAACACGGCATATTCGAACGCGAATCCATGCTGACCGATGCCAAGGGTAATGAAATTTACCTCTCCGAGGTGGTGATCGCACATCGTGAAAAAACGGGGCAAACGGCCTATTTCTCGAGTATTGGGCGCAATATAAGCGAGCGCAAACAGTTTGAAGCGGAGTTACAACATCAGGCCACCCACGATGAGTTAACCGGACTTGCCAACCGGGTGCTGCTGGCCGAACAGCTACAAACCGAGATCCAGCGCGCTCAAGAGCATGGCTCAAAGATGGCGGTGCTGTTTCTCGATATGGATAATTTCAAGCGGGTTAACGATAGCCTCGGACACAGCCTAGGTGATCAATTATTACAACAAGTCAGTGTGCGCATGGCTCGCTACCTACGTCCTAACTACCTATTGGCGCGCTACGGTGGCGATGAATTTGTCATTGTCGCCATTGATCTCACAGCACCACAAGCAATCGTCGGTGTACTAGACAAGCTCAAGCGTGCCTTCGAGCAACCGGTACGCGTTAATCAGCGGGATATCTTCGTCAGTTTCACGACCGGCGTATCAATCTATCCAGACGATGGCAGCAGCGTTGAGGCCTTGCTACGCAACGCCGACTCAGCCATGTACCAGGCAAAAGCGGCTGGTGGCCGCTCGTTTCAGTTCTATGCTCCGGAGATGAATGAGCGCCAGCAGGAGCTTCTGGTGCTGGAGTCGGAATTGCACTGGGCCCTTGAACGCAATCAGTTCGTTTTACACTACCAACCGCAGGCAGACACGCGCACTGGCAAGGTTATTGGAACAGAGGCGCTACTACGCTGGAACCACCCTACCCGTGGCCTGGTTCAACCAGATAACTTCATACCGTTATTGGAAGAAACCGGACTTATCGTCAAAGTTGGCCTTTGGGTACTCAGGCAGGCTTGCCTGGATACCATGGCGATGCAGGTGATCGGACAGCATCCAGTGCGGGTATCCGTCAACCTATCGGCACGCCAGTTTGCCGAAGGCGATCTGGCCAGCAAAGTGGCAGACGTGCTGAAAGAGATTGGCTTCCCCCCCGAGCAATTGGAGCTCGAAATCACCGAGCAAATGCTTATTCAGGATCTGGACACCTCTGCCAGCACCTTGTATGCCCTGCAGCAACTCGGTATCAGAGTCGCCATCGACGATTATGGTACTGGCTACTGCTCGCTTGCTTACCTTAAACGTTTCCCATTACACACATTGAAGATTGACCGTAGCTTCGTCAGTGCGCTACCTGACAACGCCAGTGACGCTGCTATTGTCGAGGCCACAATACTACTGGCGCACAAACTAGGGCTGCAGGTCGTCGCCGAGGGCGTTGAACAATCAGCGCAACTGCATTTCTTGCGTGATCAGGGCTGCGACATGGTGCAGGGTTACTATCTCAGCAAACCCCGGCCAGTAGCGGAATTACAGCAAATGATGGAGTTGAATCTCAACGACTACCTGTAGGCCTTGAATCAAAGTATCGAAGAGCTTTCTTGTTATACCGGGCTTGCAACCCGCTTTTTGTAGACGGACAATACTGTACGCACAACCAGTATGTGACCGTATGCCGATACCTCAAGCTGCCGATTTCTATTATCTGAAAAACTTCCAAACCGTATTGGACTGGGTTTCAGGACGTTATTCTGACCTGCTGTCTACGCAGGAGATCTCTTTCGTTGAACAGTTCCGCACCCTGCCCCAGTCCGCTCAAGCGCTGCTGGTGCGTATGGTCATGCGCAAGGGCTCGCATTTTCGCTTGAGTAAACTGGCGTACGACGAGATAGGCTGCACAGAAACGGCGGCACAGCCCCTAATTGATCTGGGCTGGTTATCCACCGAACACCCGCTTAGTACGGCAGAGCTGGCTAAACTGCTGCTCAAACACGAATTGCTTGGCGTGCTGACAGAGAGCGACAGTGGGTCCAAGCTCAGCAAGGCTGCGCTGACTGAGCAACTTGAGCAACAACAAAGTCTGGCGATGCCCTGGCAACAATGGCCTCAGATTCCAGCCGACACGCTCTACAGCCTCACTCTGGGTGAACTGTTTGATCGCTTCCGGCTGCTATTCTTTGGCAACCTCGCACAAAGCTGGTCCGAGTTTGTACTGGCCGATCTCGGAGTGTTTCGTTATGAGCAGGTCAGGTTTTCAGCGCAGTCACGCGGCTTTCATAGTCGCCGTGACATTGACGACTACCTTCATCTGCGGCGCTGTCGTGAAGCCTTTGCCGATGGCGCCAGCGTCGCCGATACGCTGGCGCAGCTAGGTCAGTTCCAAAGCCAAAACCCTTGGATCGAGCAGCGCCATCAGCGCTTGCTGTTTCAGCTCAGCCAACAGCTCGAGCGTGACGGCGCATTGGATGAAGCGCTGCTTTTGTATCAACAATGCCGCTATACAGGTGCTCGCCAACGGCAAATCCGTATTTTGGAAAAGACCCAACAATATGACGCCGCCTACAAGCTTGCGGTACAGGCGGATGCCAGTCCTGAAAACGAGGCCGAGCGCCAACTGGTGGAGCGTGCGCTCAGGCGCTTGGAGCGTAAATTGAAGTACGCATCCAGCAAAGAAAAAAAAGACATAGCCACTCCAGAACAGCGGCTGCAGCTCCCCAGACAACCTGACACAGGCGTTGAGCAGGCCGTCGCGATGCACTTTGCGGAACATGACGCGCCAGTGTATTACGTCGAAAATACCCTCATTTGCAGCCTGTTTGGCCTGCTTTGCTGGGATGCCGTGTTTACTCCGCTGCCGGGTGCCTTTTTCCACCCATTCCATAGCGCACCCGCTGACCTGCACAGCAGCGACTTTTATTCACGCCGGCGGGATCTGTTCGACCACTGTCTGGCGCGACTGGAAAGCGAAGAGTACCTGGACTGCATACGTGCCGTATTTCAGCAAAAACAGGGTATCCAGTCGCCCTTCGTGGTCTGGTCCATGCTCAGTGACGAGCTGCTTGAGCAGGCACTGACGTGCATACCCGCTGCCCACCTCAAGCACTGGTTTGAGCGCTTACTGGGTGATATCAAGGCGAACCGCGCGGGCATGCCCGACCTGATTCAGTTGTGGCCGACGGAGCGGCGCTACCGCATGATCGAAGTGAAAGGCCCCGGAGATAGGCTGCAGGATAATCAGCGCCGCTGGCTGGCCTTTTGCGCACAGCACGCGATGCCGGTGGAGGTCTGTTACGTGCAGTGGAGTCAAGAGGAGCGCGAGGCATGACTTACCGCGTAGCAGTGCGAGCGCTCTGCGAATTCACCGCCAAGGAAGGCGATCTCGATCTGCGCTTTACCCCTGCACCCACGGCACAGGAAGGCATCGCCGGACATCAGACCGTCGTTGGCCGTCGCGGTCCCGACTATATCAGCGAGTTGGTGTTGGCCGGCAGTTATCCGGGGCTGCTGGTCGCCGGACGCGCAGATGGGTTTGATCCAAGCCAAAACCTGTTGGAAGAAATAAAGACCCATCGCGGCGATGTCAGCCGTATTCCGGACAACCACCGCAGCCTGCACTGGGCGCAGGTGAAAATGTACGGCTGGCTGCTGTGTGTCGAGCTGGAGTTGGCAGAGCTGGATCTGGCCGTGGTGTATTTCAACGTTATGACCCAACAGGAAACGCCGTACCGCGAGACCTTCAAGGCTGACGATCTACGCCGTTTCTTCGCCCTGCAATGCGATCGCTTTATCGCCTGGGCCAGACAGGAAACCGAGCACCGCGCCGAGCGCGACCTGTGCCTGCAAGAGTTACGCTTTCCGCATGCCGGTTTTCGTACCGGGCAGCGCCAATTGGCTAAAGCGGTTTACCGCGCCGCGCGCGATGGTGAGACCATCATGGCCCAGGCCACCACTGGTATTGGAAAAACGCTGGGCACCCTGTTCCCGCAACTCAAGGCCTTCCCCGAGCAACAATTGGATAGACTGTTCTTTCTTACCGCCAAGACACCAGGCCGGCAGCTGGCACTTGAGGCGCTCTCAACCCTGCGCAGCCAGCAAATCGATATGCCATTGCGGGTACTCGAACATACCGCCCGCGACAAAGCCTGCGAGCATCCAGATAAAGCCTGCCACGGCGACTCCTGCCCCTTGGCGCAAGGCTTTTATGATCGTTTGCCAGCCGCGCGTGCAGCGGCGGTTGAGGCGAAATGGCTGGATCAACCCAGCGTGCGACGAATCGCACTGGAGCATCAGGTCTGTCCTTACTATCTGAGCCAGGAATTGTGCCGCTGGAGCGACGTAGTGGTTGGCGACTACAACTATTACTTCGACATGACCGCCCTACTCCACGGCCTGACCGTACTTAACGATTGGCGTATTACGCTACTGGTAGACGAAGCGCATAACCTGATTGACCGCGCGCGCGGCATGTATACCGCCGAGCTTGATCAGCAGGTGTTCAATGTATTGCGGCGCAACGCGCCAAAATCCCTGAAAACCGTGCTCGACCGGGTTGCGCGCCACTGGAATACCTTGCATCAGGACCAGGTGGACGACTATCAGATCTACCCAACCATTGCTGACCTGTTCATCGCCAGCCTGCAAAAAGCAGTCAGCGCCATCACCGACCACCTGACCGACCAGCCCACGGGCAACGACGCTGCCTTGCTGCGGTTTTATCTGGACGCCATGTTGTTCTGCCGTCTGGCGGAGGCCTATGGGCCGCATTCGTTGTTTGATATTACCCGGCATGAGGAATTTGCCGGACGCAAGACGCTGTCAACCCTGTGCCTGCGCAACATAGTACCCGCGCCCTTTCTCAAGCAGCGCTTTCTCACCGCGCACAGCACAACGCTGTTTTCCGCCACCTTGAGCCCGGCGCAGTATTACTCCGACCTGCTCGGATTGCCGGAAGAGGCTGAATGGATCAACGTGGAGTCGCCCTTCAAGGCTGAGCAATTGAGCGTCTCGGTGATCCGCAACCTGTCCACCCGTTATCAGCATCGCAGCGCCAGCCTGCGCCCAATCTGTCAATTGATAGCCGATCAGTTTGCGCGCAAGCCCGGCAACTATCTGGCGTTTTTCAGCAGCTACGCTTATCTGCAGCAAGCGCTGGATCAATTCACTGCGGATTACCCAAGCATCCCGACCTGGGCCCAGTCACGCAGCATGAATGAAGCCGAGCGCCATGGCTTTCTCGCACGCTTCTCCGAGCACAGTAACGGCGTAGGTTTTGCCGTGCTGGGCGGTGCCTTTGGTGAAGGTATTGATTTACCCGGCAAGCGCCTGATTGGCGCCTTTATTGCCACTCTGGGGCTGCCACAGATCAACCCGGTCAACGAGGAAATGAAGGAACGGATGCAGGCGATGTTTGCTGATAGCGGCGGTAATGGCTATGACTACGCCTACCTTTATCCTGGCTTGCAGAAGGTAGTGCAGGCTGCGGGACGGGTAATTCGTAGTACTGATGACAGCGGCGTGGTTTATTTGCTGGACGACCGTTTTGGACAACGCGCGGTGCGTGAGTTGCTGCCCAACTGGTGGGATGTCGGCAGCGAGCTGGTTTGAGTAGCCTGCAAAACAGATAGCGGTTGAAACACGTCAGTCTTGGCGTACTCAGTTACCCAAGTACGCCAGACATCAATCAGTTACCGCGATAGGTAGAAAACCCGTAAGGACTCAGCAGTAGTGGTATGTGGTAATGCTCTACCGAAGCATCCACAGCAAAAATCACCGGCACCTCGGGGAAAAAGGTCTTGGCTTCATGCTGTGCAAACCAGTCGCCGGTTTTGAAGGTAACCTTGTAGGTACCATCCTGCAGCGTCTGGCCCTGCGGGAAAAGTTCAGTAATGCGGCCCTGCTCATTGGTGACGCCCTCGCTCAAGGGCTGCCAGCTTTGGCCTTGCAGACGCTCAAGCGTGACGTGCACGTCAGATGACGGCAAACCATCTTCAAGGTTAAGGACGTGCACGCTGAGCGGGTTACCCGCTGCCATAGCGAGGGTTGTGCAACTGGCAAGTAAAATACCACCGGCGATGCGACTAATAGCGTTCATACAGATTCTCCTGGAGCTCAGTTGGTTTTGATCAGCTTATCGATGGCGCTTTGCGCACATCCTTCATCCGTGCTGGCACCGCCAGCACCGGCTACCCCAAGCGCACCAACAACCTGCCCATCGATGGCAACAGGTACACCACCGCCAAGCAGTAGCAGCTCATCCAGGGTGTTTAGATTGGCTGCATCGGGGTTATTGCGTGCACGCTCGGCCAAAAGTCCGGTTGCCGTTTTGGTTGAGAGTGCGGTAAATGCCTTGCGTTGTGCCGCTAGCGTATTGTGTGGGCCGACGTTATCGTCGCGTTGCAGCGCTATCAGGTTGCCGCCGCGATCAACCACGGCTACCACCGCAGTGCGTTGCTGTGCATGACAGGCGCTGAGAGTTGCATCAGCCAACTGGTTGGCCAGGGTCAGCGTCAGATCTGGACGTTCGGCAATGCCGGACACCTCAGCCTGAACAGCCGTCGCGCCCAGGCTGCCGAGCAGTGCCAATGCGATTGTCAGTTTGTGCGCCATACGGTTATCTCCTTGGTTTGCGTAAACACCAGGCAATAGTGCAATCGACACAACTACCGCAGCATTGCCGCTGCATTACGCTTTTGTAATGGGCAGGCCGCGCCTTTACCTCTAACCTGAAGGCCTGAGAAGGAGACACCGATGCGCATACTGGTAGTTGAAGACGAACGCAAAGCAGCCGAATACTTGCAGAAGGGACTGAGTGAGTCCGGCTATCAGGTCGAGGTGGCGCTCGACGGGCTGGATGCGCGGCACCTGATTGAAGAGGAGCGCTTCGACCTGGTCATTCTTGATGTCATGCTGCCCGGCATCGATGGCTGGCAGTTGATCAAGCTGATCCGCCGCCATGGCGACACGCCGGTACTTTTCCTGACGGCGCGCGATAGCGTTGAAGATCGGGTAAAAGGCCTGGAACTGGGCGCCGATGATTATCTGGTCAAGCCCTTCTCCTATGCTGAGCTGTTGGCGCGGGTGCGGAGTCTACTGCGGCGCTCACCCTTGCGTGAGGTAGAGCATTATCGACTTGAGGATCTGGAGGTAGACCTGTTGCGCCGACACGTCAGCCGCAACGGTCAACGCATCACGCTCACCAACAAGGAGTTTGCGCTGCTGCAGCTGTTGATCAGTCATCCGGGTGAAGTCATGTCACGTAGCCGCATCGCCTCGGTGGTCTGGAATATCAACTTCGAAAGTGACACCAATGTGGTGGATGTCGCTATTCGCCGTTTGCGGGCCAAGCTGGATGATCCCTTCCAGCTGAAACTGGTACATACCGTGCGCGGCATGGGCTATAAACTGGATAGCGTCGCATGAAGCAATTCAAGCGTTCACTCAGCATGCGCTTGGCGCTGGCCTTCGCGCTGATCAGCATGCTGTCGCTCGGCATCATTGGCGTGTATTTGTACCGCTCCCTGCAGCAGGAGATCGCCTGGCGCGACGATCAGGCACTACTCGGCCGACTTGAACGCATGCAGTTGCTGCTCAAGAACACCCCTGACATTCAGGCGCTACTGGAAAGACCGGAACTCTATGCCAATATGCTGGGTAATACTCAGCACTTTCTCTGGGTATTGGATACTCAAGGCAAGCCTCTGCTGAGCATCAACCCGGCCGCCCTGCCCTTGCCAGAACTGCAGGCCTCATCCCAGCCGACCTTCCATCAAGACCCAGCAGTACCCTACCGCCTGGTGGCACAGCGGATCAGCCTCCACGACAAACAACTGGTATTGATTGCCGGACACCTGCTCACCGAGCGCCAGAATATGCTCGCGTCCTATCGCAACACCCTGATCATCGCCCTCAGCCTGGGTGGATTGGTGACGTTTCTACTGGGTGGTTTCATCAGCCAGCGCGGCCTGCGCCCGCTCCGGCAGTTGGCCGCACAGGCAGGCGCCATCGACAGCGGGCAACTGCACCGCAGGCTGCATGCAGACAGCGATTATCTGGAGCTAAGCTTGCTGGAGACCAGCCTTAACCAGACCCTGGCCCGGCTGGATGAGGGCTATCAGCAGTTGGCACGATTCTCAGCTGACCTCGCGCATGAAATGCGTACACCACTGAACAACCTCATGGGCCAAACACAACAGGTGCTGAGCCGCTCGCGTACCACGGCGGATTACGAGCAGTTGCTGGAGTCAAATCTGGAGGAGTTCGAGCGCCTGGCGCGGATGATCGACAGTCTGTTATTCCTGGCCCGTAGTGAGCAGCCGGAACGCTCGCTAGCGCTCCAGCCGACTGACCTTAACAAGCTGGTTGAAGACTTGTGTGAGTACTTCGAGGGCATGGCGCAGGAGCGTGATCTGCAGCTGGTCAATCAATGCAGCGGCACCCTGAGCGCCGAACCGGATATGCTCACCCGCGCCCTAGCCAACCTGATTGCCAACGCTATTCGCCATGCCGACCCCGGCAGTCAGATCTTGATCGCCAGCGCAGAGCAGGATAATCAGCACATCGTTAGCGTAAGTAATCAGGGTGCACAGATTAAACCGCCGCATCTGTCCAGGCTGTTTGAGCGGTTCTATCGGGCCGATCCATCAAGAAGTCAGCCAGGCCACAGTGGTGGGTTGGGATTGGCTATAGTACAGGCCATCATGCGCCTGCATAGCGGCAGCGCGCAGGTCTTCAACGAAGAGCAGGGAGTGCGCTTCGAACTGCGCTTTCCTCAAACTCTGCAGATGACAGATATGTAATCTGCAGGTCATGCTGGCATCAGTGCTGCTCCCTTACTCTGTACAGGTCAAACGGCGACACCAGTCGCCATTCCAACCTGCAATCAGAAGGACTGCAACCATGAAATTCGCCATCGCCCTACTCTTCTCACTCTCAGCCCTGACTACCTTCGCCGTCCATGCCGAAGATGGCAGCAAGCGTCTGCACGAGCTTCATCAGCAGCACATCGAGCGAGGTTGAGCCAAACCGCTGCAGGGAGATCGCAACTGATTCGTCCTGCAGCGCTCCTTTACCAATCATCTAACTCTCACTAAATAACGCCACTCCACAACTGCTTGCTCCGTGCTAGGCTTGGCAATCAGCCACATAACTGTGGCCCCTCGACGCCAGCCAATCACTGTTCGGGAAACCGTAAAATGAGCAATGACAAGCAGTATGAGCCACCTAAAGTCTGGACCTGGGACGCCGAAAGCGGCGGCAAGTTTGCCAACATCAACCGCCCCATCGCAGGCCCTACCCATGACAAGGATCTGCCGATAGGCAAGCAGCCTCATCAATTGTATTCCCTGGCCACGCCCAACGGCGTCAAAGCGACAGTGATGTTCGAGGAACTGTTGGAGCTGGGTTACAGCGACGCTGAATACGATGCCTGGTTGATCAACATTGGTGAAGGCGATCAGTTCTCCAGTGGCTTTGTTGAGGCCAATCCCAACTCGAAAATCCCTGCGCTGGTAGACCACAGTACTGACGTGCCGACTCGGGTGTTTGAGTCAGGCTCTATCCTGCTGTATCTCGCCGAGAAATTTGGTGCGTTCTTGCCGACCGAGCGCTCCCAGCGTACCGAAGCGCTGAACTGGCTATTTTGGCAGATGGGGTCAGCGCCCTACCTCGGTGGTGGTTTCGGACATTTCTACGCTTACGCGCCGGAGAAGTTCGAGTACCCCATTAATCGCTTTGCCATGGAGGTCAAGCGCCAGCTTGATGTGCTGAACCGCAATCTGGCAGAGCGCGAATTCATGGCCGGTGCCGACTACAGTATTGCTGATATCGCCATTTACCCCTGGTATGGCCTGATGGTTGAAGGCAACCTCTACAGCGCAGCCGAGTTCCTATCGGTACATGAATATACCCATGTACAACGCTGGGCTTCGACCGTTGCAGCGCGAGCGGGCGTTAAGCGCGGGCGAATGGTTAACCGCGTATGGGGCGAAGCCTCTGAACAGTTGGCGGAGCGTCACGCTGCGAGCGATTTCCCCGCGCAAGTTTGACTAAAAAAGGGCGGTATCGCTTGCGGCACCGCCCTTTTTTAGGTTCATCGCGGATTAGCGGGAATTTAGTAGGGACGGCGGACAAGCTGGGTTAAGTTTGGGTCACCACAACACCAACCAGACCCAACTGCCGCCGTCGCTATGGATGCTAAACTTCTTGACCTCTT
>NZ_JACGWE010000014.1:0-106293 GCF_014077575.1 Pseudomonas sp. 5Ae-yellow | reverse complement strand
GAACCCATCGGATATATACCGCCCGCAGAGGCTGAGGCAAACTACTATCGGCAACTAGCCAGTCAGGCTTCCAAGGTGGCGGCTTGACTTAAACCAAACAGCCTCCGCGAAACCCGGGGCGGTTCATTACGCAGAATTATGTATGAGCGGTGTAGATGGTTGAAATAAACGCTCTGGCTAGCCGCTTCCTTTTAGTTGCTGGTTTTAGTGACTCGTTAATTAATTTTCGTGGCCCCCTTGTAGAGGCGCTTGTTGACGCGGGTCTTGAGGTCCATGCTGCAGCACCCGATTTGACGTCTAACGCTGCAATTGCGAGTAAATTATCCGGCTGGGGAGTGACCTGTCATGACGTTGCGCTGCAGCGAGCGGGGGTTAATCCTGTTGCTGACTTGAAAGGGCTGATTCGGCTTTATTTTTTGATACGCCACATCCAGCCTGACGTTGTGCTTGGCTACACCATTAAACCAGTCATTTACGGCATCTTGGCGGCCTGGTTCGCCAGAGTACCTCATCGCTTTGCACTAATTACCGGGCTGGGTTATGCATTTACTGGGGAGGCGACGGGTAAGCGTAAGGTGATTCAGCAGATGGCTCGCAGTCTCTATAGTCTTGCATTGGCTAGGGCTGAAAAAGTTTTTTTTCAGAATCCGGATGACCAAGCGCTCTTTAGCCAGCTAGGTCTGATTTCAAAGCACTCATCATCCGCTGTCCTAAATGGCTCGGGTATTGATCTTGCTCATTTTCAGCAACGACCTTTAACGCGCGAGCCTGTTGCATTTCTTTTGATAGCCCGCTTATTAGGGGACAAAGGTGTCCGCGAATATGTGGCAGCAGCTCGAAAAGTGAAGAAGGAGAATCCCGAAGTGGTATTCCAACTGGTAGGTTCTGTTGACGAGAATCCTGATTCAGTTCGCCTCGATGAAGTCCAAGCATGGCAGAAGGGTGGAACCATCGAGTACCTGGGCCGTAAGGAAGACGTTCGCGTGGCTATTGAACGCTGCTCTGTATACGTTCTGCCCTCTTACAGGGAGGGTACTCCCCGCACCGTGCTGGAGGCCATGGCAATGGGCCGCGCGATCATTACGACCGACGCGCCTGGCTGCCGCGAGACGGTAGTAGATGGTGACAACGGGTTTCTGGTACCAGTGAAGTCGGTTGACGCGCTGGTTGAGGCAATGACGCGATTTATTGAAGACCCTGATCTGGCTGTGCGAATGGGTAAGCGTTCGCGTGAAATTGCGGTAGAGAAGTACGATGTGCATAAGGTTAATGCTGTAATGCTTAAAGAAATGGGTATTCAATGATCAAGCGCGCTTTCGATATTGTCATGTCGACTTCTGCATTGCTGATGCTCGCTCCGGTTATTGGGTATGTCGCTTGGCAAATCAATCGCCATATGGGGTCTCCTGTTTTATTTCGTCAGGCTCGCCCCGGTCTGAATGGCAAACCCTTCGAGATGATCAAGTTTCGCACCATGAAAGACGCGCTTGATGCTGACGGCAATCCATTGCCTGACTCAGAGCGTCTTACCGCTTTTGGTCAGTTTTTGCGTTCATCCAGTCTGGACGAGCTGCCGGAGCTATGGAATGTACTCAAGGGTGATATGAGCCTGGTGGGTCCGCGCCCGTTGTTGATGGAGTATCTCCCGCTGTATTCGGCTGAACAGGTTCGTCGGCATGACGTTCGCCCCGGCATCACTGGCTGGGCGCAAATCAACGGACGTAATGCGTTGAGCTGGGAAGAGAAGTTCAAGCTGGATGTTTGGTATGTGGATAACCAGTCATTCTGGTTGGATATCAAAATACTTTTTTTGACGGTAAAAAAGGTATTGGTGCGTGATGGCATCAGTGCAGATGGTGAGGCGACCATGTCCAAGTTTACCGGTAGTGGCCGATGAAACGTTTAGCGATATTAGGCGCTAGCGGCCACGGCAAGGTCGTGGCTGAGTGTGGCGAGCTCTGTGGCTGGCAGGATATATGTTTTTTTGATGACCGCTGGCCTGGGTTGCAGCTAAACGGGCATTGGCCTGTAGTCGGCGATACCCATGAGCTTCTTAGTGGTTATGCTGATTTTGATGGCGTGCTTGTTGCTATTGGCAATAATGAAGTACGCCTTGCCAAGTTGCAGCTCCTGATCGATGCAGGTGCAATTGTGCCGACTCTCGTCCATCCAAGTGCCACGGTGAGCCGGTACAGCGCTTTGGGCTTTGGCTCCGTGGTGTTGGCTGGCGCTGTCGTTAATCTTGATTGCCAGATTGGCCAGGGCGTCATTATCAATACAGCGGCAACGGTTGATCACGACTGCACCTTGGGTGCCGGGGTGCATGTCAGTCCAGGCGCGCATTTGGCTGGGGGTGTGTCGGTAGGTGAGCGTAGTTGGATCGGTATTGGTAGCTCAGTGCGCCAGCTGGTCCGCGTTGGGGTTGATGTCACTATTGGCGCAGGTGCTGCAGTGGTGGCTGATACGCCTGATGCTTGTACTCTGGTTGGGGTTCCCGCCAGAGTGCTTTGAACGCTTTGTTTTCTGTTGGCTGGCGCGTTCCGGCCGTCCTCTCTAAAAGGTTTTCTATGCTTAATACCCCTTTCTCGCCCTGGCCGTCCTTCACTGAAGAGGAGGCCAACGCGGCCAGAGATGTGCTCTTGTCCAACAAGGTCAATTACTGGACCGGTCAGGAGGGGCGCGAGTTCGAGAAGGCCTTTGCGGCTTGGGCAGATGCCGACTTTGCCATTGCGTTGTCCAATGGCACTCAAGCGCTTGATCTTGCGTTAAAGGGATTGGGTGTGGGTGAGGGCGATGAGGTGGTGGTGACGGCGCGTACCTTTCTGGCCTCCGCTTCAAGCATTGTGACCGCGGGTGCAGTGCCGGTCTTTGCCGATATTGACCCGGACTCGCAGAACGTAACGGCGCAGACCATTCAAGCGGTACTGACCGAGCGCACTCGCGCCATTATCTGCGTGCACCTGGCGGGTTGGCCTTGCGATATGGACCCGATCATGGCGCTGGCTGAAGCGCATGGGCTATGGGTTATAGAAGACTGCGCGCAGGCGCACGGTGCCCGTTACAAGGGACGCTCGGTCGGCTCTATTGGGCATGCCGGTGCCTGGTCTTTCTGTCAGGACAAGATCATGACGACGGGCGGCGAGGGCGGCATGGTGACCACCAATGACCGCGGGCTTTGGTCGCGCATGTGGTCGTACAAGGATCATGGCAAAAGTTGGGAAGCGGTTTACGAGCGTGCGCACCCGCCGGGTTTTCGTTGGCTGCACGAGAGTTTTGGTACCAACTGGCGTATGACTGAAATGCAGGCGGCGATTGGCCGTATTCAGCTCAAACGTATGCCCGAGTGGACTGCCGCGCGCACCCGGAACGCTGAGCGTATTTGGCAGACCTGTCGTGAGTATCCGGTGGTACGTGTGCCTGAGTTGCCTGCTGATGTGGTGCATGCGCATTACAAGTGTTATGTGCAGGTCTGCCCCGATCGGCTGGCGGCGGGTTGGTCGCGCGATCGTATTGTTACCGCCATAGCTGAACGGGGCGTGCCCTGCTTTCAGGGCTCCTGCTCTGAGGTCTATCTCGAAAAAGCCTTTGATGATACTGGCTGGCGTCCTGCCGAGCGCTTATCTGTCGCGCGCGAACTGGGTGAAACCAGCCTGATGTTTTTGGTTCACCCCACACTGACAGAGGCTGAAATAGCACACACCTGTGCCGCGATCAGCGAGGTGCTGGCCGAGGCAGGTAAATGAGCGTAAGAGCGGTCTAACGTGGTGCTGTGAAGGTGATGATTGAGATGCAACTCATCATCGCTGATTCTCTCGAGTCTCCTTAGCTGGCAAAAACTCCACACTAAGTTACACTTACTGTCACTTTCTGTTGAGTTAGCCTATGCCCAGCGTCGCTATCCCAGTTCAGCCCTTGGCGCGTCTCTATAGAGGCCTGGACGCTTTGGCGTCTGCCGAACGGTATCTGTTTACCCCCGCCGATATGCGTGCGTTGTTGCCTGCTATGAGCGACGCTGCTTATAGAGCGTTGCTTAGCCGCGCCGCCAAGGGCGGGCGTTTGCAGCGGATTTGTCGCGGTCTGTATTTATACGCGCCTGTCCGGCCTGATACTGGCAGGCTGTTGTTTCATGCTGCAGCGCGTTTACGGGCGCATGAATTCAATTACATCAGCCTGGAAACAGCGTTGAGTGATTGCGGCATCATTTCGCAGATCCCACAAAACTGGATAACCCTAATGTCGTCTGGTCGCAGTAGCGAGATTGACTGTGGACGTTGGGGTACCATCGAGTTTATTCATACGCGACAGAAGGCAGCGACTATCGGCAATCAGTTGGCGTATGACCAGTTGTGCGGTATGTGGCGAGCTTGCCCAGCGCAAGCGATGCGGGATATGAAGGCTGCCAAAAGAAGTTTGGAGCTGGTTGATTGGAGTGTTGTTGATGAGCTTGTTTGATCAGTTGGTAGACCAGGCTTTACGACATCAGGCTGAGCTGGCCTCGCTCCGTGTCGTGGTAGAGAAGGAGTTGTTGCATCACGACATTATGCGGGCGCTGAGTGATAGTGGCATGCTGGAGAAGCTCTGTTTTATAGGAGGTACCTGCTTGCGTGCTTGTTATGGTTCAAATCGCTTGAGTGAAGACCTGGACTTTACGGCAGGAGCCCATTTTGCGCGAGCTGACCTGGCGCAGCTCAAGCCAGTGTTGACCGACAGGCTGGAAACCAAATACGGTCTGAGCGTGGAGGTGAGCGAGCCCCGCAAGGAGGCCGGTAACGTCGATACCTGGAAGCTCAAAGTGCAAACCCGCCCCGGGGCCAGAGATCTGCCTGCCCAGCGAATCAACATTGATGTGTGTGCCATTCCCAGCTACATGAGCCAACCTAAAGTATTGCTGAACCCTTATGGTGTAGATATGGGGACGCAGGGGCTGATTCTGAACGCGCAGGCGCTGGAAGAGATTTATGCCGATAAGGTGTTGGCCTTCGCGCTGCGGCGCGGTCGTATCAAGAATCGCGATCTGTGGGACCTGCTTTGGCTTAAACAGCAGGGCGTCAAACCCGCGTTGGAACTAATTCCTGCAAAGCTGAAAGATCACCAATGTGAGCCTGGCGTTTTTCTCGACAAGGCTGAGGGGCGTGCAGCGTCGCTCACGCAGGATAAGCAGACAAAAAAGGATTTCCGCGCCGAAATGCAGCGGTTCCTGCCGACCAAACTGGTCGCTGGCACCGTTGCCGATGACCGTTTCTGGGATTATCTGGTGCACGAAATCCCGCAATTGGTTCGAGACGTAAAACACAGCGTGACGCAAACGCCGAGGCCCCCTTCTTTTGCCATGTAGCGATCAATAGGCATGTGGGCGACTGGTACAATGCGGTTAGGTAGATAGTGCAGCTCACTATTTCAGTAGAGCGATGGCACGAGTCTTGAACTCTTTTGTTCAGAGCCCCGTCTTAGAAACAGGACGTTGATATTCAGGAGTTACTGTGAAAGTTACCAAAGCTGTTTTACCCGTTGCGGGTCTCGGTACGCGTTTTCTGCCCGCCAGCAAGGCGATCCCCAAGGAAATGGTCACTGTGGTAGACAAGCCGGTGATTCAGTATGTGGTGGAGGAGGCGCTAGCTGCCGGCATCAATGAAATTGTGCTGGTTACCCATTCCAGTAAGAAGGCGATTGAAGATCACTTTGATGTGAACTACGAGCTAGAGGCCGAGTTAGAGCGGCGCGGCAAGGATGAACTGCTGCAAATCCTGCACGATATAGCGCCGCCTTCGCTCAAGGTGACTGCGGTGCGCCAGGGCAAGGCGCTGGGGTTGGGGCACGCGGTGTATTGCGCGCGGCCCGTGGTGGGTGATGCGCCTTTTGCTGTGTTGTTGCCGGATGTGCTGGTGGAGCAGTCGGGTGATATGAGCGACCTTAATCTGATGACCTCGCGTTACGCACAGAGCGGTCAGGCGCAGATTATGGTTGAGCCTGTTCCTTATGATCGCGTGCACCAATATGGGGTGGTGGATTTAAACGGCACTGAATTGCGTCAGGGCAAGCATGCGCCGATGAGCAACGTGGTAGAAAAGCCTGCGCGTTCCGATGCGCCCTCTAACCTCGCGATCGTCGGGCGTTATGTTTTGCCGTTTGAAATCTTTGACCTGCTGGCTAAAACCAAGCCCGGTGCTGGCGGTGAAATTCAGTTGACCGATGCGATTGCAACCTTGATGAGCGGCAGCGGCGTTGAGGCTTATCGTATTCGTGGCCGCTCTTACGATTGCGGCAGCAAGCTGGGTTACCTGGAGGCGACCTTGGCCTATGGCCTGAATCACCCGCAACTGGGTGGTGATTTCAAGGCGTTATTGACGCGTTATCAATCCTGAGCAAGACATAGGGAGCTAGTCATGCACCTGGATGTTTATGGCGATACTCTGTGCGCGCTGGTGGCAGCCACGGCGTTAGCGTCATCCGGTAATAACGTGCAGCTACACGTGCCTGAGGGCAATGTGGCCATGCAGTTGGCGCAGGGCGCGTGCCCGTTTCGTGAGCCTGGTCTGGCGGAGATGATGGCGGAGCAGGCCGAGTCAGGTCGTTTATTGCTCTGCACCATGCAAACACCGCCACATCAGGCAAGTTCGGTTGTCTGGTTAGCGCTGAGCCCGGACGCGCTTGAGTTGGCGCATGCGGTGGTCACGGCGCTCCCGACTGATCGCGTGCAGCCCTGGTTGGTAGTGAATCAGTCGACCTTCGCGGTGGGGACCAGTGATAGCTTGCAGCAGGCGCTGAGCGCGCGAGCGGAGCTGTCGGATACCGATTGTGCAGTGGTCAGCTTGCCGGATTTGTTGATCGAAGGTAACGCGCTGCAGAGTTTTATGCGTGCAGATAGTTGGCTGCTGGGGTCTGAGCATCTTTGGGCGCAGAACCTGGTGGCTGAGTTGTTACGTCCGTTTAATCGCCGCCGTGATGCCGTCATGGTGATGAGTTCACGCGAAGCCGAGTTTTCCAAGCTGGCCATTACCGGCATGCTGGCGACGCGTTTGAGTTATATGAATGACATGGCGAATCTGGCCGATACGCTGCAGGTTGATATTGAGCGGGTGCGTCAGGGCATGGGTGCCGACAAGCGCATCGGCGACGCTTATTTGTACCCCGGTTGTGGCTTTGGTGGGCTGAGCTTCTCGCGTGACGTGATGAGCCTGGCGACTACCCTGCAGGGCAGTGGTATGCAGCCGCAGTTGCTGGACGAGGTGCTGCGTATTAACGAGCGACAGAAGGAAGTGTTGTTTCGCAAACTATGGCAGCACTACGGCACTAATCTGCGCGGTCGGCGCGTAGCCATTTGGGGGGTGTCGTTCAAGCCGGAAACCTCCCGTATTGATAACTCACCCGCGCTGAAACTGATGGAGGCGCTGTGGGCGCAAGGCGTTGAGGTGCATGTGCATGATCCCCGGGCCTTGGGCGTGCTGCGTGAGTGGGCTGGTGAGCGTGATGATCTGGTATTGCACGACGATCCCTACGAGGCTGCTGCCGGCGCTGACGCCTTGATGTTGGTGACCGAGTGGAAGGCTTACTGGAGCCCGGATTTGTTCCGCCTGAAGATGAGTATGGCGCACCCGTTGCTGCTGGACGGCCGTAACGTATGGGACCCGGACTTCATGAAGCAAAGTGGGTTTGATTACCTTGGCATAGGGAGGCGCTGAGCAATGCACGAGTCCAGACGCAATAGTGAGGCCTGGCAGGCACTGATGGCCCACGGCGATACCATGCGCGATAAACATCTTGCCGGTCTCTTTGCTGATGATCCGCAGCGGTTTGCTCAGCTGCACCGCGAGTTTGGTCCCATTTTGTTCGATTTCTCCAAGCAGCGTTTGGGGCAGAAGACGCTGGATTGTTTGCTCGATCTGGCCCATGAGCAAAAGCTGCAAGAGCGTATTCAGTCACTGTTTTCTGGCGCGGTGGTTAACCAGAGTGAGCAGCGTGCGGCCATGCACTGGGCGCTGCGTTTGCCAGCCGGGGCTGAGTGTTCGGTCAATGGCGAAGATGTGGCGGCGTTGGTCCACGCGCAACTGGCACGTATGGAGCAAGTGGTGCAGCAGGTACGCTCGGGCCAGTGGCGCGGCGTGACCGGTGAGGTCATCACCGACGTGGTAAACATTGGCGTTGGCGGCTCGGACCTTGGCCCGCTGATGGTTTCCGAGGCATTGACCGATTGGTGTTTGCCCGGCAAATCGCCGCTGCATGTGCATTTTGCCTCCACGATGGATGGTAGTCAGCTATCGCAGTTGCTGGGCGGCCTTAGTGCGCATTCCACGCTGTTTATTATCTCTTCCAAGTCGTTTTCCACCATCGATACCTTGAGTAATGCGGCGACCGCGCGGCATTGGCTTGAGCGCGAGATGGGCGAGCGTCCCGGTTTACTTGGCTGTCACTTTCTCGGCGTTTCCGCTGCGGCGAACAAGATGACCGAGTGGGGCATTGCGCCGCCTAATCAGATGCAACTTTGGGACTGGGTGGGCGGACGCTACTCGCTCTGGTCGGCGATTGGTTTGCCGGTCGCTTTGGCGATTGGTATGCAGGCGTTCCGTGAACTCCTGGCCGGTGCGCACGCGATGGATCAGCACTTTCAGCAAGCGCCTTTTGCTGACAATCTGCCCGTTTTGCTGGGCATGGTTGGGGTGTGGAACACCAACGTGATGGATATTAATGCGCACGCGATCTTGCCGTATGACGGTCGCTTGCAGGCGCTGCCCGATTACTTTGAGCAGCTGGAGATGGAATCCAACGGCAAGAGCGTGAACCTGGCCGGTGAAACGGTCGACTACGCTACCTGCCCGATTGTATGGGGCAACGTGGGCCCTAACGCGCAGCACGCGTTTTATCAGTTGCTGCACCAGGGCACTGAGGCGGTGACCTGTGATTTTATTGTGCCGGCCAAGCGTTATTTGGAAGAGCAGCACCATGCGTCTGCAACCCAATTGGTTGCGCAGCACGAACTGGCCTTGGCCAACTGCCTTGCGCAATCGCGTTTGCTGGCATTGGGTGATGCGGCCGTCGAGGGCGCAGAGCAGTTACCGCTGAACCAGCGCTATCGTGGTAATCAGCCCAGCTCGACCTTGTTGCTGGACGAGTTGACGCCCTACAGCCTTGGCGCTCTGATTGCGCTGTATGAACACAAGGTGTTTGTGCAGTCGGTTATCTGGGATATCAATCCCTTTGACCAGTGGGGTGTCGAGATGGGTAAACGTATCGCCATGGACACGCTCGACTATATTCGCGGCGATAGCGCCGAAATCAATAATGCCGATTCTTCTACCACCGGGCTGCTGGCTCGTATCATGGGTTAAGTCACGCACTGTCAGGCCCCGAATCGAGCGACCTGCTGCCTGATTGCGTGCTACCCGTTTTATCGCTATAGCCCAGCAGGCCCGATCGGCTTGGCTAACTCTTTCAGGGAAAACTCATGTCCGACATTACCTGTTTCAAGGCTTATGATATTCGCGGTCAGCTGGGCACTCAGCTGGATGAAAATATCGCGTACCGTATTGCCCGCGCCTTTGCGCAGTGGCTTAAACCCACCAGTATTGTGTTGGGTGGCGATATACGTGAGAGCACGGCGGGCCTTAAAGCGGCCCTGGCTAACGGGCTGCGCGATGAGGGCGTCGATGTGCTTGATCTCGGCATGGTGGGCACCGAGGAGGTTTATTTCGCGACTTTCCATCTGGGTGTGGATGGCGGCATTGAGGTGACGGCCTCGCATAACCCGATTGATTACAACGGTTTTAAGATGGTGCGCGAAGGCTCTCGGCCCATCTCGGCAGATACCGGGCTGGCGGATATTCGTGCGCTGGCGGAGTCCATGTCTTTTACGTTGGTTGATGGTGTGGACGCTAGCGTTCCCGCTGACAAACGCGGTAAGTACGAGCGACTGGATCTGCGCGATGCCTACATTGAGCACTTGATGGGCTACATCGAGCCTGCGCTGTTTACGCCACTACGGTTGGTGGTGAATGCCGGAAATGGCGCTGCCGGTCCGGCGGTCGATGCGCTGGAGAAGGCGATCAAGCAAGCGGGTATGCCGGTAGAGTTGATCAAGATCTGCCATGAGCCGGACAGTAGCTTCCCGAATGGCATTCCCAACCCGATGTTGTTGGAAAATCGTGCGCTAACCGGCGACGCGGTGAAGCAACATGGCGCTGATATGGGTATCGCCTGGGATGGCGACTTTGATCGCTGCTTTCTGTTTGACGAGCACGGCGAGTTCATTGAGGGGTATTACATTGTTGGCCTGTTGGCCGAAGCCTTTATGCAGAAAGAGGCTGGCGCGCGCGTTGTGCATGACCCTCGCCTGGTGTGGAACACTATTGATCTGGTTGAGCAGTACGGTGGTGTTGCCGTGCAGACCAAGGCCGGGCACGCGTTCATCAAGGAGCGCATGCGTAAAGAAGACGCAGCCTATGGTGGCGAAATGAGTGCGCACCATTACTTCCGCGATTTTGCCTACTGTGACAGTGGCATGATTCCTTGGCTGCTGGTGGCCGAGTTGGTCTGCCGCAAGGGCAAATCCCTGTCTGAGTTGGTGCGCGAGCGCATTGCCGCCTATCCTTCATCGGGTGAGATCAATTTGACGGTCTCTGATGCCCCAGCGGTATTGGCGCGTATTGAGTCGCTGTATGCAGAGAAGGCCTTGAGCATAGAACATGTGGATGGCTTGAGTGTCGCGTTTGCCGAGTGGCGCTTTAACCTGCGTGCCTCTAATACCGAGCCGGTTATCCGTCTGAATGTGGAAAGCCGTGCCGACGCGGCCCTGATGCAGGAGAAAACGGACGAGTTGGTTGCCCAGATCTCTGCTCAGTAACGCCGTTTGAGACGGGCATCAAAGACTTTTCAGGGCGCAAGCAGATAGCGCCCCTGCGCCCTGTTCTATTCTTTATAATGCCAAGCTGTTTTTGGCCTGGTGGAGAGTTAAATGTTCAAGGAGCGCTTGATTGGTTTGAGTTATGCGCAAAAGCGCATTCTTCAAATTACCGTGGATATCATCCTCATTTGGAGCGCTCTCTGGTTATCGCTATTCCTGCGCCTGGGCGGAGAAGAGGATTGGCTATTTCCCTCGACTGAGCAGCTGTGGTTGTTTGTGTTGGCACCGTTACTGGCATTGCCTATCTATATCAAGACGGGGATGTATCGGGCGGTGATGCGCCATTTTGGCAACCAGGCGCTGATCGATATTTTCAAGGCTGTGACCCTGGCTTTTGCCGCATTGGCTGTGGCTGTGCTGATTGGCCGCGATAACGGCTGGCAGGTGCTCTTTCCGCGTGCGGCGATGTTTTCTTACTGGTCGTTAAGCCTGCTGTTTATTGGCGGGCTGCGTCTTGCTGCGCGCGAGTACTTTATGGGTGACTGGCTTATTGGCGGCGGCGTAGGTGCCAAGGCTGCCAACCGGGAGGATGACAGCGGTATGCCCGTGGCCATCTTTGGTGCCGGGGAAGCGGGCAATCAGTTGCTGGCGTCTTTGCGTGTTGGGCGTACGCTCAAACCCCGGGCCTTTGTTGATGATGATCCAAGCCTGGAAGGGCGGATGATTGCGGGCCTGACTGTTTACTCGTCCAATCAGGTGGGGCGCATGATGGCGGAGACGGGCGTGCAGCAGATTCTGTTGGCGGTGCCCTCGGCCTCGCGCTCGACGCGGCAGAAAATCCTGAACCGGTTGGCACCCTTCCCGCTACACGTGCGCAGTATCCCCGGCATTATGGACATTGCGAGTGGCAAGGTGAAAGTAGACGATCTGCAGGAAATCGACGTGGCTGACCTGTTGGGCCGTGACCCCGTCGCACCCGCAGACGAGCTGCTGGAATTCTGTATTCGTGACCAGGTGGTAATGGTCACTGGCGCAGGTGGCTCTATCGGTAGTGAGCTGTGCCGGCAGATTATCAACGCCTCACCCCGCAAGCTGATTTTGTTTGAGCATAACGAATATGGCCTGTACGCCATTCATAGCGAGTTGCAGGGCTGGATTCGTGCGAACGAGCTGGATGTGCTCCTAGTGCCGATTCTGGGGTCGGTACGCAATGGTGTGCGGTTGGAAGACACCATGTCTGCCTGGGGCGTTAACACGGTCTATCACGCGGCTGCTTACAAGCACGTGCCGATGGTTGAGCACAACGTGGCTGAAGGCATCATGAATAATGTATTTGGCACGCTAAAAGTGGCGCAGGCAGCCATCCGCTGCCAGGTTCAGAACTGCGTGTTGATCTCCACTGACAAGGCGGTTCGGCCGACTAATGTGATGGGCGCAACCAAGCGCCTGGCAGAGATGGTCTTGCAAGCGCTGAGCGCTGAACAGGCGCCGAATTTGTGGGGCGACGAGAGCCGTATTCGCTCGGTTAATCGCACGCGTTTTACCATGGTGCGCTTTGGCAATGTGCTGGGTTCATCGGGTTCGGTGATTCCGCTGTTTCGTTCGCAGATTGCGCGCGGGGGGCCGATTACCATTACCCATCCTGATATTACGCGCTACTTCATGACGATCCCTGAGGCGGCTCAGCTGGTAGTACAGGCAGGTTCGATGGGGCAGGGTGGCGACGTCTTTGTGCTGGATATGGGTGAGCCGGTGGCTATTGTTGAGCTGGCCCGCAAGATGGTGATGTTGTCGGGTATGAGCATACGTGACGAGATCAATCCCAACGGCGATATTGCGATGACTTACACGGGGCTGCGGCCAGGCGAAAAGCTCTACGAGGAGCTGCTGCTGGGGGATAACCCATCTCCGACTGCGCACCCGAAAATCCACCGTGCTAACGAGGATTTTGTGGCCTGGAGCGAGTTACGTGCGGTGCTGGATGCTATGCATAAGGCGGTTAATACCGATGCCTATGATGATGTACGTGCATTGTTGCTGAGCACCGTACAGGGCTATCAGCCTGGACATGGTATCGTCGATCTGATTTACGAGCAGCGCCAGGGTTGATCGTTCGTATTTATAGTCACTGTTAATTGGGGTGCCAAGTGCCAAGTGTTGATATTAGAGAAGCAACGATTGACGATTCAGCGTTGATTCTGCGGTTTGTTACAGAACTTGCCATTTATGAAAAAGCTGAGCATGAAGTCATTGCGACTGAAGCCGATATAAAAAAATCATTGTTTGCTCAAGACTCACCGACGCATGCCGTGATTTGTAGCAGCAATAACCAGCCTATCGGTTATGCGGTTTACTTTTTTAATTACTCAACATGGCTTGGCAAGAATGGCCTGTACCTGGAAGATTTATACGTTTCGCCTGAATACAGAGGTGTGGGTGCGGGTAAGGCGCTGCTAAAGCACCTGGCGAAGATCGCGGTAGCTAAGCAATGTGGGCGTTTTGAATGGAGTGTGCTTGATTGGAATGAGCCTGCGATCAACTTTTATCAATCCATTGGCGCAAAGCCGCAGGATGAATGGGTTGGTTATCGGTTGGCTGGCCCAGCGCTGGAGCATTTTGCCAATAGTTAAGATGATAGCGCTCTGCATTGAGCAAACAAAAGGCCACGACATGTCGTGGCCTTTTTGCGTTTGCTGGCGCGCGCTTTCGGCTTTCAGGCGCGTTTAACGGTAGCCATCGGGGTTCTGCTGCTGCCAGCGCCAGGCGTCGGCACACATGGCTTCAAGACCGAGTTCGGCTGACCAGCCCAGTACCTCTGCGGCCATTGCCGGGTCGGCATAACAACTTGCTACGTCTCCGGCGCGTCTTTCTACCAGTTTATAGGGCAGCTCCTTGCCGCAGGCTTGCTCAAAGGCTTTGAGCATTTGCAGAACCGAGTAGCCCGTTCCGGTCCCCAGGTTGAAGGCCTGGATACCCTGCTCGCGCTCCAGCCATTCGAGGGCGCGAACGTGGCCGTCTGCCAGGTCCATAACATGGATATAGTCGCGTACACCGGTGCCGTCGATAGTGTCGTAGTCACCACCAAACACACTCAGATACTCACGCCGACCCACCGCTACCTGGGCAATATAGGGCAGCAGGTTATTTGGAATGTCTGCCGGGTCTTCACCAATGCGTCCGCTGGGGTGAGCGCCCACCGGGTTGAAGTAACGCAGTAGGGCAATGTCCCAGTTTGGCGCGCTGTGGTGCAGGTCGCGCAGAATCTCTTCAATAATCAGTTTAGAGCGGCCATAAGGGTTGGTCGCGCTGGTCGGAAAGTCTTCACGAATAGGTAAGGACGCAGGATCGCCGTATACCGTAGCAGACGAGCTGAACACCAGCTTGTTGATACCTGCTGCCTGCATGGCGCGGCATAGCGTCAGGGTGCCGGTCACGTTGTTGTGGTAGTAGCGCAGCGGCTCGGCGACCGACTCGCCGACCGCTTTTAACCCGGCAAAGTGAATGACCGCATCGATGGCATGATCACTGAACAGCTGGTTGAGTAGTGGCAGGTCGTTGATGTCACCCTGAACCAGAGTAGTGATTTTGCCGGTAATGTCTTCGACCCTGCGCAGCGCTTCTGGGGAGCTATTGCTGAAGTTGTCCAGCACCACGACGGTGTAGCCCGCTTCCAGCAGCTTGATGCAGGTGTGTGAGCCGATATAGCCGGCGCCGCCGGTTACCAGAATGGTTTTATTGGTATCCATCAGTTCTCCGCCTCTGTCTGTCTGGCTTGCGTCAGTGCCTGCTGCTGGGCGCTAGCGTTACTCAACCGTTACCGACTTGGCCAGGTTGCGTGGTTTATCGACGTCCGTGCCCTTCACCAGAGCCACATGGTAGCTGAGGAGCTGCAGTGGCAAAGTATAGAGTATCGGCGATACGCATTCTTCGACCCAGGGCAGGCTGATGGTTTGGACCGTATCGTCTGAGGTCGGCTCTATGGTTTCGCAGGCGAAATTGATCAGCTGACCGCCGCGTGCACGGACCTCTTCCAGGTTGGACTTGAGTTTCTCCAGCAGGCTGTCACTGGGCGCGACGCTGACGACTGGCATGTCGTCATCAACCAGAGCCAGTGGCCCGTGCTTGAGCTCGCCAGCGGCGTAGGCTTCAGCGTGAATATAGGAAATTTCTTTCAGCTTGAGCGCACCTTCCATCGCGATGGGATAGTGGGTGCCACGGCCAAGGAATAGGGCGTGATGCTTGTTGGCAAAGCGCTGGGCCAATGCGGTGATTGCGGGTTCCAGTGTCAGTACCTGCTCCACCATGGCGGGTAGATCGCGCAGGGCATTGACATTGCGGGCGACAAATTCCTGTTTGCCGCGTGCCTGGGCCAGGGCCGTGGTTAGCCAGAGTAGGGCGACCAACTGGGTAGTGAAGGCTTTGGTCGATGCAACGCCAATTTCCGGCCCTGCGTGCGTCAGCAGACGCCAGTCGGCTTCGCGCACCAGTGAGCTGCCTGCTACGTTGCAGATGGCGAGGGTAGCGAGGTAGCCCTGGTCTTTGGCATAGCGCAAGGCTGCCAGGGTATCGGCGGTCTCACCGGACTGCGAAATGGTGATCAGCAGGGTGTTGGCGGGCACCACTACCGTGCGATAGCGGTATTCGCTGGCGACCTCGACCTGGCAGGGAATGCCCGCCTGCGCCTCTATCCAGTAGCGTGCGACTAGCCCTGCGTGGTAGCTGGTGCCGCAGGCCACAATATGAATGTTGGCGATATCGTTCAGACGGGTTTCAGCATCGGGCCCGAGTATGGCGGTCAGCACATGGTCATCGCCCAGGGTGCCAGCCAGCGTATCGCGGATGGCTTGCGGCTGCTCGAAGATTTCCTTGAGCATGAAGTGACGGTATTCACCCTTGTCCAGGCTATGTGCGGCATGCTCGTAACGCGTGATGGGCCGCTCGACCAATTGTTTGTTGCGGTCCCATACGTCGCACTGGTCCAGGCTGATACGGGCGTAGTCGCCTTCTTCCAGATAGCGGAAGCGGTCTGTGACCTGCAGCAGGGCGAGCGGATCGGATGCCAGATACCGCTCGCCGCTGCCTTCACCAATAACCAGAGGGCTGCCCATGCGCGAGCAATACAGGGTATTGGGTTCGGCTTCATGGATGACGGCCAGTGCATAGGCGCCGTGGATTTCATCCAGGGTGGCGCGGAAGGCGGTCAGCATGTCCTGGCTTTGGCGGTAGTGATGGGCTAGCAGGTGGGCTACTACCTCGGTATCCGTTTCTGAGGTGAATACATAGCCTAGCTCGATCAGCTTTTTGCGCAGTGGCGAGTGATTTTCGATAATGCCGTTATGTACCACAGCCAGTCCGGCGGACAGGTGCGGGTGGGCGTTATGCTCGGCGGGTTTGCCGTGGGTGGCCCAGCGGGTGTGAGCGATACCCATGTGACCTGCGGCTGGGGTGGCGGCGAGCGCCTTTTCCAGCTCGATTACCTTGCCCACTGCGCGTACGCGCTGCAGCTGCTGGCTGTCGCTAAGCACCGCGACACCGGCGGAATCGTAGCCTCGATACTCCAGACGGCGCAGACCTTCAAGCAGGATGGGGGTAATGTCTCGATGAGCAATAGCGCCAACAATTCCGCACATAACGATGTCCTTGATACAGGTGCAAAGTTTGCGAGTTTATCATTGCTGCATGGGGGCGGGGGAATATCCTTGGTCTGGTGCTGTCGCCTGTTTAATCCGGCTACCTATTAAACTGAGGACCGGGGGCGGTCTGTCTGGCAATCAGCGTTCTATATCTGACGAAAAGCAGTAGAGCCTGCTCTTCTTTCGGCTGGTCATTACTACCGGCGCGGGATTGCGCGCCAGTTTGGCTTTATCGTCGATTAAAGCGTTCAACCAGGTTAACCTGCTGCTGCGCGGTGGCGGCCAGTTCGCTGCTGAGGTCTGCGCTGCGCAGCGCTTCATTTGAGGTGGTGTCAGCCAGGCTTGCGATATTGGTGACGTTGCGGTTGATCTCCTCTGCGACACTGCTTTGTTCCTCTGCAGCGCTGGCGATTTGACCGGCCATATCATTGATGCGCTCGACCGCCAGGCGGATGCCTTCCAGTGCATCGTCAGCTTCGATGACCTGCGCAACGCCGCGATCGGCTTGCTCGTTGCCTGCGCGCATACTTTCGACGGTGCCCTGGGCTGCCTGTTGCAGGTTGGCGATCAGCGAGTGAATCTGCTCGGTGGATTGCGCTGTGCGGCTGGCCAGTGCGCGTACTTCATCGGCGACCACGGCAAACCCACGGCCTTGTTCGCCTGCTCGGGCCGCTTCAATCGCTGCGTTCAGGGCCAGCAGGTTGGTCTGTTCGGCGATGCCTTTAATTACGTCGACGACAGTGCCTATTTCGCGTGCGTCAGAGGCAAGCTTGTCGGCTACAGTAGACGCGGCGTTAACGGAGGCTGAGAGGCTTTCAATCGCTTGCCGTGCACTGCCGGCAACGGTCTTGCCATGCATTACCAGGTCAATGGCTTCGCGTGTTGCGCTGGCCGTGCTTTGTACATTGCCCGACACTTCCTGGGTGGCAGCGGCCATCTGGTTGATGGCTGCGGCGACCAGATCTGTCTCATTGCGTTGTTGCGAGAGGCCTTCACTGCTTTGCGCTGCCAGCTTGCTGGATTCGCCTGCCTGTCGCGTCAACTGTTCGGCACTGTCGGCAAGCCGGGTCAGGCAGGTTTGCAGCCGAGCTTGCTGGCTGTGAATGGCCATTTCGATCTGGCCGAGCGCGCCTTGGAAAGGCGTATACATTTGGGCGAGCAGAGGGTCAGTGATACTGCTGCTTGCTGCGCCGACAATGCGATTGAGGCGCTGGTCCAGCAGAGCTTTGAGGCCAAGGCCAGCGGGCAAGCCAAGCACCAGCCCCAAGGCAGCCCCTGGCATACCGAGCGCTGCACCTGCCCCGGCGCCGATGGCCAGCATCAGGGCGCTGGGGATGACATGCAACATTATTCCTGACCAATCGGCAGGAACCGCTTTTTTTCCTGCGTTCAGGCGTTTGTAGAGTGCCTCCGCACGTTGCACCTGGCCTGCGGTTGTCTTGACCCGCACTGATTCAAAGCCCTGAATGTCGCCGTGCTCATAAATAGGCGTAACGAAGGCATTAACCCAATAGTAATCGCCGTTCTTGCAACGATTCTTCACGATCCCCATCCAGGCCTGACCTTTTTTCAGGTCTCCCCACATATGGCCGAAGACCGCAGCTGGGGTGTCCGGGTGCCGTACCAGGTTGTGCGGGCTGCCGATCAGCTCTTCGCGCTCGAAGCCGCTGATGTTGACGAAAGCATCATTACAGTAGGTGATGATGCCTTTGAGATTGGTGGTGGAGATCAGGCGCTGCTCTTCAGGGAAGGTGCGCTCTCGCTGGGTGACAGGTTGGTTGTTACGCATGTAAGCGTCCTTGGATGCTCTGGGTGGGAGTAATTCACCCATTTTGTTGTCTATGCTCTGTTAACAGCTTGCACGTGGTGGTGTTTGATCGCCGGTTGCAGGCTTCGATATTCATCAGTACGGTGAAAACCGCTTTACAACGTAATTAGTTCTAATAATGGCCCTGTGCCCTTAACGATAGCTGCAATTCGGTACTGCGATAGCTAAAAGTGTAACTAAGCTTTCAGAGAAGTATGGTCAATCAAGTGCCGATGGCTAGTTAATCGGCCGATAGGAGAAAATCTTAATGTCTGTAGTCAATAGCTTGAAGACGCACTCCACACTGGATGTCGGCGGCAAGACATACCACTTTCATTCACTTGGCAAAGCGGCAGACCAATTGAAGGGGATCGATAAGCTTCCCAAATCACTCAAGGTATTGCTGGAAAATCTGCTGCGTAATGAAGATGGTGAAACGGTAACCCGCGACGACATTCAGGCGATGGCGGATTGGCTCAAGGCTCGGCATTCTGACCGCGAAATTCAATATCGTCCAGCGCGCGTTCTGATGCAGGACTTTACCGGGGTGCCAGCCGTGGTCGATCTGGCTGCCATGCGTGACGCTGTGGCCAAGGCTGGCGGCGACCCGCAGCAAATCAACCCACTTTCACCGGTTGATTTGGTGATTGATCACTCGGTGATGGTTGATAACTTTGCCACCGATGATGCTTTCCACGAGAACGTCGAGATTGAGATGCAGCGTAATGGCGAGCGCTACGCCTTTCTGCGCTGGGGCCAAACGGCTTTTGATAATTTCCGTGTGGTGCCGCCGGGCACCGGTATTTGCCACCAGGTTAACCTTGAGTATCTGGCGCAGAGTGTTTGGGCGGCAGAGGTTGACGGAAAGCTATGGGCTTACCCTGACACCCTGGTTGGTACCGACTCACACACCACCATGGTTAATGGTTTGGGTGTGCTGGGTTGGGGCGTCGGCGGTATTGAGGCGGAGGCAGCCATGCTGGGCCAGCCAGTTTCAATGTTGATCCCTGAAGTTATCGGCTTCAAGTTGACGGGTAAATTACCCGAGGGTATGACGGCGACCGATCTGGTTCTGACGGTCACGCAGATGCTGCGCAAGAAAGGTGTGGTCGGTAAATTTGTTGAATTTTATGGTGATGGCTTGGCTGATTTGCCATTGGCTGACCGTGCCACCATTGCCAACATGGCACCGGAGTATGGTGCGACCTGCGGCTTCTTCCCGATTGACGAAGAGACACTCAATTACATGCGCCTGAGCGGTCGCCCTGATGAGGTGATCGCACGTGTCGAGGCTTACAGCAAGGCGCAGGGCTTATGGCGTGACGCGGGCGATGAGCCTGCCTTTACTGATAGCCTGCACCTGGACATGGGCGAAGTGGTTGCCAGTCTGGCCGGGCCCAAGCGGCCGCAGGATAGGGTCGCCTTGCCGGATATTCCCAGCGCCTTTGACGATCTGCTGGCGCTGCAGGTAGCCCCGGCAGACCAGGAACAAGCGCGCCTGGAAGGTGAAGGCGGTGGCGGTACCGCCGTTGGCGCACAAAACGCCGAGGCCGCTATTATGGTGGATGGCAAAGAGTACGTGATGAGCCACGGCGCGGTGGTGATCGCGGCGATTACCTCCTGCACCAATACCTCCAACCCCAGTGTCATGATGGCTGCCGGTTTGGTCGCCAAAAAGGCGATTGAGCGCGGCTTGATGCGCAAGCCTTGGGTCAAGTCATCATTGGCGCCGGGCTCTAAAGTTGTCACCGACTATCTGGACAAAGCGGGGCTGACTAATTATCTGGATCAGCTTGGCTTTAATCTGGTGGGTTATGGCTGCACCACCTGTATTGGTAACTCGGGACCATTACCGGATGAGATCGCCCACGCCGTTAGCGAGAACGACCTGGTGGTTTCCGCCGTGCTCTCGGGCAATCGCAACTTTGAAGGTCGCGTGCATCCCCAGGTGAAAGCCAACTGGTTGGCATCGCCGCCGCTGGTTGTAGCCTATGCACTGGCCGGTAACACACGGCTGAATCTGACCGAGGAGCCGCTGGGGCTGGATGCCGACAACAAGCCGGTGTTTCTCAAGGATATCTGGCCAAGCAACGCTGAGATCGCCGAGGCGGTGGCACTGGTTGAAGATGGCATGTTCCGCTCGCGCTACGCCGATGTGTTTAGCGGCGACGAACATTGGCAGTCCATCAAGATCAGCGAAGGTAAAACCTACGCCTGGCAGGATGATTCCACCTACGTGAAGAATCCACCGTACTTTGATGAGATTGACCAGCCATTAAAGCCATTGGTTAACGTCGATCAGGCGCGCGTGCTGGCGGTGTTTGGTGATTCCATTACCACTGACCATATCTCGCCAGCAGGCAACATCAAAGCCAGCTCACCGGCTGGTGAATACCTGCAAAGCCTTGGCGTGAAGCCAGAGGACTTCAACTCGTATGGCTCCCGGCGCGGTAATCATGAAGTAATGATGCGCGGCACCTTTGCCAATATCCGCATTCGTAACCGCATGCTGGGCGGCGAAGAAGGCGGTGAGACCATTCATACGCCGAGCGGCGAGCGGATGTCGATCTACGATGCGGCCATGCGGTATCAGCAGGATGGCACGCCATTGGTCGTGCTGGCGGGTAAGGAGTACGGCACTGGCTCCAGCCGCGACTGGGCCGCCAAGGGTACCAATCTGCTGGGCGTCAAGGCTGTGCTGGCAGAAAGCTTTGAGCGTATTCACCGCTCCAACCTGGTTGGTATGGGCATGTTGCCGCTGCAGTTCAAGGATGGGCAGAGTGTCGCTAACCTGGGGCTGGATGGTCACGAGCTGATCGACATTGAAGGTATCGATGACGATTTGAAGCCGGGCCAGACCCTCAAGGTGGTGGCAACCACCAGCAAGGGCGACAAGGTCAATTTCGAGGTGTTGTGCCGTATTGATACCGGTAACGAGATTGATTACTTCAAGGCGGGAGGCATTTTGCATTACGTATTAAGGGACCTTATTGGCGCTTAATCGACCAACCAGAGCTCTAGTTAAGCTGAATATAGCTGACTCTATGGTCAAAAAAAGCCCCGGCGCTATGCGTCGGGGTTTTTTTTGGTTCATGAGGTATGTATGGTCATGCTTGCTTTGTGTCTCGTTATCAGGCTGGTCCTGTTTTTTATTTTAATTAATTCAGAGTCTTAGCAAGCGCTTTAATTATGACGCCAAATTTCTGTAGCGGTTTTAACGAGTTATAGATAAAAACAATGTCCGTTTTTGTGATCTGGCTTGCATAACAAAACATTTGAAGGCATTGTTTTTCGCAACGAAAGAGCCACTCACCCAGGCTCGTAAAAAAAATTGAACCCGGTTTGCATAATAAAACCAACACGGAAGTTGGGGGCGCAAGTGTTAACTTGCCACGTATTCGTTAAGCTATGGAGTGATCGAACATGCAAATTAGTATCTTTGGATTGGGCTATGTGGGTGCTGTATGTGCCGGCTGCTTGTCGTCCCGTGGCCACAATGTTATTGGCGTTGATGTATCACAAACCAAGATTGATCTGATCAATCAGGGTAAATCTCCGATTGTAGAGCCAGGGCTGGGCGAATTGCTGCAGGCTGGTGTGCAGGCGGGTCTTTTGCGCGGTAGTACCGACGTGCAGGAAGCGGTACTCAACTCTACTCTGTCTATGGTCTGCGTCGGGACGCCGAGTAAGCGAAACGGCGATCTGGATCTGGTTTATATGGATGCGGTATGCCGCGAGATTGGCCAAGTCCTGCGCGACAAAACGCAGCGCCATACTGTCGTTATCCGCAGTACCGTCTTACCTGGCACTGTTACCAACGTTGTAATCCCTGCTCTGGAAGAGACCTCAGGCAAGAAGGCTGGTATTGATTTTGGCGTGGCGGTTAATCCAGAGTTTCTGCGCGAAAGCACGGCCATCAAGGACTACGATTTCCCGGCGATGACGGTGATTGGTGAGCTGGATACAGCCTCCGGTGATGAGCTTGAAGCGCTGTATCAGGAGCTTGATGCGCCTATCTTCCGCAGAACCATTGCGGTAGCGGAAATGATCAAATACACCTGCAACGTCTGGCATGCTGCCAAGGTGACCTTTGCCAATGAGATTGGCTCTATCGCCAAGGCCTGCGGGGTAGACGGGCGCGAAGTGATGAATATCGTCTGCCAGGATCACAAGCTGAACATTTCCGCCTATTACATGAAGCCTGGGTTTGCGTTCGGCGGCTCCTGCTTGCCCAAAGACGTGCGTGCCTTGACCTATCGGGCTGGCCAGTTGGATGTACCTCATCCGATGCTCGCCGGTATTATGGATAGTAATAGCAAGCAGATAGAGCGTGCCTTTGACTTGATAGCAAGTCAGGGTAAACGGCGTATTGGTCTGCTTGGGCTTAGTTTCAAAGCAGGTACTGATGACTTGCGTGAAAGTCCATTAGTCGAGTTGGCCGAAAAGCTGATCGGTAAAGGCTACGAACTGCGCATCTACGACGAGAATGTTGAGTATGCGCGTGTGTTTGGTGCTAACAAAGAATATATCGAATCAAAAATCCCTCATGTTTCCTCATTGTTGCATACCGACTTGCAGCAACTAATAGCTGACTCCGAAGTGTTGGTATTAGGTAACGGCGATCCGCAGTTCGCCGCCTTGGTTAATGAACCCAATAAAGATAAACACGTTATCGATCTAGTTGGCTTTATGCAGACTTCAAGTGCGGATGGGCTTGAAGGGATTTGCTGGTAACTCATTGTCTTAACTGGGCTTCGTAACAGTACAAGTTGTAGTCGATCTCAGTCATTAAGCGTGTGCCACGAGATTACTTTGTACGTTCAAGTGCTGTTGCGCGAGAACGATAATCGAATAAGTACTGGGAGAGCGCTATGGTTCCATTGATCTTGTCGGGCGGCAGTGGCACACGCCTCTGGCCGTTGTCACGTAAACAGTTCCCTAAGCAGTTTCATGCCTTGACTGGTGAGCGGACGTTGTTCCAACAAACGTTAGCGCGCTTAAAGTTGCCGGGTATTGAGGCGCCTATCGTTGTTTGCAACAAGGAACACAAGTTCATCGTCGATGAGCAGTTGAACCAAATTAAGGTGCGCGCGCAGGAGATCATGCTGGAACCCTTTGGTCGTAACACGGCGCCTGCGGTAGCGCTGGCAGCGATGCACCTGATTGGGCAAGGCCGTGACGAGTTGCTGTTGGTACTGCCTGCTGACCATCTGATTACCGATGAAACTGCGTTTAATGTTGCTGTGGAATGCGCACGCGAGGCAGCTGAAAACGGCGCCATGGTGCTATTCGGTGTGCCAGCGCATAAACCTGAGACTGGTTACGGTTATATCAAGGTGGGTGCCAGAGACAGTGGCCCTGTCGCTGGCTCGATGCGGGTAGAGCGCTTTGTCGAGAAGCCTGATCTGGCGACCGCTCAGACCTACGTAGAAGACGGCGGCTATTGCTGGAATAGCGGGATGTTTTTGTTTCGCTGTAGCACCTACCTGCAGGAGCTGGAGCGCTATTCCCCTGACATTCTTGAAGCCAGCCGCCTGGCGCTGGATCGTAGCCTGTGTGAAGAGGGTCGCATTCACATCAATGCCGAGGCGTTTGCTTCTTGTCCCGACGACTCGATTGATTATGCCGTACTGGAAAAAACAGAAACGACCTGTGTCGTGCCGATGAGCGCGGGCTGGACTGATGTAGGTAGCTGGTCTGCCCTGTGGGAAGTGCAGGACAAGGATGAGCAGGGCAATGTAGTGGTGGGCGACTCGCTGTTACAGGATGCGAAGAACAACTATGTGCACGCCACCAGCAAAATGATTGCCATGGTCGGTGTTGAGGATTTGGTAGTAGTTGAGACGCGCGACGTGGTCATGATTGCTCATCGCGACAAGACGCAGCAAATCAAGGATGTGGTTGGGCGGCTGACTCAGGATGAGCGCGATGAGGTTAACAACCACGTACAAGTCTTTCGGCCATGGGGCAGCTATGACTCGGTCGATCTGGGCGAACGCTTTCAGGTCAAGCACATCACTGTTCAGCCGGGTGCGCGGCTGTCGCTGCAGAAGCATCATCACCGTGCTGAGCACTGGGTCGTTGTGCGTGGTACCGCTCAGGTGACCTGTGATGAGAAGACCTTTTTGCTGACCGAAAACCAGTCAACCTACATTCCTATCGCCTCGGTGCACCGTTTATCCAACCCAGGGAAAATCCCTTTGGAAATCATAGAAGTACAGTCTGGTAGCTATCTCGGTGAAGACGATATCGAGCGGTTGGATGATGTCTACGGACGCACTCCGGCAATGAGCCAGTAAACCAAGGAGCAGGTTTTTACATGGATGAGTCCAGAGCCGTCCCCGCTGAGGCGCCTGAGTATGCGGCCCCCGGTTTCCATAAGCCGGGTATTCGTAGTTGGTGCGGGTGGATTTTTCTACTTGCGCTGATCGCGCTGGCGTCGAATATGGTTGATCCGAGTTATCTGGATCCGGCGCACAAGAATTTTATTTTTATTATTGGCTTGTTGGGGGTCTGGCGCTATAGCAATGCCTTCACCCATTACATGCGAGGTATGTACTTCCTGCACTGGCGCTTTCCGCGCGTAAGGCGTGCGGTCGAGCGTATGGGCGATGCAGCGCTGCCAACACACATGTACATGGTGGTAACCAGCTTTCGTATCCCAACGGAAACGACCTACAAGGTCTACCGCTCGGTGTTTGAGGAGCTGCAGCGTTTGCCGGTGGCGAGCACGGTTATTGCCTCGATCGTTGAGAAGGCGGACGAAAACTTCATCAAGCAGATCATGCGCGATGTCGTGTCCGAGCGAGATGACATCCGCCTGGTGATCATACGTGCGCGGGGCACTGGCAAACGTGATGGTTTGGCACATGCGTTTCGTGCCTTGTCACGTCGTATGCCGGTTGACGGTGCAGTGGTTGGTGTAGTCGATGGCGATACCATTATGTTGCCCGGCTGTATCGATCGGGCTGCCAAGTTGTTCGCGTATATGCCCAGCGTTGGCGGTGTTACGACCAACGAGTTCTGCGCCGTTGAAGGCAGCCGCATGATGAAAGAGTGGCACACCATGCGCTTCGTCCAGCGGCATATCAATATGTGCTCGATGTCGTTGTCACGCCGGGTGCTGACGTTGACCGGGCGTCTTTCCTTCTTCCGCGCTTCGGTGATGACGGATCCCGAGTTCATCAAGGATGTTGAAGCCGACTTTCTTGATCATTGGCGGCTGGGGCGCTTTCAGTTTCTCACCGGGGATGACAAGTCTTCCTGGTTCAGCCTGATGCGTGCCGGCTGGGATACCTATTACGTACCCGACAGCCACACTCTGACCGTTGAGCATCCACCGGATAGCAATTTCTTCCGTGCGACCCGCCAGCTCATGTATCGCTGGTACGGCAACTCTCTACGGCAAAATTTCCGTGCTACGCGAGAACTGGGTTTTCGTCGTCTGGGGCTATTCGCCAGCTACGTGCTCTATGACCAGCGCGTGTCTATGTGGACCTGTCTTGTGGGGCTGTCGGGGTCGGTCGTAGCGGGGCTGGTATTTGGCATTGAATACCTGATGATTTACCTGTTCTGGATTCTGTTATCACGCACTTTGGTGACGGTGCTGTTTTTCTTCACTCGGCACCCGGTTGATCCGCTGTATCCGTTTGTTCTGTATTACAACCAGATAGTGGGATCGGTGATGAAGGTTTACTCAATGTTCCACATGGATCGACAAAGCTGGACGCGACAGAAAACCACCCTGAGTGGCGGCGTGGACTTCGATGTGACGCTGAACCAATGGACTTCAAAAGCGATGCTGATGTCATCCATCGCCATCTTCTTTGGTGTCATTTCGATTCTTTTGGATGTATCTCAACTCTGAAAATAAGGCCATAGGATATGAGCACTTCGGTTCTTCCAGACAAGGTTGTCCATGAGGCAATCGATGAGCGTCAGCACATTCGTACCCGGATTCCCGCCAAGGCGCAGCTGTTTGGCAGCAAGGGCGAGCCGATCGCCTGTGATGTTCAGGATATTTCGCTGGGCGGTTTAGGACTTCATTGTGCCGAGCCCCTTGAGGTCGGTGGCCTTTATGATGTGGCCATCAACGTAGGGCTAAGCCGCGTTGACTTGAACTTCAAGGCCAAGATCAAAGTGCTGTCGCAAAAGGATGGCATTGTGGGTACTCAGTTTGTCGATCTTGACCCGAAAAAGGCCGATATTCTGCGCTACATCATCTCGTCCTATATGTCTGGCGAAATTGCTGACATCAATGGCTTGTTCAATGTGATGCAGCGGGAAAACTACATCAAGGAGCGCAAGCAGAAGTATCAGCTTGAGCGTACCTTTGGCCAGCGCCTGCGCGCGGGGCTTGGTACCTTGATTTTCCTTGGGCTTGGAGTGCTCGCTCTGCTGTATGTGCTGTTCAAGGCGTATACGCTGTTTTTCCGTATGCCAGCAGCACAGGCGTCGGTGACGACCAGTGCCTATGCGATCAACATGCCGGACAACGGCAACGTCACCTACCTGGTGCCTGAAGGTCAAACCGAGGTGAGCTTGGGGCAGCCGGTTGCCAGTATCTCTACCCAGCTGAGCACCCGTTTGAGCTCGCCGGCCGATATTGCCGCGATGATGGACTTGGCGCCGGATGATGTTGAAGCCTTACTGGGCCGGGCCAATATTGAAACGGTGATTTCCAGCCCCTGCGACTGCACGGTTTATTACTCTGGCGCCAGACTTGATGGTTTTGGCTACAAGGGTGAGCCTTTGATGCAGTTGCTGCCAAAGGATCAGCCGATGACAGTGACGGCCAGCGTGCCCTATGAACAGCTCGACAAGCTCTTCCGCACACGTAAGGTTAGTCTGCAGGTCTATGGCACAGATACCACTGTTGATGGACGGATTATCTCTGCTTCAGTGAATCAGGATCAGATGGTCGTGCTCAAGATTGAGCCGGAAACAGCGCTGTCGCTGGCAGATTATCAGAAGCCGGTGTGGGTGCAGTTCCATCTGGGCCTACCGGGTATGCCTGCGCTTGATGCCATCGAAGAGCTGCGCTAGGAGCCCTTATGCGAAGCTCTATAGCGGTAGTCGCATTCGTTTTAGTGGGCAGCTTGCTGCTTAGCCAGTCAGCACTGGCAGGCAGAAGTCTCAGCCAAATAGAGTATGCGTTGTTTAAAAATCCCTATGCCAGCGTAGAGGCGGACCTGCGCGTGTTGGTTGCTCATGGTGACTTGGCGGCAATGCGGGTTCTGGGCGACGTTCTTGCTTCCACTGGCGGTGGAACGCAGCGTGAGCGCGTGAGGCTTTACCAGGCGTCATTTGCTGATGGCCGTGGTGAGGTTAGAGCGCTGGCGTCCATGGCTCGAATGATGGAAAACGATGCGTACCGGGGTAAGCGATACAAAGCATATTTCCAGCAGGCGCTGAACCAGTATCCGCTACAACGTGATCTGGAAACGCTATCAACCAGCCTGAACATTTTTCTTATCTACCCAGAGCTGTTTGCTCCCGGGTTGGCAGCTGATTTGATTCAGTTGCATCGGCGCTCCTGCCTGATCAACTGTGCCACTGAGTTATACCAAGCTGTACTGGCGGGGCAACAGGGCGAACAAGAAAAAGCCGATCGTCTCTATCGTCAGGCTGTGTTGGTGGATGAGCGTGCGGTTGAGCGTTATTACCGCTTTCTGGCTGATAGGCAGAATGAACTCTTCCCGCTTTTTGCTCAGCAGTTGGCACCGCAAATGACGGCAATGCCGGCGGCATCGGTACACCATATTGGCGTTGTGCTCGATCGTATAGCCGATCTGTGGCGCGCCGACGAGCGCATTGCCGAGCAGCGAAGGCGGCGGCAGGCGTTAGCCGCTGAGACTAAGCTGGAGCCGCAACAGCCTGGCGTTATCGCTGCCTCTGAGGCACTGCGCCGTGAAGCGCTGGGTTGGATTAATGATGCCGCCGCTCGCAAGTGGGTTCCGGCCATGGCCACGCGCTTTTATTTCATGAGCTCTTATCCGGATAACTTCAGCGGTGCTGAAGCCATGCAGTTGATCGATGAGGTCGCTGAGCAGGATCCCGACCGGGCGAAAAGGCTCCGCGTATCTGCACTGATGGTGACTAACTGGAGCACCCTGGACCCAGCCAAGGCACACGAGCTTATTCAGCAGATGATCGCCGAGGGTAAGCCTGGTGGTTATGCGCTACTGGGCGATTTATATAGTCGAGGGGGGCTGGACGAACCAGACCAACAGCGTGCTTTGGCCATATTTGCGGATGTTGCCAAGCTTGATGCGCCCTCTGCTTATTTTAGTCAGGCGCGTATTTATGCGTCTGGTCCGGCAATTTGTAATGACCCAACACGCGCTTATGCATTGGCCGGAGCTGCTTATGAACTGGGCGTTGAGCGTGCTCGCAGCTTAATGAAGGAGCTGGCTGTTCAGTTAACGGATGACGAACGAGCGCGCGCAGATGCTATGCGTGTCGATATTCTTAGGGAGCTTGATATATGAAGGGATTGGCGATTTTGGGGATAAGTGGCAGCCTCCTCTTTTCAGTATCGACATTATTGCTAGCCGCAGAAGAAGAGAGTGCTGCATTGCCAGCGTTGCCTTTTTCCGAGGAGATCATTACCTCGGAAGTACGGCACAAGTTTACCCTGCAAACCGGTTATGGGCCGGCAGAGTCTCAACTTGGTGCCGACCGTGAGAGCTTTTATAGCCTGCGTTATGAGCCGACGTTTATCTGGTACTCGCCCGAGAAGCGCTGGTCGCAGTGGGAGGTTTTCACCCGTGGCTGGTTAGCCTACGACTCCAGTACCAATTCGAGTGCCTTCAGCACAGACGATCGGGATAATATTGAAGGTTTTAATGCAGAGCTACGCGAGTTCTATGTGCGCCGCAACCTGCTGGATGATGATCCGCGTTTTTCTATTGCCGCCGGGCGTCAGCGCTACGCTGACAAGCTCGGGCTTTGGTGGGACGACACGCTCGAATCGGTTCGTTTTGACTATACCGATAGTCTCACCCGCGGATTCTTCGCTTTTGGGCAGAAGTTCTATAACTACAATTCAAAAGTAAATGAGTTGGATGCCCGTGACGAGAAGATCTACAACGCGCTGGGCGACTACGCCTGGCGTTGGCGAGATAACCAATGGGCGGGCGTTCGCTTGAGTTATCAGCAGGATCATTCAGACCAGTCCCTTGACGACCCTACCGATTTCAGTGGCTGGCGCTATGGCGTGTTTGCTACCGGTGAGCTCCTGAGCACGCCACTCATCAGCGACTACCATATCGAGTTTGCCAACGTCGTTGGTACGCGCGACAACATTGATGCGTCTGGCGTTACTGACACTGATATACGCGGTTGGGCGCTGCTGACTGAGTTCGGCCGGCGTTTCTATGACGCGCCATGGCAACCTAGGGTGGTTCTGCGCTCAGGATTGACAGACAAGCCGAGCAACGACGCTGATGGCTTCTTTCTAAACCGCATTCAGTCTGACCGTTTGATCAATGAGCAAACCTACAGCACACGGCTGGTTAGCTCCTTTGTTCGGTTGGACATGCGTAACCTGCTTTATTACGGCGTAGGTGTAGAGACTCAGCCAACTGCCCGCAGTTCGCTGGATATGCGCGTGAGCGACTTGCGTTTGCGTAACAGCAATGGAGCCCTGCCGATTCGCAGCAACGAGCCGCAGGACACCAGCAGCAAGTCGATCGGTCAGGTTCTCGACCTGAACTATTACTGGCAGAGTTTCCCGTTGGCGTACGCTGGTCGGCAATTTGATATGAACACGCTGGTCAGTGCGGGCTACTTTTTTGCTGGCCCGGCCACAGGCGACCTGGACGATGATTATCAGCTGACGCTGAGCATCGTCATGCGTTACTGACAGGGGCGCGCGGCGATGGTCTTCAGTTCCAACGTATTTCTGTTCCTGTTCCTGCCGTTGTTTCTGCTGGTGTATTACGCCGTGGGCAATCGCTGGCGCTCCTGGGTCATTGTGCTGGGCAGCTATCTTTTTTATTCGTGGTGGCGCCCTGATTTTTTACTGCTGTTTGTTGCCATTACCTACTGGAACTACTGGTTTGGTCTGCGCATCAAGGCTTCTCTGGATGCGGACCGCAAGCAGGTTGCTTTCCGTTGGCTAACACTGGGCGTCATTGGCGACCTCTCTACACTGGGTTATTTCAAGTACGCCAACTTTGGCGTGGATGTGATTACCGGTGTGCTGGAGCCACTGGGGATCAATACCTTTACGCTGGAGCACATCATTCTCCCGCTGGGTATTTCGTTCTATGTCTTTCAGGCGCTGAGCTACATCGTCGATATCTATCGTAAGCAGGCCGAACCGACGACCAGTTTTATCGACTTTGCTGCCTACATCGCTTTATTTCCGCAACTGATTGCTGGCCCGATTGTGCGTTACAAGTTGGTGGAGCAGCAGTTTCGCGAGCGAGTTCATTCACTTGAGCTGTTCTCCCTTGGCGCCAGCCGTTTCATGCTGGGTTTTATCAAAAAGGTATTGATTGCCGACTCCCTGGCTTCAATGAGTCTGCTTTTTATCAGTGAGAGCGAGCCGCAGCTGCTGGACTCCTGGATTGGCTTGCTGGCGTCTTTGGTGCAGCTGTACTTCGATTTTTCAGGCTACAGCGATATGGCCATTGGGCTGGGCATGATGATGGGGTTTCGGTTTCCGGAGAACTTCAATCAGCCTTTTCTGGCGCAAAGTATTACGGAGTTCTGGCAGCGCTGGCATATGACCCTGGCAGACTTTCTGCGCGATTACGTCTATCTGCCGCTGGTACGCAAGCGCGTCGCGGGAGCAATGCTGGCTTTGGTCTACACCATGCTGTTGTCGGGCTTGTGGCACGGGGCGAGCTTCGCTTTTATTTTTTGGGGCTTGTTCTTTGGCGTTGGCATGGTAGTGGAGCGGCGGTTGCGCATCGCGACAAAAATCACCACGCCCTACAACGCCTGGCGCAATGCGCGCACCTTTGTGTTGATCTCCCTGAGCATGCCGTTGTTTTTCACTGGCGACTTGCGGCATAGCCTGGATATTTATGCCGGTCTGCTCGGTATGAACGGGGTGGGCAACGTAGCGAGCTATATTTACGGCGCATCAGTGATGTCGATGAGTTTCGTACTGGTCGGTCTGGCGTGGGCGGCAATCGCAGGGAACGTCAATCTGAGGTACTACGCTGACAAGCAGCAACCTTACTTTATGCAGCATGTGCAAGGTGTTAATGCTCTCTTGCTTTGGCTTGGTTTTGCATTGGCGATCACGCGATTGGCTGCCAATTCGTTTTCGCCTTTCCTGTACTTTCAATTCTAGGACCGATCGCCATGCTACCCGTGATGAAAACAGCCAGTAAGGCCAACGGAGTTATGTTCATCCTAATGCTGGTGGGTATGTTCGCTTATTCATTGCCGGCGGTTTTCAACTTTGCGCGCAATCAGACGCAAAGCATGGATATGTTTTTTGACGGCGAGCTGCTGCGCAAGTTTGAGACCTTCTACGACAAGCGACTTTTTTTGCGCGATGCGTCGGTGCAGCAGTGGGCCAATGTGCAATATCTGCTGTTTCATGAGGGCACCAGCGGTGCCGTATTTGGTCGTGATGGCTGGTTGTTCTCTAACCAGGAGTACTTGGTTCCAAATGATTTGCTCGGCAATGTGGATGATCAGCTGGCGCAGATCGCCAAGGTGCGTGCAACCCTGGAGGCGTCGGGCAAACAACTGATCATACTGCCAGTCCCCTTGAAGCTGGACGTTGAACGGCGCCATGCGCTGGAACAGCCCTCTGATCAGCTTTTGGGTCTGCACGATGAGTTTGTCAGCCGCTTGCAGCAACAGCAGGTGGTGGTTAGTCCTGTGCGAGCCACTTTTATGGCGGCGGTCGATGAGCAGGATATGTTTCTGCGCAACGACACTCACTGGAGCCCTGATGGCGCCCGGTTAGCGGCAATGGAGCTGGCACGCCAACACCCTGAGCTGATCGGTGCCCGCCATTATGCGAGTGCGGTGTCCGGCAACAAGGCGGTGAAAGGGGATCTGGTTAATTTTCTTAATTTTGATCCACGACTAAAGCCGCAATATTTCGTGCCTGTTGATATCCAGCTTTACGAAACGCTGGATAGCGAGCAGCGCACAGGGGCTGATGCGCTGTTTGGGGAGGTGCAGCAGAACCTGATGCTGGTGGGCACCAGTTACAGCCGAATTGATGATTGGAACTTTGTCGGCTTTCTCAAGGAAGCATTGCAGAGTGACATGCTGAGTATCGCGGTTGAAGCCAAGGGACCCTTTCAGGCGATGGATGAATTTCTTGCCAGCGACGCGTTGAAAGACCCGGGACTCACCACTGTGATATGGGAGTTTCCGGTGCGCACATTGCTTGCTCAGCGCACCACCTGGCGGATGAAGAACCAGCAGAATTCCACACACTTTTGATCAGGGAAGGGGAAATAATGATGCGTGCGACTCGATGTTTTGCGGCGCTGTTGATGCTCTGGGCAGGCTTTGGGTGTGCGAACGCCCTGGCGCAGGATGCCAATGCCGATCTGTATGACGCCGTGGCACCAGCTAACTCCGCGTTCATCCGCTTGATGAATCTGAGTGACGCCGGAGTAGAGGTTACGTTGACCAGCAAAACGTCAGCTCAGCGAGTCGGTGCCAGCCAGTTTGGTGGCTATCGGTTTGTTGAACCGGGTACTCATCGGATTGGGGTTGCAGGGCAGGCTCTGGAGGTCGAGCTCAAGGCCAATACCGCGAGCACTGTGCTCTATCGTAATGGCGAGCTGGAACTCTTGACTGACGATGTAGTGAATGAGCCAGCACGCGCACAGATCGTTTTCTACAACCTCACAGACACCGATGCCGCGTTGACCACGGTGGATGGTAAAACGCCTGTGGTGGATAGTCGTCCGCCTTTTCAGAACGGCAGCCGTATGGTGAATGAGGTGAAAATCGCTTTTGCCGCCTATGCCGGCGAGCGAAACCTGGTGGCTTATCCGGAGCAATTGCTGCGTAAGGGGCGCTCCTACAGCTATGCGTTGCTGCCGGAGGGCGGTGGATATCGCGGGCTCGCGGTGGCAAACAGTATCGATGCCAGCCAATGATTCACCGCAAAAAAAGGATGAGATACGTGCTGACTCCGTTCATGCGATATACCGCACTATTGTTTGCACTGCAGTTAGCACCGAGTGCCAACGCAGCGGCTGATAGCGACTGTACGGATCTTGATTGCCTGTTATGTCCTGCGATGCAGGATCCGGACAGCTACCTGGAAGGCAATATGAAGTTGATGAGAGAGCTTACGCCGGGCAAGGATCGCTGGTTGTTTCGCTCCGAGGTGGACCTTACCAACTCATTTGGCATGCCCCGTAATATGACTAGCGAGTATGCCCGCTTGATCGCCGCGTTGGCTGACAAGGGGATCGAGCTGGGGATGATATTGCAGCCGACTCGCGGCCTGATGCACCGTGATAAGGTGCGCCCGGACAGGGCGATGGGCTTTGATTATGAGCAGGCTCGTAATAATTACGACGCCTATCTTGCTCAGTTACGCCATGCCGGAGCTCTGGTTCCAGATCTGACCCAGTTGTTGGACCATCCGCCACAGCAGGAGTACTTCTTTCGCCGGGATCACCACTGGACATCTGACGGCGCGCGCGCAACTGCCAGACTGGTTGCTGACTACATTTTGCAGCAGCCAATCTACCCTCAACTTAGCAACAAGCAGTACCTGACTGAAGAAGGTCTGACACAGTATAAGGATGGCACGCTGAATCTAGCGCTGGGCAGCTTGTGTGGTAATGATTTTGGTTTTCAATATGTACCGGGTTATCGCACGGTACCTGCTGTAAACGACGTCAACGCGCTCTTTGATGAGCAACCCGACCCCGAGGTGATTCTGCTGGGTACCAGTAACTCGGCGGCCCGTGATGAAGAAAACAAACAGTTCAATTTCGACGGTTTTCTCAAGGAGTACCTGAGCATCGATCTGCTTAATTTTGCGCGGCCTGGTGCGGGTGAGTATGGCGCTGTGGTTGAGTACCTGAATTCGGCTAGTTATTCGCCCGATTCGCCGCCCAAGCTGATTCTCTGGGAGCTGCCGGCCAACTACACATTGGCTGATCCGCTAATGTATCGGCAGTTGATTCCCGCCATTGAAGGGCAGTGCGCAGAGGGTGAAACCGTTCTCAGCAAGCGACAGGAGCGTAGTAGCCTGAAAGCGGCAGAGCGTATTGAGTTGCTCAGTAATACCGGGGCAGGGCGGCGTTCATTGGGTGGCTACAATGGTTATCTGGACATTCGTATTGGCGACCGCGACGTAAAAGACTTTTATATCATCGTCTATTATGACAATGGCACCCGAGACAAAGTATGGATTCGCCGCGAAGCAATCGTCAGCGGCGGTCAATACTATCTTGAGCTCAGTAAGGCGGCTGAATTCCGCAATGCCAACCTGTTGTCGGTATTCATGGAGCCCACGGAGACATCACAAACACCCACTACGCTGGAGGTTCGTTTATGTCGATAACCCGCTCTTTGCGGTGCGCTCCTATAATGCTTCTGGCGTGCAGTCTGGCAGTGCCTGCGGGCGCAGCAACCTCTATCTGGCCGGCACGCGAGACCAGCCAGTCCGAGCTTATCAGTGATTACCGAAGCTTGCGTTGTCGTCAATCCCCCCCTGCCGCTTACACCGGCTCGCTACAGATAGACAGTAAGTACGATCAGACCGATGCCAGCAAAAGTACGCTGCGGCGGCTGTCGCGTGAATCTGAACAGGTTCGCAAACGGCTCACCGATTATCAGCGTGGGCTGCTGCAGATAGTGACGCGTTTTGAACGGGCAAGCGGGGCTGAAGAGGTCAATTATTCGCTCGCATGTCTGGATCAGTGGCTAGCTGCCTGGGCCGGACCGGGTGCGTTGCTAAGCACCGACACCAGTAGTACTGGTAAGGCGGTTCGCAAGTGGTCATTGGCGGCTATTGCATCGGGGCTGATGAAGGTGCGTGCTCTGTCTGACAACGAATACGAACTGTCGGCTGTGCAGCGCGACTGGCTACGGCGACTGACTGATGCCGTTATTGTGGATTATGGTCCGCGCCAGACACTGTCGTTTGACTGGTTCAATAACCACGATTACTGGGCTGCCTGGGCCGTTAGTGCGTCAGCTATGCTGCTGAATCGTGATGACTACCTGCGTTGGGCCAATACCACCTTGCGCCTCGCCTTTGCCCAAATGGTGCCAGGTCAGAATGGTGACTATATGCAGCTTCCGTTGGAAACTGCGCGGGGAGAGCTGGCGGTTGAGTACACCCACTATGCATTGATCCCCTTGGTCCTTTTAGCCGAAGCCGCCGAGGTCAATGGTAGTCCTTTGAGCGATATGGAGCGACAGCGGTTAGGGCGGCTCGTCAATTTCGCCGTGCTTGGTGTGGCGACGCCCGGGCGTTTACCAGAGCTGTCTGAGCCACAGAAGCGCCCGGGAGGGCACAAGATGATCTGGTTACTGCCGTTTCTCAAGCAGCAGCCTGAGCACCTACTGGCGCAATCTTTGTATCGCGAGGAAAAGGACGAAACAGGCTCCTATAGCCAAGTCGGCGGAGACATCCGCTTTTTCTATATGGATATCGAGTGACCTCAAGGAATCGTCTTATGCGCGCACGCTCCCCGAATCAGGGCTTTCTCATTCTGTTGAGTCTGACCTTGGCACTCCTGTTTGATGCTGGTGTTGCAACGGCACAGGATGTTGGCTCGCTTGAAGTTCTGGACGAGCTTGAGCAGCAGACACAATTGTCGACACAGCTGCTGACCCTAGAGCAGGAGACACAAATAGCGGAAATGCCAATGCCTGTTCCTGTCGGCACTGCGAGGGTTAGTTTACTGACCATGTACTCTGCTCAGCAGGGTAGCTGGCCATTCGAGCCGTTCGTACACAACGGTCTCTTTCGCGCGATCGCGGGCTATCAAAGTCATCACCCACGGGCATTGGTTATTCAGGGTGGCAGCATCACCTTGCAACAGCTCTTCACCCGACTGGCTGATGAAAAGGTACTCAGTCGCCACAAGGACGGCTATTTGCTGCGTTATCCGCTGATGATCGCGCCCGACGCGGCATTACTGGTGGAGAATACGGCGCTCTATCTTTACGGATATTCGGGCACGGCCCTGATCAATCGTGGTTTGTTGAGTCTCAAGAATGCGCACCTGGAAAGTTTCAGCGGCAATCTCGCGCAGTCTACCGATCGGCCTTATCGCCCCTTTTTGATCAACTGGGCTGGCAGTAGTGTGCAGATACAAGGCTCTGAACTGGTTGGTCTTGGTTATAACGAAAACCTGTCACGCGGCGTTACCAGCGCTCGTAGCTCGCAGCAGTCTGCCACCTTGGCGCCAGTGCGCGTATTGATCAGCGATAGTACGTTTGAGGATATGTCTGTTGGTCTGGAGTTGAACCATGCCCTGGCTCGAGTCAGTGACAGCCGTTTCAGTCAAATGCAGCAATACGCTATGGATCTGAGCGACTCCCGCGTATTGATTCGGCATAACCGAATTGATGGTGTTCGCAACCTCAGCGGGATTCGGTTAAGTGGCAACACTGATGGGCGTATTGAAGAAAATCAGATTTTACGTGCTGACAAGAGCGCGATCGAAATAACGGCGCTACGCGGTAGTGTCATCGTGCGCAATAATCAGTTGGGCGCGGGAGTGGGCTATGGCGTGTTGTTACGTGAACTGGGCGCCGATGCGCCCTTGTTGATCGCGGATAACTTCATCGGTAATACCGGACTCAGCGCAATTGATGGCGCCAATGTGCACCAGCTCAGTATAACGGGCAACAGTATTACCGGTACGCCTGAATACGCTATCAGTTTGCGTAATGCCGCGCCGGCAGATGGGCCTGTCACGGTCACTGGTAACCACTTGTGGGGGGTCGGTAAGGCGATGATCCGGGTTCAGGGTATTCACTACGTTGTGCTGGGTGAAAACCAATATCAGGGTAATCCCCTGTTGCAGAATCTGCTGATTGGCGACCTGTTGCCGCATCAGGCGTCACTGCTGGAGATGACGTTGAACCGGGGACAAACGGTTGGCTTGAAAATGGAGCATGTGACGCTGCTACCGCTACCTGCAGAGGGCTGATATTCGCTGCCCGTTATTGCGCAACGATGTGCTGACCTCTGGAGTTGCGCAAGTTTGCGATGCTTAGCCGTTTTCGTATTGCTGAATTCATCTCCACTTATATTGCAGTAAGACCGTTTGGTGTTGCACGCAAGGCGCTACTACTATATCAATATGGCATTGCTGCACTGTCGAGGGTCGGGATGGTTTTAGCGCATTCAGAGTATGTTGGTGCTCCTTTTCCGGAAGGGGAGCAGGCGCGACAGTTGCGTGTGGACGAACTGTGCCTTACCAGCCTTGGCCAAGACCCGGTGTTTGACAAGTTGGTTGAGCTTGCTGCTGAGTGTCTTGACGCCCCGATAGTCCTGATATCGATTCTGGATAATCAGCGGCAGTGGTTTCTTGCCAGAGTCGGCCTTGGGGCGACTGAAACACCGCGTAATCAATCCTTTTGTGCGTATGCCGTTCTGCAGCAAATGCCGTTGCAGGTTACCGACGCCCTGAAAGACCCTCGTTTTGAAAACAATCCACTGGTCACCGGCGACCCCCGTATTCGCTTTTACGCTGGTATGCCCTTGATAACCGAGGATGGTACCGGGCTGGGATCCTTGTGCGTTATAGACACCAAGCCCAGACCTGAGTTAAGCGCGTCTCAGCTATCCATATTGAAGCATCTTGCAGACTTGGTTATGGCGAGAATCATGTCTTTGCGTGAGAGAAGCTTTATCGACGCAACGACTGGGTTACTCAACAGCGAACGTCTGGCTAACGATGTTTTTCTGATGCAGGAGCGTACGGATAATGCCAACGTCATTCTGGTAGACGTGTTTGTGTTGTCTTACGTGAAAGATGTCGTCAAGGCACTTGGGTTTTCTTTCTTCAATCAGTTGATGGTTGAAACGACGCGCAGGCTTCAAGGTTTTTTACCTTCGGGCACCCATTTGTACAAGGCCAGCCAGACCCGGTTTGCGGTAATGATCGAAGATGCTGATGGTAACCTCTGCGAGTCGCTCAGCACGGGATTGCTCGAAGCGCTGCGCGACCCGATTCTCTGTGATGGCATACCTATTCAGACGCAGGCCGCTGTTGGCCTCTTGCCGCTGCATCCTGGCGTGGCTGATCACTCCAACTGGTTACGACTGTCTATAAGTGCCTCTGACTATGCGCGTAGCCTCAGTGATAATTGGGCCTGGTTCAGACCTGAGCTGGATCGAGCGCATCAGCGTTCCTTTGCACTGCTGGGTGGTATTGCTTCGGCGCTTGCGGCCGATGATCAGTTTCGTCTGGAGTATCAACCAAAACTCAGTATGGTCGATGGCCGTTTAACCGGAGTTGAGGCGCTTCTGCGTTGGACTCACCCCGAATTGGGGCGAGTTGGTCCGGCAGAGTTTATTCCCTTGGCGGAAAAAACCGCTCTGGTTCATTCATTGTCGTTGTGGGTTATGGAAGAGGCGTTGCGGCAGATTAGCGACTGGCGTTCACAAGGTCTGGAGTTAACGGTTTCCATCAATATTTCAGCCGGTGATCTGGAATCGCCGGTCTTCGTCGAGCGTTTACAGCAAGCCATGCAGCGTCTTGACGTTGCGCCGCAATGGCTTGAGTTGGAGTTTACCGAGAGCGTGCTGATCCGAAATCCAGGTGTGGTGAATAAGCAGCTGATGCGTCTTCGCGACATAGGGGTGAAAGTCGCGATAGACGACTTTGGTACCGGATATAGCAATTGGTCTTACTTGCGGCAAATAGACGCTTCCGGGTTGAAGCTGGATAAGTCCTTTGTTGATGGGTTGCAGGCAAATACGGCAGATCGGCATATGGCCCAGACGATTATCGAATTGGCGCACAAGCTTGGTTTTCGCGTCATTGCTGAGGGCGTAGAGACGCAAGAGGATTACGATCTGCTTGCATCCTGGGGGTGTGATGAGGTGCAGGGCTACCTGATAGCCAAGCCGATGCCTCCCGAATCACTCTTTAACTGGCTTGCCCAGAGACCTGAGCTAACCGCTAACTGATCTGTAATGAGCAAGCCGCGCTGCATACGTGCACGGCTGCCTGCGGCGCGATGCCACAGGTAAATGCGTTTATTACACATTTTGTAACATGTATGATTCTCATTCCGTATCAGATTCCCTTTTCTGACAAGGTTGAGACTCATGCTTGTTCCCTTTTTGATCATGCTGCGCGAAGGCCTTGAAGCGGCGCTGATTGTTGGCATTATTGCCAGTTATCTGCGCCAGACTGGCCGTGGCGCCTGGATGCCCGCTGTCTGGATAGGTATTTTCCTTGCCGCAAGTCTGGCCTTGTTTGTGGGCGCAGGATTGCAATTTGTCAGCGCCGAATTCCCGCAACGCCAACAGGAAATGTTTGAGGCGGTGGTGGGGCTGATCGCGGTAGCGGTCTTGACCTGGATGGTGTTCTGGATGCGCCGCGCGGCCAAAGGTTTGCGCCGGGAGCTTACGGGCGCTTTGGATAGCGCTTTCGCCAGTGGCCACAGCCACACTTATGCACTGATTGCCATGGTGTTTCTTGCTGTTGCCCGCGAAGGGCTGGAATCGGTTTTTTTCCTGCTGGCCGTATTTCAGCAAAGCCAGGGCAGTGCGGCGCCCGTCGGCGCTTTGCTTGGCGTGGCCTGTTCGGTTGTCGCTGGCTGGGCTTTTTATCGCGGCAGTCTGCGTCTTAACCTCAAGCACTTCTTTCGCCTCACCGGTTTATTCATTCTGTTGGTTGCCGCTGGACTGCTCGCCGGTTCGGTACGCGCTATGCACGAGGCTGGCTGGTGGAATCATGCCCAGCAAGTGCTGTTTGATCTCAATGCCTCGCTGCCGCTGGATACCCCGTTAGGCAGCGTCTTCGCTGGTGTATTTGGTTATCAGCCGGCGCCCAGTCTGAGTGAAGTGGTGGCTTATGTGGGCTACCTGCTTTTCACCCTGTTGATCTTTTTTAGCCCTGATCGCCCTGCGGCTGTTGCTGCGCGGGTCGAGACGGCCAGCTAACACCTGAAGTGAGCTTCTGCGATGTCTGATTCGTCTTCACCGACGCCGTCCTCCGGGTTACTGCGTATGGGTATGGCTCTGGCTGCCTTGTTGATGCTGGCCGCACTGGGTCTGTTCTATCTATCACTGGGCGACGCGCCCGCGTCAGATGCCGAGGGCACCAGCGTTACCATTACCGCCAGTGGCTGCGAGCCTAATGCACTCACGGTTCCGGCTGGGCGTCATCGGTTTACTGTCATCAACGAATCCGAGCGGGCAATCGAGTGGGAGATTCTGGATGGTGTGATGGTGCTGGAGGAGCGCGAGAATATTGCCCCTCAGTTGCATCAGCAGATCACGGCTACCCTGCAGCCGGGTGAATATCAAATGACCTGCGGCTTGCTCAGTAATCCCCACGGCACACTGACCGTCACTGCCGTAGAGGGGCAGGCGAGTATACAAAGCGTATCGGCCAAAACCATGATCGGCCCACTGGCTGAGTACCGGGTCTATTTAATTCTGCAGGGGCGTGAGCTGCAAAAGAGTGCCGAGGCCTTGGAGCAAGCTATTGCCCAGGACGATTTGGCGGCCGCGCAGCAAGCCTTTGTGCAAGCGCGCCTGGTTGATCAGCGCATGGCGTTGGCGGCGGGTATGTTCAGCGATCTGGACCAGCGCCTGAACGCTCGCGCCGACTACTTCGCCGAGCGTGAACAAGACCCGGACTTTGTCGGCTTTCATCGGCTGGCTGAGGGCCTTTTTGTTGCCCGTAGTACTGCTGATTTGGTGCCCGTAGCCAAGCAACTCAGCGCCGATGTGGCGTTGCTGACAGCGCGTTTGCAACGTGATGGTGTACCTGCCTCACAGTTGACCAAAGGTTCGGCTCGTGTGCTGCGAGCCTGGCATGACTATCAGCAATCGCAGCCGCAGTTGAATGCTCGTGAGCTGGCTGACTTGCGTGGTCTGCAGCAAGGCGCAGGCAAGGTGGTTTCCTTACTTTCACCCTTGCTGCAGGGGCAGCCGCAACTGGCTGAGGCGTTGCAACAGAGTAACGATGGCCTGGCGCAAACGCTGCAGGAGGCTGAACCTGATCGTGCCCTTTTGTTGCAGCAGACCGAGCAGTTGACCAGCGCGCTGGCACAGGCCAATGAACAGCTGACCCCGGCGTATTAAGTGCACAAAGTTACTACACAGGTTTACAGCGATGAGTGAACACGATGATCTGTCTTTTGGTTGCCCTTTTGCCCGTCTGAATCGCCGGCGTTTTCTGCAGGGGCTGGGCGTTGCCAGTTTGGGGGCCGCCGCCGCAGGCTTGAGCGGGCCAGCAGTTGCCAGCCAGCAGAGCGGGGAGGCAGAGGTGACAGACGCGCCTACCAGCGCTGTTACCGAGCAGTCCCATCCCTTCCACGGAGCGCATCAACAGGGCATCACTACGCCGCGTCCGGCAGTGGGTATGTTGGTCGCCTTTGATGTGTTGGCGCCGGACCGTGCTGGCCTTGAGCGCCTGCTGCGCACCTTGACCGAACGCATTGCCTTTCTCACTAGTGGCGGCACCTATGAGCAGCGCGATCAGAGGTTCCCGCCGGTCGACTCCGGTATTCTCGGGCCTACTATCGCGCCGGATGCGTTGACGATTACGCTGTCTGTAGGCGAATCCTTGTTTGATGGCCGCTTCGGCTTGGCGGCGGCAAAACCGCGCCACTTGCAGCGCATGACCTCGTTCAGCAATGACGCGCTTGATGCGGCGCGCTGTCATGGTGATCTATCGCTGCAGTTCTGTGCCAACACCGAGGGCACCACCATTCATGCGCTGCGTGACATCATCAAAAATACACCCGGTTTGCTCATGGTGCGCTGGAAGCAGGAGGGCACAGTGCCGGTGATGGCGCCGCATGCCGATGGCTCCACCGAAAGTGCACGTAACTATTTGGGCTTTCGTGATGGTACTGCCAATCCGCAGGCCGATAACCGCAAGCTTATGCAGCGGGTGGTCTGGGTCGATGACGCCAACGGCGAGCCACGGTGGGCAGAGGGTGGCAGCTATCAGGCCGTGCGTATTATCCGCAACTTTGTTGAACGCTGGGATCGTACGCCCCTGCAGGAGCAGCAGGCGATATTTGGTCGTCTGCGCCAGAGCGGCGCGCCGCTATCCGGTGGCGTCGAGCACGATGAGCCGCAGTACAGTGGCGATCCCAAGGGCGAGATTACGCCGCTGGATTCGCATATTCGTTTGGCCAATCCGCGTACCGCGGAGAGCCAGCGCAATCTGATCCTGCGTCGCCCGTTCAACTACTCCAATGGCGTGGAAGCCAACGGCCAATTGGATATGGGATTGCTGTTTATTGCCTACCAGGCAGACCTGGATGCCGGTTTTATCACGGTGCAGAAACGTCTGGATGGTGAGCCGCTGGAGGAATATATCAAGCCCGTTGGTGGGGGCTATTTCTTTACCCTGCCGGGCATAGAGGAAGGGGATTTTCTGGGTAGCAGCATGCTGGCTGCAAGCTAGCCATGGGCACCCACCCTCGCTATTCGTAGATTGCTTAAACCCCTTATTTGCAGGAGACGTTGATGTTATTGCCACGTACGCTTTTTATTGCCGCTAGCGCGTTCGGTCTGATCGGTTTGCATGCGTCGGCCCAGGCCGCGGTTGCGCCGCAGGATCTGGTCGCGCCGATCACCGACTACAAGCTTTATGTGCTGGATAACCTTGAGCAATTTACTGCGCATAGCCGCGAGTTCACTGAGGCCATCAAGGCGGGAGAGCTGGAAAAGGCGCAGGCGCTTTACGCTCCTTCACGTGTTTATTATGAGCGTATTGAACCCATTGCCGAGCTGTTTGCCGATCTGGATGTCAGTATTGATGCCCGTGAAGACGATTATGAAAACGGCGTGCAAGACGCCGACTTTACCGGCTTTCATCGTCTGGAATACGGTCTGTTCAAACAACAAAGCACGGATGGTCTGGCACCCTTCGCCGAGCGTTTGATGGCGGATGTGGAAGACCTGGATCAGCGTGTACAGGCGCTGACCTTCCCGCCGGAAAAAGTCGTTGGCGGTGCCGCTGCGCTGATGGAAGAGGTGGCGGCGACCAAGGTGTCCGGTGAAGAGGACCGTTACAGTCGAACCGATCTCTGGGACTTTCAGGGCAATGTGGATGGAGCCAAGAAAATCTTTGAGCTGGTCAAACCGTTGGCGGCGCAAGAAGACCCTGCGTTCGTCGAGCGCATAGAGCAGAACTTCACGTCCATGGAGGCAACGCTGTCGCACTACTACGTGGAAGAGGGCAATGTTGCGAGTGGTTTTGTCACCTATGACAAGGTCAGCGATGCCGACCGTCGGGCGCTGGTTGGTCCGGTGACCGTGCTGGCCGAAGAGCTATCGACCTTGCGCGGTCTGCTTGGTCTTAACTGATAGTTGGTGATGACGCTGCGCGTTTGCGTTCAGCAAGCGCGCAGTAATGTTTAAACCTCAGTCGCGCACGCGGCGAATGGCATCCAGCCAGCCTTCATAGAGTTTATCTCGTTTGTCTTCGCTCATCTGCGGGCTGAACGTGCGCTCGCAGGCCCAGTGCCGGGCAATGTGCTCCAGGCTGTCAAAGATCCCCAGCTGTAAACCTGCCAGATAGGCTGCGCCCAATGCGGTGGTTTCGGTTACTTCCGGGCGATCAACGGTGACGCCAAGAATGTTCGCCAGCTCCTGTACCACCCAATTATTGATCACCATACCGCCATCGACACGCAGGGCTGCGGTGCTGTGGGCGCCGTCGGCGGTCATGGCATCGAGCAGGTCACGCGTCTGAAAGCAGACCGACTGCAGACCGGCGGTGACGATTTGCGCAATACCGGTATCGCGCGTCAGACCAAAGATCGCGCCCCGAGCGCTCGGGTCCCAATAGGGTGCGCCCAGGCCGGTAAAGGCGGGAACCAGGTAGACGTCAGTGGCGCCGCCTGCTTCGCGCGCCAAAGCCTCGGTTTCGCCAGCGTTTTGAATTAGTTTGAGGCCATCGCGCAACCACTGTATCGCTGCGCCAGCGACAAAGATGCTGCCTTCCAGCGCATAGGTGGTTTTGCCCTTTAGCCGGTAGCCGACCGTAGTTAGTAGTCGGTTGCTTGAGCGTACCGGTTCGCTCCCGGTGTTCATCACCATGAAGCAGCCGGTGCCATAGGTGCTCTTGACCATGCCGGGCGTGAAACAGGCCTGGCCGATGAGCGCAGCCTGCTGGTCGCCAGCGATACCGCAAACCGGAATGCTGGCGCCGAGCAGGGCGGCATCGGTGCTGCCAAACTCGGCGGCGCTGTCCATTACTTCGGGCAAGAGACTGGCTGGAATATCGAGCAGCGCCAGAAGCTCCTCGTCCCAGCACTGTTGATGGATATTGAACAGCATGGTGCGCGAGGCGTTGGTGGCGTCGGTGCGATGTACCTTGCCGCCGGAAAGGCGCCAGAGCAGAAAGCTATCAACGGTGCCGAAGCGCAGCTCGCCGCGCTCAGCGCGTTCGCGTGCACCCTCGACATTTTCCAGCAGCCAGCGCAGCTTGGTGGCAGAGAAGTACGGGTCAATCAGTAGCCCAGTGCGCTCTGTGACCTTCTCTTCATGGCCTGCGGCTTTGAGCTCTGCGCAGAAATCCGCTGTACGACGGTCCTGCCAGACGATCGCCCGGTGCAACAGCTCACCGCTTTCAGCATCCCAGAGCAGGGTGGTTTCGCGCTGGTTGGTGATGCCGATACCAGCTACCTCTGAGGCACTGATGCCCGCTTTTTCCAGCACTTCACGGCAAACGGCCAGGGTGCTGTTCCAGATGTCTTCGCCATCATGCTCGACCCAGCCGTCCTGCGGAAAATGCTGCGCGAACTCCTGCTGTGCGGTGAACTCAGGCTTGCCTTCGGCAGAAAAAAGTATGGCGCGGCTGCTGGTGGTGCCCTGGTCTATGGCAAGAATGGGTTTGCCCATGGCGCGGAAATCCTGTGGTTGTCGTTCTTGTTTGAGCGCTTAGTCGCGGCAGAGTTCGCACAGATGTGCGCTTGTATGCTGGCGCAGGTCATCGGCGCTCAGTTCTATTTCCAGTCCCCGACGACCGCCGCTGATGTATACAGTAGGCCAGTTTGTGGCGCTGGCATCAATGAAGGTACGCAGACGCTTTTTTTGGCCGAGTGGACTAATGCCCCCAACCAGGTAACCCGTACTGCGTTGAGCGGCGCCGGGATCGGCCATAGCCGTTTTTTTTACCTTGGCCGCTGTGGCCAACGCCTTGAGGTTAAGTTTGTCGGTCACCGGCACAACCGCGACCAGCAGCTCGCCGTTTTCAGTGGTTGCCAGCAGGGTTTTGTAGACGCGGCCGTGGGCCAGCCCCAGTTTGTCTGCCGCTTCGGTGCCGTAGGATTCAGCCTGTGGGTCGTGAGTGTAGCGATGCAGCTGATAGCTGACGCCTGCCTTATCGAGTAGTTTGGTCGCTGGGGTCATGTCGTTTCACGTAGATATAACAAGCTACAGATTAAACTGCTGCGCGCGCACGGCCAAGCAGTGCTCATGGCCCTTGCGAGTCGCGCAGCGACGTTGTACAACAATCTGGCGCGCGATTGCGCAGGTTTTCGGAGATGTTGATGTTCAAACCCCATCCAGAAGAGCGGCGTATAGCGCAGACAGCGGCAGACACCGCGATCTATGATCTGCTGGTAATTGGCGGCGGCGTTAACGGCGCAGGGATAGCCAATGATGCAGCCGGCCGAGGTCTGTCCGTATTGCTGTGCGAGCAGCACGATCTGGCTTCTCATACGTCATCGGCCAGCAGCAAGCTGGTGCATGGCGGATTACGCTATCTCGAGCATTACGAATTCAGGCTGGTGCGCGAGGCGCTGGGCGAGCGCGAAGTTCTGCTGAACAAGGCGCCGCATATTATCTGGCCGCTGCGTTTCGTGCTGCCACACCGCCCGCATCTGCGTCCGCGCTGGATGCTGCGCGCGGGTTTGTTTCTCTACGATCACCTCGGTAAGCGCACTACCTTGCCCGGTTCAACTGGTGGCCCATTGAATGGGCAGGGACCGCTTAAGCCGGAGATTGATTACGCGTTTGAATACTCCGATTGCTGGGCTGACGATGCCCGTCTGGTTGTGCTTAATGCAGTTCAGGCCGCCAGCCTGGGCGCAGACATTCGACCCTATACCCGCTGTGAGTCGGCCTCTCGTGTCGGTGATCTATGGCAGGTCGATCTATTGGTCGGCGAGCATGTGCGCGAAAGGGTGCAGGCGCGAGCGCTGGTCAACGCGGCTGGCCCCTGGGCTGCGCGGGTGATGGAACGCGTGGTGTCAACGCGTTCTCCTTATGGTGTTCGTCTGGTGCAGGGCAGTCATATCGTAGTGCCGGAGCTGTATCACGGGCGGCAGGCCTACATTCTGCAGAATGAGGACGAGCGTATTGTCTTTGTGCTGCCCTACGAGGGCGGTTATTCGCTGATTGGCACCACTGATGTCGATTATCAGGGAGACCCGGCCCGGGTTGAGCCTACCGACGGAGAAGTTGACTACCTGCTCGAGGTGGTTAATGGGCATTTCAAGCGACAGTTGAAACACTCGGACATCTGCCATCGATTCTCCGGGGTCAGGCCGCTTATCAGTGACGCCAGCGAAGCGGACCCCTCTGCCGTTAGCCGGGACTACAGCCTCACGCTCCATGGCGATGCAAGTGAGGCGCCACTGCTGGCGGTTTATGGCGGCAAACTGACGACCTATCGACGTCTCGCCGAGGCAGCTGTGGATAAACTAAAGCCGTGGTTTCCCAACGCAACGCCGGCCTGGACCGCAGAATACGCGTTGGCTGGCGGGGACTTTGAATCCCATGCCAGCCTGACAGCCGAGTTGAAGGCTGAGTTTCCCTGGTTGACCGATCAGCAGCTGGATCGCTTTGTGCGGTGCTACGGCACCCTGAGCCGCGTGTTTCTGCGCGGTATGCGCTCACAGGCTGATATGGGCGAACAATTTGGTGCCGGACTCACTGAGCGCGAGATCAAGTACCTGCGCGAACGCGAGTGGGCGCGCGATCTGGAAGCAATTTTGTGGCGCCGAACCAAGCTGGGGCTGCATTTGAGTGAGCCGCAAAAGGTGCGGTTGGGAGAGTATCTGAGCGAACTGGCTGGGGAGATATTAGCGGTTTGAAAGATGGCTGGCGTTCCCACGCTGGAGCGTGGGAACGATCAAAAAGCCTGAACTCGCCTAAGGGCGAAAACAGCAGTGAGCCATAGGACGAGCGATTCGATCCTGGCAATGTATGGCAGCGGCAAGGGTCGCCTCAGGCGGAATTGATTAACAATCAAAAATGCAGCATCGCCGGCATTTTAACTGTCTTGCTGACACCCCAAATCAATCCGCAATCTTAACCACCAACTTGCCAAAGTTCTTACCTTCGAGCAGCCCCATAAAGGCCTCTGGTGCATTCTCCAGACCCTCCACGCGATCCTCTTTAACCCGCACCTTGCCTGATTCAACCCAGGGCGTCATGGTCTTCAGGAACTCGGGGAAGTGATTGCCGTAGTTGTCGAAAATGATAAAGCCCTGCATACGAATGCGCTGGCTCAATATCAAACGCATCAATTGCGCTGTGCGGTCCGGGCCGGCGGGTAGCTCGGTGGCGTTGTACTGGGCGATCAGGCCGCACAGCGGGATACGCGCATGGGCATTAAGCAGAGGCATAACAGCGTCAAATACCTTGCCACCCACATTTTCGAAATACACGTCGATGCCCTTGGGGCAGGCGGCGGCGAGTTGGTCATTGAGGCCGACGTCTTTGTGGTCGATACAGGCATCAAAACCCAGCTCTTCGACAGCGTAGCGGCACTTTTCTTCACCGCCGGCGATGCCGACAACGTGACAGCCCATCAGTTTGGCAACCTGACCGACAACGGTGCCTACCGGCCCGGTTGCAGCGGCAACGACGACAGTCTCGCCTTGCTTGGGTTGGCCAATGTCGGTCAGACCCATATAGCCAGTAAAGCCAGGCATGCCGAGCACGCCGAGCGCCTGTGAAGGCTCTTTCATCTGCTTGTCGAGGCGAAATACCATGGCCCCGTCAGACAGCGTGTAATCCTGCCAGCCTGAACCGAAACTCATGACCAGGTCGCCCGCGGCATAGCCTTCCAGTTTGGATTCCATCACTTCGCTGACGGTGGCGCAGGTCATGACACCACCCACCGGCACTGGATCAGCGTAGGATTTCGCGTCGCTCATGCGGCCACGCATGTAAGGATCCAGCGACATCCACTTATTGCGCAGCAGCATCTGACCGTCAGCGACAGTTGGGATGGCCGTCTCGACCAGGTTGAAATTGGCAGCGGTAGGTGCGCCCACTGGGCGTGAAGCAAGTAGAATCTGGCGGTTGATCTTGGCTGATTGCGGCATAAAGGGTCTCCGGCACGGTGGTTAGCATGGAAGGGCGCCACGACAATGGCGCTGCGTCAGAGTGCGCGCCCGCTATAACGGGGTCAAGTTGACCCGGGTTGGCTTGATAGGGCGCTATTGATCAGGCCGAGACTGGGCTGGCTGCTTTGCAGGCCGACCGCCAGGCGCGCAAGAAATCTTGCGCACGACCACCTCTATGGGGGTAGGAGCGTTCCCATATTCGCGCTAGGCTTGGTAGATCGCTGTGGCTCCCGATAGACAATTGCTGACGCTCGTAGATTAGCCAGGCGATGGCCGTGGCGTAGCCCAGGTTGTAGCCCAGCTCGGCATGTGGGTTATGCAGAAAACAGTGCTGGCTGGCCAGTCCTCGTATCTTGCTGGCTAGTTCAGGCTGCAAGGCCAGGTGCTTGTCCCAGATCTCGGTGTGCTGTTCAGGCGTTATTGCATACGGGCCAATGGCCTGCTCGTTGCGCTGCAATGCTGAGAGGCGGGCCGTGGTAAGCAGGGTGCCGAGGAGTAACTGCTCCATCGCTATGCAGGTGACGCCTAGATAGGTGAGGGTGGGGCGGAGAATGTTTTCCAACAAATTGTCAGCTGCACTGAGGGCCAGCAGATTAAGAGGGAAGAGGTCCTGAGTATTGGTTACTTGTGGTGCTTGCAAGAGCGGGTTGGCAATCACGACTACATCCTGTTGTTTATCTGCCTAAGGTGAAGCGTAGTCGTAAATTGACGCTGTAAAGCATTGTTTTTAAATTATTTTATGCAATTCGGTTTTGCGGATATAACGGCTGGGTATATAAGCTGGATTATTACAATAAAAATGGATGAAAAATGATGAGCGATATGCGGCTCACCGCTGCCGGTGCCGTTGTAGATGAACCGGCACTGCTGGGGCAGGCGCGAGGTTTTGCCCGGCTGCGCTTCAGTGCACAGCTGGAGCCTGATTTTCAGCTCTACCTGCACGGTAAAATGTGTGCGCGCGCAAAAATAGTCGCTATCTCAAGCATCGCCTTCATGCTGTTTTTTATGCTGCTCGACGTCATCTATCTGCCTGACTGGGTAAGGAATTACACCTTGAGCGTGCGAGGCGTGGCGCTGATGGTGATGATTTTTGCGTTGTTCTATTCCAATCGCGCGGGACGGGTTGCACCTTACCGCGCTTTTGCTGTGTCGACTTTTGCCTACTTCTGCACGGGTTTGATGGTGGCGATGGTGATCATAGCCGCGCGCCTGGCCGACGTGCCGATACGGATCACCCATGACGGTTTATACGTGGTGTTACTGTCCGGTATGTTTTTATTAGGTCTGCCCATGCGCCATGCCACTGTGGGCTCTCTTGCAATCGTCGTGGTTTATTTGCTTGCCGAGTACGGCATTGGTTCCAGCCGGTCGACGGTGATCTCCAGCAGCATCTATCTGATCAACTTTACGTTGATGGGCGCCTTTGGTGCCTACTTGTATGAATACATGCAACGGCGCGCCTACTTGAACGAAAAGCTACTGGAAGCTGCGCGCAGTCGTGCTGAGCGCGAAAGTCAGAGCAAGACACGCTTTTTGGCCACGGCTAGCCACGATCTACGGCAGCCTTTGCATGCCATGTCTTTGTTTATTCAGCATCTTTACGAGCAGGTAGACAGCCCTGAAGCAAACAAAACGGTAGCTAAGCTGAGTGATTCGACTCAATTGTTGCAGGCCATGCTGAACTCGCTATTGGATATCTCTCGGCTGTCGGTCGGGATGGTGCGGGCGCAGCGTCGCTCGTTCAACCTGGCACCCTGGTTGCGTCAGTTACTCGATAGCCTTGAGCCCTTTGCTGCACGGCGCAATATCCGCCTGCAGTTGGAGTGCAATAAAGCCTATGCTGTTTCGAGTGACCCAGTGCTGCTGGAACGCCTTATTCGCAACTATCTGAATAATGCCCTGATTCATGCTGACGCCAGTACGGTCAGTATTGAGGTGCAGCGCCTGGATAACAGTTTGCGTATCAGTGTGGTGGATGATGGCTGTGGATTGGCTGAGGCTGATCAGGAGCGTATTTTTGAGGAGTTTACTCAACTCCGAAATCCTGCCCGTACGCTGGATAAGGGCGTAGGGTTAGGGTTGAGTATCTGCAGACAGATCGTTCATCTGTTGAAGTATCCATCCGGCGTAAGCTCGGTCGCGGGCGAGGGCGCGCTGTTCTGGTTCGAGGTGCCGCTGGGCGAATGGCAAGCGCAACCAGATACGCCGACACAGGCCCAGGCGCCTGCACTGAATGGCCGGATTGCGCTGATTGAAAATGATCGGATTAGCCGCGAGGCAATGCAGACCTTGCTGTCGTCTTGGGGTTGCATCGTCTGGGCGTTCGAAAGTGCCGATGAGGCGATTGATGGCCTGAATAGCATAGGCGTTGATGTGCTGTTGACTGATTATCGTCTTGAGGGCGATAGCGACGGACTGGATTTGATTCGCGCGCTGCGCGATCAGGCTATTTTTGCCGGCCCCGCTGCCTTGGTGACCGCGGATACCTCTGAGGAGTTGGGCGAGTCTGCGCGCCTGGCGGATGTCGAGGTGCTTTACAAGCCGGTCCTGCCAGCGCGCTTGCGCCGAGTGGTGCATAAACTCTTGTCGTTAAGCAAATGAGCGGTTAAAAACTAACCAGCCCCAGCTTGCGTGCATTGCTGACGCACTCGGTACGGTTGTGGCAGTCCAGTGAGGAAAAAAGCGCCTTGAGGTGCGTCTTTACGGTGTCTTCGGACAAACAGAGACGCTGGCATATCACCTTGTTTGGCAGCCCTTCGGCTAGCAGGTCCAGAATCTCCAGTTGTCTTGGTGTGATGCCGACATCGCGTGCGCTACTCTGGCGGTCCAGCGGCCGACTTTCATCACCGATCACTACTTGCGCGCCGAACAGGAGCTGCGTAACCGCTTCAATCAGGGTCTTGCCGTCGGCGGTTTTACTGATAAATCCGGCGGCGCCAAGCTGGAGGGCGGCATCAAGGTCACTGGGGCTATTGCTGGCGGTAAGAATGGCGACGGGTACCATTGCATCTATTGCGTTCAACCGCTGTAGCAAGGCTAGGCCGCTGCTGTCCGGTAGCTGCAAGTCGAGCAGGATAAGGTCATAGGTATTGGACTGGACTTGCTGTATGGCTTGCGCCGCATTGTGAGCGTGGTCCAGCTTCACTCCCTCGCAGAGGCTACCCAGTGTGAGGCTGAGCCCGTCAAGGTATATCTGGTGATCATCAATCAACAGCAGCCGGGTATCCGGCGGCAGATTACTAGGCATCTTGATCATCCTCGGCAGCTACCTTCTAGCCAGGTGGCAGGGTAGGCTTTTTATTTTGAACAACGCAGATGATAAGTAACTGCAGTTGCCAGGTCTAGCGCCCAGGATCAAAGATGTGCTTTAGGGCTCGTTGGGCGGTAGACGCTGCTGCAGTATGCGCAATTCAGCACGTAGCTGGCGCACTTCTTCCAACAGCAGCGCACTCTCGCTGGGTGGCGCCTGTTCCTGCTCTTGCTCTGCGACCTTTTCGCGCTGATTCTGAATGGCATCGACAATGACGGCGATGAACAGGTTCAGCATCATGAAGGTGGCAATCAGAATAAAGGGTATGAAGTACAGCCAGGCGTAGGGGAACTCTTCCATCACCGGCCGGACGATACCCATCGACCAGCTCTCCAGCGTCATTACCTGAAACAGGGTGTAAAGGCTGTCGCCCAGGGTGCCAAACCACTGCGGAAATTGCTCGCCGAATAGTTGTGTAGCGATGACGGCGGCTACGTAGAAAACCAGGCCAAGCAGCGCGACAATACTGCCCATGCCGGGCAAGGAGGCCAGCAGTGACTGGACCACCATCTTCATGCTGGGTACCAGTGAAATCAGGCGCAAAACCCGCAGCACCCGTAACGCTCGCAATACCGCCAAAGGCCCACTGGCTGGAATCAGCGCTATGGCAATGACGAGCGTGTCGAAAAGACCCCAGGGATCACGCAGCAGGCGCCAGCCATGCGCGGTGAAGCGAAGCGCGATCTCGACAACGAAGCAGGCGAGAATCAACTGATCCAGTGTTCTCAGCCAATGGCCCCACTGCTGCATGGCGGTGCTGGAGGTTTCCAGGCCAAGGATCACTGCATTGATCAGGATCAGTCCGGTAACGAGATATTGCACGGACGCACGTTCCAGCCATTCAGCCAGGCGCTGACGCCAGGGACTAGCAAGGTTCAGGATATTATCGTTCATGGGCGTTGTCGGTGAATGCCTTGGCTGGCCAGTGCTGCCAGCCGGAGGGCTTCTACTGTTCGTCCTCGGCAAAGGCGCAGAGAGTGAAGGTCGGAATGCCGGCATCCTGCATACTGCGGGAGCCGCCAAGGTCGGGCAGGTCGATGATGGCAGCGGCTTCATAAACATGGGCGCCGGATTGGCGTACCAGTCGTGCTGCGGCGAGAAAGGTGCCGCCGGTGGCAATCAGGTCATCGAGCAGCAACACCTGTTCACCGCCACTCAGGGCGTCACGGTGCATTTCCAGTGTGGTTTCGCTGTATTCAGTTGCATAACTTTCACGCAGGGTGTCGGCTGGTAATTTGCCTGCTTTGCGAAATAGCACCAGAGGTTTGTTCAGCTCGTAAGCCAATACCGCGCCGAGCAGAAAGCCACGGGCATCAATGGCGCCGATATGAGTTACCGGCGACTCGACGTAGCGCTGAATCAGGCTGTCGGCAACCATGCGCATGGCGCGTGGTGAGTGGTACAGCGGCGTGATGTCGCGAAAGGTGACGCCGACCTTGGGAAAATCCGGTACCGGACGGATCAGCGACTTGATGGTGTATTCGTCAAAAATCATGGGCTTTCCTGCGGATCAATCGAGTTGGCCACCGGCCAGAGCACAGAGCTCGGCGTGGTCAAGAATATCAATTTGCTTACCTTCGGCGGCAACCAGCCCTTGTTGCTGAAAGCGCGTGAAAACACGCGATACGGTTTCGACGGCGAGGCCCAGATAGTTGCCGATATCATTGCGTGACATCGCCAGTCGAAAGCGATTGGCTGAGTAACCGCGGGAGCGAAAACGAGCTGACAGGTTGATCAGCAGGGTCGCGATACGCTCGTCGGCGGTTTTTTTCGACAGCAGTAACATCATTTGTTGATCTTCGCGGATCTCTCGGCTCATCAAGCGCATTACCTGGCGGCGCAAGCCGGGGATATTAGCCGTTAGGTCATCAAGCCGCTCGTAGGGGATTTCGCAAATCGAGGTAGTCTCCAGCGCCATGGCCGACAGCGGCTGGCGATCACCATCCATGCCGGACAGGCCGATCAGTTCACCTGCCAGATGAAACCCGGTTATTTGCTCTATGCCAGCATCGTCAACGCTGAACGTCTTGATAGTACCGGAGCGAAGCGCGTAGACCGAACTGAAGGTGTCGCCCTGACGAAACAGCAGCTCACCCTTGCGCAGCGGCTTGCCACGTTTGACGATGTCGTCAAGCGTATCCATATCCTTGTCATGCAGCGCCAGTGGCAGGCACATGGTGGCCAGGCTGCAATCTTTGCAGTGGGCCTCTGGCAATGCACGAAGTTTAATGGCGTCAGTCATGGCAAAAGTGTCTCTTCAGTCTTGGTGTACAGGCGTTGGTTGCAAGAGTACAACAAGGCCCGATGGGTTTCACCTCGGGGTGTGCTCAAGATGTTGCTGTTAGTGGTGACTATGCTGCTGGTTATCCGGCTGTTGCACGCTGGCAGGTGGTGTCAGCTTGCTGATAATCCAGTGCTGATGCGGTCCGGGGAGCGTCCATAGGCCAAATGCGATGATCAGGCTCGCAGCGCCAATGCGCAAGGTGCGCTTGCGCAGCAGCGCAGTGAGCTTGTCTGCGGCAGCGCCCGTTGCCAGCAAGGTGGGCAGGGTGCCAACACCAAATGCGAGCATCAGCAGGGCAGAGGTGGCGCCACTGCCATGACTGCTGGCCCAGACCAGCGAGCTGTATACCAGACCGCAGGGTAGCCAGCCCCAGAGCGCGCCTAAGAGCAATGCTTGTCGTGGGCGCTCGACAGGCAAGAGCTTGCGCGCGCGCGGCTCTATGTGCCGCCATAGGCCGCGTCCCAGGCTTTCAATGCGAGTAAGGCCAGACCACCAGTTGGCAAGGTAGAGGCCCATGCAAATCATCAGTAGGCCGGCTATGGTCCGTAATACAGGACCCAGTCCCATTCCCTGCAGTGCCCAGCCAAAGCTGCCGAGCAAGCCGCCTGCGAGGGTATAGCTGGCGATGCGGCCGAGGTTGTAGCTAAGCAAAATGCGCCACAATGGCCAGCCCTGGCGCTGTTTGGCAGGTATGGCCATGGTGAGCGCGCCCATAAGTCCGCCGCACATGCCAATGCAATGGCCGCCGCCGAGCAGGCCAAGCGCCAAAGCAGTAAATAGTTGCGGCAGCAAGTCAGCCGTCATACCGATTTATCATCAGGGCTTTCATCGCCAGTTTTGGCTTTATCGTGCTGGCTTTGGGCGGCTAGGTGAGCTGGGTCATCTTCGTCAAATAAAATACTGTGCGCCGGACTATCCAGATCGTCGTATTGCCCGTTGTTGACCGCCCAGTTGAATACCCAGATGGCCAGGATCACCAGTAAGATTGCAATGGGGACCAGAATGTAAAGTACCGTCATGCACTGACCTCCAAGGTTGAGCGGGCCGGTGGTTGAGGCTGCACCGTGACTCGCGTCAGGCGCAGCGCGTTGAGCACCACCAGTAGCGAGCTTGCGGACATGCCAAGTGCAGCCCAGGCCGGTGTGACCATGCCGAGCGCCGCGAGGGGTAATACCGCAAGATTATACAGGCTCGCCCAGCAGAGATTCTCAATCATGATGGCGCGCGTGCGTTTGGCTATCTGCATGCTGTCGACCAGAGTGAGCAAGCGGCTGTTGAGCAGCACCGCATCGGCATTGGTCTTGGCCAGATCAGAAGCGTTGCCCATGGCGACTGAGATGTCAGCACTGGCTAGCACCGGCACATCGTTTACACCGTCTCCCAGCATCAATACCTTCTCACCGCGCGCTTGCTGGGCCTGAACAAAGGCCAGCTTATCGTCCGGGCTGGCGTTGCCGATGGCTTCACTGATGTTGAGAGTGGCAGCCATGCGCTGCACTACCGGAGACTGGTCGCCGGATAACAGAACGACGCGCAGTCCCTGACTCTGCAGTGCTGCAACCATGGCGACGGCATCGCTACGCAGACGGTCATTGAGCGCGAACCAGGCAATCGGCCCGGCGGCGCTGCCGAGCAGCAACCACTGGCCTGGCGAATCGGGGTAGTCAGGAGCGCTGTAGTGACCCAGTGCGCTGACGAAATCGGGCTTGCCAATACGCAAGGTGATGCCATCGCAGTCGCCTTGCAGGCCTTGCCCGGGAACGCTGCTGAGCTCGCTCGCGCTGAGCATGCTCCGGCCGAAGGCGCGGGCGATAGGGTGTTCAGAACCGCTTTCCAGCATGCTCGCCCAGCGCAGCGCCTGCTCGCTATCATGATTCGCAAAGGGTTGGATTTGCTCAAGGGTCATGCGCCCCTCGGTCAAGGTTCCGGTTTTATCCAGAATGACGGTGGTAATCTGGTTGATGCCTTCCAGCACGTGACCACGGGTGATCAAGAGTCCTAACTTGTGCAGGCTTCCTGTCGCCGTAGTCAGGGCGGTCGGTGTAGCCAGCGAGAGTGCGCAAGGGCAGGTGGCTACCAGCATGGCAAGCACTATCCAGAACGCGGTATGCCCGTCGCTTAGCACCCACCAGGCGCCGCCGACCGCAACCACACTGAGCAGTACAATCAGCAGAAAGTACTGCGCGACCTGATCGGCCAGTTTGGCCAGTCTCGGCTTGTCGGATTGCGCGCGCTCCAGCAGGCGAACAATAGCCGACAGGCGTGTTTCCTCGCCTAATGCAGTCACCTCTATCTGCATGGGGCCCTCGACATTCAGCGTTCCGGCAGTAACCAGGTCACCCGCACTTTTAGCTATAGGCAGGTATTCGCCCGATAGCGCCGATTCGTCAACGCTGCTGGTGCCGCGCAGGATACGACCGTCCGCCGGGATGCTCTCGCCAGGCTTTACCTCGACCGCGTCGCCGACCTTGAGCTCATCCAGCATGATGCGCTGACTGCTGCCGTCGGACTGAATACGCACGGCACTGGGTGGTAGCAGGTTGACCAGTCGAGCGGTGCTTTCGACCGTGCGCTGCCGTGCGCGTCGCTCCAGGTAGCGACCGGCCAGCAGGAAGAAGGCAAACATGGTGACGGAATCAAAGTAGACCTCGCCGGTACCGGTAACCGTAGCCCAAATCCCGGCAAGATAAGCGCCGCCAATAGCGAGCGACACGGATACATCCATACTGAGGCGATGATTTTTAAGGTCACGCCAGGCGCCCTGAAAGAAGGGCGCGCAGCTGTAGAACACAACCGGCGTGGTCATCAGTAAACTTGCCCAGCGCAACAGATGAGCCATGCCTTCGGTCAGGTCCTGATCGAACTCCTCATAGAGTGCCATGGTGGCCATCATCACTTGCATGAACATCAAGCCAGCCAGCCCTAAGCGCCGCAGATAGCGACGATTTTCCAGCGCGATTTGCTCACCGGCCTTGTCGGGCTCGTATGGGTGCGCGGTATAGCCGATACGGCGTAGCCCGGCGATCAGCGCGGACAGCTTGGCTTCGCTCGCGTGCCACGTCAGGTTGAGGCGTTGGTTGCCCATGTTCAGGTTGGCTTCGACAACCCCGGGCTCTGCCCGCAGGTGACGTTCAATCAGCCAGCAGCAGGCAGCACAGCTAATGCCTTCGATCAGCAATTGAATTTGCTGTTGCTCTCCGCTGCTCTGGGTATAGCGCTGTTGTACGTCTTCGCGATCATAGAGCTCAAGCTCTTCCTGCAGCACCCGAGGCATGGCCTCGGGATTGGCAGAGCGTTCGGTGCGGTGTTGGTAGTATGACTCCAGGCCTGCGTTGCAGATTGCTTGCGCGACCGCCTGGCAGCCGGGGCAGCACATTGGTTGCTGCTCACTCAGGATTTGCACATGCCAGGGCGCGCCGGTAGGCACCGGTTCGCCGCAATGAAAGCAGGGGGTGGGTTGCGCCATTTGTTACTGCGCGGTGATCTGGTATGGCTGTCCTGGCGCCAGGTGTACTTCGCCGGTCAGGCGCCAGCCCTGGTCACCGGGTTTGTCCGGATCACTGAGCTCAATGTAGCGTCTGCCTTCGATCTTTTGTTCCAGTTGACCTGTGTAGGTGTTGCCTTTGATCTGGCGCAAGGAGACCGCATGATCCAGTGAAGCATGGGTGGGAGAAATCAGATCCAGGGTCAGGCTGCGCGGCAGGGCGACAAAGTCGCCTTGCAACTGCAGGCTGACGTCGCCGGTTACCTCATCAACACTGAAGTCGGCAACTACATTGAGGTCGCGCGCCATATGGTCGCGCCCCAGGTACATGTTGATTGCCTTGCCTTCAGTGTAATAGTTGTCACGTACCAGGCTGTCAGGGTTCATCGTGGCCACAAACAGCAGCCCCAGGCCAATAAAGACGGCAAAGGCGAGGATGGCTATGACGAACCATGCCCAGAATTGCTTGTACCAGGGCGTGCTGATGTTGTCGTGCGACATACTTGTTCCTGTGGTCATTAACGTAACAGCCTTTAACGTACTTTGGGGGCCAAAAACCGGCTTTCCGATTTGGCACTGATGCTGTCGTCATCTGTGGCGATGACTTCGAAGGTAATCGGAATGTTGGTTTCACCATCCAGTGCGGCCGGGTCTATCTGCACATTCAATGGCAGCTGCAACTTACTGCTAGGACCTACTGTCAGGCGGCTATCGGGCAATTCCAGGGTGAGCCCTGGGTGGCCTTTCATGCTCAGGTTGTAGCTGCGCTCAGTGGCGCCCTTGTTAAAGATTTTGACAATGTACACGTTCTCTATCTGACCGCTGCGAGTTTCTCTATACAGAACATTTCGATCGCGTTCGATATCCAGTGAAACCTGCGAGATGTTGCCTACGGTAATGATAAACAGGCCAATCATTACCAGCAACGCAGTGCCATAGCCAAACAGCCGCGGGCGGAATACCTTGGTTGGTTTGCCCTCCAGGCTGTGCTCGGTAGTGTAGCGAATCAGGCCCTGCGGATAATCCATCTTCTCCATGACCTCATCGCAGGCGTCTATACAGGCGGTACAACTGATGCACTCGATCTGCAATCCGTCGCGAATATCGATGCCGGTAGGGCATACCTGTACGCAGATTTCGCAGTCGATGCAGTCGCCTTTGCCGACGGTTGCCGGGTCGATGCCTTTTTTACGGGAGCCGCGTGGCTCGCCGCGCGCTGTATCATAGGAAACAATAAGCGTGTCGGCATCGAACATAACGCTTTGGAAGCGCGCGTAGGGACACATGTAGATGCATACCTGTTCGCGCAGCCAGCCGGCGTTTATGTAGGTCGCAGCGGTAAAGAAGAATACCCAAAACAGCGACCAGCCGGCCATCTGCCAGGTAAACATATCCATGATCAAGCCGCGAATCGGCGTGAAATAGCCGACGAAGGTCAATGCGGTGGCTAGCGAGACCAGCAGCCAAATGCTGTGTTTGGCTGTGCGGCGCAGGAATTTATTGATGCTCATGGGCGCGTTGTCGAGCTTGATGCGCGCATTGCGCTCGCCTTCGGCAACGCGCTCGGCCCACATAAAGACCCAGGTCCAGACGGTTTGCGGACAGGTATAGCCGCACCATACGCGGCCAGCGAACACGGTGATGAAGAACAGACCAAAGGCGCAGATGATTAGCAGAAATGAAAGCAGGAAGAAGTCTTCCGGCTGAAAGGTGGCGCTAAAGATATGGAATTGACGCGCGGGCAGATCCCAGAGTACGGCAGGGCGGTCACCCCATTTGAGCCAGACGGTACCGAAATACAGCAGAAACAGAAATCCTGCTCCGGCGACCCGAATCTTCTTGAAGAGTCCATGGTAGGAACGCGTTTGAATCTTGTCACGCTTGGCGTACAGGTCGTAGGTTTCGACCTTGGGTGTGACGTCTTCTACTGGGATTTTGTTGCTCATATCAGGCTGACCCTCTCAGGCGAAAGGAAGTGTGGGCGGACTGGCCTCGCGTGGGGTCAGACTTTGCCCGCATTATTGAAAATAAACTGGATTGGCAATATGCACAATGCGACCGGTGGTCGCGCTGAGTAATAGGCGGAAACAAGATGGGGGAACCAAGTTCCCCCATCTGATACTGCCTTCATTATGCGCTAACTACAGCTTATTGCTCGTCCTTGTGGGACAGGCTGTAGATATAGGAGGCGAGCATGTGGATCTTGTCTTCTCCCAGGTGTGCTTGCGAAGGCATATGACCGTTACGGCCATAGCGCAGCGTCTGCTGTACCTGCAGGAAGCTGGACCCGTAGAGCCAGATGTCGTCGGTCAGGTTCGGAGCACCCATTTGCTGGTTCCCTTCGCCATTCGCGCCGTGACAAGCTACGCAGGTATTCTTGAACGTTTCTGCACCGGCTGCCAGATCGACATTCTCTGTTTCCAGGCCGGACAAGCTGCGCACATAACCCGAAACGTTGCGCACGCCATCTTCACCGATAACCCCAAGCCATGCTGGCATTGCAGCCTGACGGCCACCGCGCAGTGTGGTTTTGATGGTTTCCGGGTCGCCGCCATACAGCCAGTCGTTGTCTGTCAGGTTGGGGAAACCAAATGCGCCGCGGGCGTCGGAGCCGTGGCAAACCGAGCAGTTGGTAGCAAACAGGCGTTGGCCGATGCGATTGGCTTCCTGATCTTTTGCAACTTCTTCAACCTGCATTGCGCTGTAGCGTGCGAAGATCGGAGCGAACTGTGCTTCTGCCCTGGCGACCTCATCTTGGTACTCTTTTACCTGAGTCCACTCCAGGTATCCTTCCCACTTACCCAGACCTGGATACAGGAATAGGTAGAACGCACCAAACACCATGGTCGAGATGAACAATACAAACCACCAGCGGGGCAGGGGGTTATCGTACTCTTCAATACCATCAAAGCTGTGGCCGACGGTCTGATCAGTTTGCTCAGAGCGTTGCCCCTTGCGCGTGGCCAGCAGCAACCACAGGATCAGGCCCAGACAAGTCAGGGTCAGGACGACAATGTACCCGCTCCAGAAATTAGTCATTACTTGTTACTCCTAGCATCATCTTGCTGCTCTGCCGTGGCCTTGGCGTCGTTCTCATCGGCGAAGGGCAACTGGGCTGCTTCGTCGAAATCTTTCTTCTTGTATGAGCTGTAGGCCCATATCACGACACCGATAAAGGCAAGCATCGCGAAGATGGTGCCCAGGCCGCGGAGAGTATTGATATCCATGGTTGCTTACCGGTCCGAGAGGACAGTGCCGAGGTGCTGCAGGTAAGCGATGAGAGCGTCCATTTCGGCGACTCCCTCAACCGCTTCCTTGGCGCCGGCGATGTCTTCATCAGTATAAGGAACGCCCATTCCGCGCAGAACTTCCATCTTCTTGGCGGTGTATTCGCCATCAAGGACGTTGTCTTGTAGCCATGGGAAGGCGGGCATCTTGGATTCCGGTACCACGTCACGCGGGTTAATCAAGTGAGCGCGGTGCCAGTCGTCGGAGTAACGCTTGCCGACACGGGCCAGATCCGGGCCAGTACGCTTGGAACCCCACAGGAAGGGGTGCTCCCATACGCTTTCGCCAGCAACGGAATAGTGACCGTAACGCTCGGTTTCAGCACGGAAGGGGCGGATCATCTGCGAGTGGCAGCCAACGCAGCCTTCACGGATGTAGATGTCACGACCTTCCAGCTCAACGGCCGTGTAAGGGCGCAAGCCCTCAACAGGTTGAGTTGTTTCCGGCTGGAAAAACAAGGGAACGATCTGAACCAGGCCGCCGAAGCTGATAGCAATTACTATCAGCACGACCATCAAGCCTACGTTTTTTTCTACTGTTTCATGCATTTTCATCTAATTCGTCCCTCAAGCAGTCTGGACTGCGGCGTCAATTGCGGCCGGCTTGCTGTGACGCACGGTACGCCAAACGTTGTAAGCCATCAGCAGCATGCCCAGCAGGAAGAAGGCGCCGCCGATCATCCGTACGATATAACCCGGATGGCTGGCTTCCAGTGCTTCAACGAAGGAGTAGGTTGGTGTGCCGTCGACGTTGACTGCGCGCCACATCAAACCCTGGGTAATACCATTTACCCACATGGCTACGATGTAGAGCACGGTGCCGATTGTTGCCAACCAGAAGTGAGCATTGATCAGCGGTGTGCTGTACATGGCTTCACGACCGAATACCTTGGGAATCAGGTGGTAGAGCGACCCGATCGAAATCATGGCAACCCAGCCCAGAGCACCGGCGTGTACGTGACCAATGGTCCAGTCGGTGTAGTGGGAGAGCGCGTTCACGGTCTTGATGGCCATCATCGGGCCTTCAAAGGTGGACATGCCGTAGAACGCAAGGGCCACAACCAGGAAGCGCAGAATGGGGTCGGTGCGCAGTTTGTGCCAGGCACCAGAGAGCGTCATCATGCCGTTGATCATGCCACCCCAGGACGGAGCCAGCAGAATCAGTGACATCACCATGCCTAGTGACTGCGCCCAATCAGGCAGCGCGGTGTAGTGCAGGTGGTGAGGGCCAGCCCAGATATAGATGGAGATCAGGGCCCAGAAGTGCACGATCGACAAGCGATACGAGTAGATTGGGCGCTCGGCCTGCTTGGGTACGAAGTAATACATCATGCCCAGGAAGCCAGCAGTCAGGAAGAAACCAACTGCGTTGTGACCGTACCACCACTGAATCATCGCATCAGTCGCACCAGCGTAGAGCGAGTACGACTTGGTCAGCGAGACCGGTACGGCCATGCTGTTCACAATATGCAGCACGGCTACAGTGATGATGAAAGCACCGAAGAACCAGTTACCGACATAGATGTGCTTCATCTTGCGCTTCATGATGGTGCCGAAGAACACAAGAGCGTAGCTCACCCAGACGACAGCGATCAGGATATCGATCGGCCATTCCAGTTCGGCGTACTCTTTGGTCGAAGTCAAGCCGAGTGGCAGCGTGATAGCCGCCAACACGATAACCAGCTGCCATCCCCAGAAGGTGAAAGCTGCCAGACCATCGGATACTAGCCGAGCCTGAGAGGTGCGCTGTACGACATAGTATGACGTGGCGAACAGGGCGGAACCGCCAAAGGCAAAGATGACGGCGTTTGTGTGCAATGGACGAAGACGCCCAAAGCTGGTCCAAGGCAAGCCAAAATTAAGTTCGGGCCAGACCAGTTGGGAGGCAATAAAGACGCCCATGGCCATGCCTACGATACCCCAGACGACCGTCATGACGGCGAACTGGCGTACTACCTTATAATTATAGGCTGTCGGAGTGGTAGCTGTGCTCATGCGAGATTCCACGGATAGCAGTTGGTTTATGGGTATTAAAGCGTTGGCAAGTATGGGCAAAGCCCGCGCGCATTGCAATGACATAGGTCATTGTTTGGCGGAGGGAAAAGGCCTCTGGAGCGGCTCTGGTAGCGATTCTTGCAGCCCTGCTCTGTTAGCCATGCCTGATCAGTCGAGGTCCCGGCGTACCCGCGATTTTATTGGTTTTCAGCTTTGGTTGATGGGGAAGGCGGGTATAGCTAGGTCTTAGGCTGTTTGCTACTGTCAGCCTAGCTGATAATGAGCGATTCGGCCTGGCTATATGTGCTTGGTTTTAGCGCACAGCGTGGGGCTTTTTTGCTGTGACAAGATGTCGCAATGCACATTTGAGAAAAAATATGTCTAACCCGGTTTTATTGAATGAGCCTGAGGTCGCGCATGCTGTGACGCTGGTGCTAGCGCACGGCGCCGGCGCACCTATGGATAGCCCTTTTATGGAAGAGCTGGCCGGGCAGTTGGCGTCGCACGGGCTGCGCGTGCTGCGCTTTGAGTTCCCCTATATGGCAGCCAGGCGCGCAGACGGGCGGAAGAGGCCGCCAAATCCCATGGCAGTGCTTCAGGCGAGTTTGCGTGAGCTCTGCAGCACTATCGATGCTCCGTTTTTTCTGGCTGGCAAATCGATGGGCGGGCGGGTGGCGAGCATGATGGCTGCTGAGCTGGAAGCTCAGGGCTTTATCTGCTTTGGTTATCCTTTCCATCCGCCGGGTAAGCTTGAGAAGACGCGCATTGAGCACCTGCGGCAGGTGACGCTTCCAGGTCTCATTATTCAGGGCACCCGTGACCCCTTCGGTAAGCCGCAGGAAATTGAGGGCTACCCCCTGGACCCGGATCTGCAGATGCGCTGGCTGGAAGGAGGAGACCATGACTTGACGCCGCTGAAGCGCAGCGGCTTGACTCAGAGCAACTTGATTGCGCAGGCGGCCAGGCATGCTGCCGAGTTTTGTCGGCAGCATGCCTGAGCCTTCAAGTTCGTATCAAACGCCCAGAGTGGCGGGCATTACGGCGGCTGACATGGTGCCCCAGCGACGCCCCTTGACGAACAGCGGTACGTACAGAACAAAGACCACAATGTGCGTGCCGGGGAGTACGAAGGTTCCCATATTGATGTGCGTGCACGAGGCCATGATCCGCAGGTCATTATCGTTGCTGACGGCAAAGCGCTTGTAGTTGCTCTGCGCGGCATCAATCTTGACGTCACCGGTCGGCGGTTTTGAAGACGCACTGCGGCTGGTCGCCAGGTAGCCTTTTTCATTGACTGCGGCGGTGTACACCACACCATCCTGGCCACCCTTGTCCCACTCGTCGAGCAATGGACGTACCTGTTTGATAAAGCTATCTGCCCAACTGACATCATGCTTGGGCGGATTGGTTCCGGCGATTGGGGTGTAGTGTTGGTCGAACAGGTCCACGCCGCTACTGGCGATGCTGCTCAAACGTTCTTCCAGCGCGTGGCGGCGGCTGATCAGTAACTCGGTTACTGCTTCGAGATGGCCTTCGCCCAGACGGAAGCTGGCTAGTGAGCGCAGCGCCAGGTTGGTGTTGTCGCGCAGTGAATCGGCCTGGGTGAAGGCATTTTCCATATGCTGGCAGATAGTCTCACTGAGCTGGCGGATATTGCTGCCATGTTGCAGCGTTTCTGCATTGGACACGGTCAACTCATCCAGTGCACTGCTGACTCTGAGTAGATCATCGTTGGTGTGCTGAAAATCATCTACCAAAGTGTCGAATTGATCGGCCGCGCCGCTTACGGCCGCGCCGGTTGCTTCGGTTTGCTCAAGCATGCCGCGGGTTTGTTGTTCTGCGCCCGCCATGGCCGTCGTCATTTTCTCCATCAATTGGCTGATTTGCTCTGCGGCATTTCCGACCTTGAACGATAGGTTTCTCACTTCGTCGGCTACGACGGCAAAGCCACGGCCCTGTTCACCGGCGCGGGCTGCTTCGATGGCAGCATTAAGTGCCAGCATGTTGGTTTGCGCCGAAAAGTCCTGAACGGTTTTGAGAATGTCGCGTACCTGGCTTGAGGTCGCATCCAGGTCGCTGATGTTCTTTTGAAAGCCCGACATCGCATTGTTGATCAGCTTCATCTTATCGCGTGCGTCCGCGAGCCTGACCTTTGAGTCGAGGGCCATTTCCAGGTTGCGCGTATTAACCTGGGTAACGCCAGTGGCGCGTAGCGAGAGATCCTGCAGTGCGGTAGTGGTTTGTTCGCTGGCATGAAAAATATGCTCCGCGAGTGTCCGTTGCTGCGTTGCGTCATTAGCCGCCCGCTCTGATAACAGGCGGCTGTTGGCAGAGGCGATAGCTGTTGCCAGGCTGTTTTGTTGAAGGTCGAGCATGACGCTGCGCAAGCGTCGATTCAGCTCGGCGAACTCTTATGACGTCTCATCCATATCGGTTTGCGGATGTGAGCGCAGGTCGATCTGTTCGCCGTTGATTTTCTTCAGTAGTGAGCCGATGGACTGGCCCGCACTGGTACTAGCCGGCAGAGCCTGCCAGGTCAGAAAAAGTGTGGGGACTACCATGGCGATGGCAACCCAGAACAGGATGCCGTCGCTGATGGATATCAGGGCGACAAAGAAGAACAGCTCGCATGCCAGCAAGGCAATGCAGCGAAGTAATGGGGGAAATAGGGGGGACGATGCCGAGGCGTCGTTGCGATTGGCAGACAGCGTTAAGGCATTGGACTCGTTGGTCATTTGGGTCTCGCTACAGCTTTATTTTTATGGGGCATTCGGTGTGGCGATAGGTTGTCATAAAATGAGACTTTGGTCTCGTTTTAAACACGTTTTTGCTATTTGTTGAAAATAAAGCCCAAGGCCCTTGCTGTGTCGTGCGACATCGCAAGGGATTTCAGGTTTTTAGGTGAGTCAGGGACGGTTTAATGAAGCTTAGTGAGCCAGCGAAGGCAGCCAGAGCGACAGGCTAGGGAACATAACCAGCAGCAGTGTTGCGAACAGCAGGATCAAAATGAAGGGCAGCGTGCCCCTGATAACGTCGAAGTAGGGACGTCGGAAAATCGCCATCGCGGTAAAGATGTCGCAACCGAAGGGCGGGGTGGCAGAGCCAATCGCAGCCTGCAAGGTTACGATGACACCCACATGAATAGGGTCCAGGCCTGAGGCTTCTACCGCAGGTTTGAACAGTGGGGTCAGGATCAGGATGACGACGATGGGATCAACGAACATGCAGCCAATAAAGAACGAAACGGCGATCAGCGCTAGCACCATAGTAGGACTATCACCGATGCTGGCGATGACCGGGTCAAGAATCGCCTGGGGAATACCGGCAAAGGAAATCGTATAGGTAAAGGCGTTGCCAGCCGCGACCAGGATAAACACGACAGCGGTGATCAGGCCGGTAGAGAGCGCTATATCCCAGAGCTCTTTTACGTTAACTGATCGCAGTATGACTATTTCGAGAATCAGCGCATACAGTACAGCAATAGCAGCTGCTTCGGTCGGGCTGAAAATGCCGCCGTAGATGCCGCCGACAACCACCAGGGGAAAGCCGAGGGGTAGTATCGCTTTCTTCAATGCCTCACAGCGATGAGCCCAGCTGGCTCGCTCTTCTGGCTCAATGCCCATGCGAATCGAGGTTATCCAGCAATAAACCGAGATCAGCAGCAGAATCAGCAGTCCTGGCAGAATGCCCGCGATAAATAGATCGCCGATGGATGCACCTGATACCACGCCGTAGATAATCATGCCGATGCTGGGTGGGATTAACAGGGCGATGTCACTGGCGTTGATGATCAGCGCGATACTGAATGCGTCGGAATAGCCTTTTTCCAGTAGCTTGGGGCGCATCGGTCCACCCATCGCAACCACTGTTGCCTGCGTAGAGCCCGATACCGCACCAAATAATGTGCAGCTTGCCGCCGTGGTGATGGGCAAGCCCCCACGCAAGTGACCGACGAAGCTCTGTACGAGGTCTAGCAGTCGCTGTGAGGTATGTCCTCGGGTCATCAGGTCTGCCGCAAATATAAATAGCGGCACGGCGGCCAGGGCCCAGGACTGTACGCCGCTGATCATTTGCCCCATCAGTAGGCCAACGTTACCCATGTCGATAACGAGAAACAGCAGCATCAGGCTCGCTACCAGCAGCGGGACCATCATGGGGAAGCCCAGCATTAGCAGCACGATCATGGTTATAACGGTCAGAGTCAGCATGCGGGTCCAGTTCTAGCGGTTAGATGGCGCCGTCATCGGGGACGGCGTCGTACTCTTCCTTCTCATTGAAGGAGCGGTATATCTCGCGAGAGGTGAGGTTACGGATAGCGGTTAGCCAATACTGGATGCCGGCGAGTGCAAAGCCTATGGGCGCAGCCAGGTAGGGAATCCAGAGCTGTATTTGCAGCGCCGACGTTGTCCTCCCCCGGCTTTGGATTGAGCTGACGTACTCCCAAGCGTAGTAAGAGAAATAGAACATCAGCGCGCCCGTCACCAGGCTTATGAAAATCAACAGCGCCTTGCGTGGCCAGCCGCTGAGCTGATCGTAGAAGGCTGACATGCAGATGTGTCGGGCGCGTCGCACACCGTAGCCGAGGCCAGCAAAGGTCATAATGATCAGGCTGATCTGAGTCATTTCGACTTGGCCGGTGAGGCCGGTGCCGAACAGCTGGCGACCTAGAACGTGGACGATAAGCATACCTGCAAGAAACAGTACGCTGACCCCAAGGATGACTTTCTCGATATACTCCGACGTTCGATCCAGCGTGCGCAGTGCTTTGCTCAGCAATGCGGCTGGAGGGTTGCTGGCCGACTTATCGCCAGGCTCGGGCATCGAGCTGTCCTCTGCTTGGCCTGTTGAGTCAGGCTCTGACCAGCATGTCAGGAGCAACATATCTGGCTTGAGTTGGTGTGTGTAAATCGGTCTCTGCTGAATGCGCCGCGCAGGGGTCGATTTGCGATCTCTTTTTTTTTTTGAACATACCTGATCTAAAGCGGTTTTGCACGGGTGGACATCCGCTGGTCGTATGGTAGGGTTATTCAGCTAACCAGAACAGTTTATAAGGAGTGTTCCATGAATTGGCGTAATGGATGTATTGGTGCAGCAGCGGTTTTGTTGGCCGCTTGTGGTTCTGATGAAGAGCCGAAAGCAACTAACGCAGCACCTGAGGCAGAGGCAGAAAAGACTGCAGCTGCTGAGCCCGAAACCTGGGGTTTTGCCCTGGAAGAGATCGAAGGTAGCGTCCAGTACGAGTACGGTGCGAAGTTTGCCGAGCTGGTAAAGGAAAAAACCGATGGCGAGGTTGAGGTCAAGCTCTATACCTATGGCCAGTTGGGTGGTCTGACCGATATTTATGATCAGGTTCAATCTGGCGCCGTGCAGTTTGCCTTTGGTTCCGGTTTCCTGGGCGGCACTGTCCCCGAGTCTCAGTTGTTCAGCCTGAACTTTGTACTGACTGACGACGAGAAAACCAACGCTGAAATTCTGAACGCGCCTGAATTCCGTAAGAACGAGGATCTGGTTGCGTCATTCCGTGAGCGTGACTTGCAGCCGCTCGCCATTGTGCCCGAAGGCTGGCAGGTGTGGAGTGCCAACAAGGCAGTGCGTTCGCCCGCCGATTTCGATGGCCTGGCGTTGCGCACCATGGATAACCGCCTGTTGCGCGAAACCTACAGCGCATACGGTGCTGATCCGACCACCATGGAATACGGTGAGTTGTTCAGTGGCATGCAGCTGGGGCAGTTGGATGGCAACATTCAGCCTATCTTTGCCCACCAGGAGATGGACTTCTACAAGGTGCAGGATTACCTCATCTTCGCCAATCAGGCTGAGTTCATCGCGACCTTTATGGCTAACAGCCCATGGTATGACGGCCTGAGCCAAGAGCGTAAAGATGTTATCGAAGAGGTGGTAACCGAGTTGGTGCCTTACACCCACGATGTTCAGACTCGTCTGAATACCGAGCGCCTGGATATCATCACTGAAAACAGCGACATCGAACTGGTTTATCTCACTCCGGAAGAGCGCGCGGTATTCCGTGAGCGCAGTCTGCCAGTGCGTGACGTTTTCTCCGAAATGGTCGGTGAGCGCGGCACACGCTTGATGAATGCGCTGCTTGAGCAGGTTGAAAAAGCCGAAGCTGACAAAGCCGGTATGGCTGCTGAGCAACCCGCTGCAGAAGAGCCCGAAGCCGAGACTGAAGAGCCAGCGATGGATGAAGCTGCTTAATCAGCTTATGGCTCCATGGCAAGTGAGGTAATTGCTTGTTATCAAGAAAAACCGGATTGGCGTGAGCTAATCCGGTTTTTTTGTGGTCGCAAGTAAACGACGTAATCGAGTTACCCACTCAAACGGAGAACACCATGAGCAACACCGTCAACACAATTGACCCAAGCACAGGTGAGAAAATTGCTGAATATCAACTGCTGAGTCAGGAGCAGGCCAGCGCTGCGATTGATCGTGCCGACGCGGCGTTCCAGGCCTGGCGGCTAGAGAGCTTTGCCAATCGCGGTAAGGTACTGAACAAGATGGCTGACCTGATTGAGCAGCACAGTGACGAGCTGGCGCAGCTGATGACGCGCGAGATGGGCAAGCCGATCGATCAGGGTGGTCAGGAGTGTCAGCTATGTGCTGCTATCTGCCGCTATTCTGCAGAACAAGGCCCAGACCAGTTAGCAGATGAAACCCGGCCGTTGGAAGGAGGTCGAGCGCTGATCAGCTATCAGCCCATTGGCGTCATCCTGGGCATCCAGCCATGGAACTTCCCGCTTTATCAGGTGATTCGCTATAGCGCCTGCAACATCATGGCGGGTAACACCACCGTATTGAAGCACGCTAGCAACGTATTTGGCATGGCGCAGAAGATTGAGCAGCTTTATCTTGAGGCTGGACTACCTGAAGGCGTTTTTCAGTCGCTGCTGATGGATGGGGCGAGTGCGGGTAAGCTGGTTGCGCATCCCAAAGTGCGTGGCGTGACCTTTACCGGTAGTGATAATACCGGCAAGAAGATTGCCGAAGCCGCGGGCAAGGTCGTCAAGAAGACCGTGCTGGAATTAGGCAGCAACGATGCCTATGTCGTGCTCTCTGATGCGGATATCAAGCGGGCGGTTAAGACCTGTGTACAGGGCCGGATAATCAATAACGGTGAGACCTGTGTTTCAGCCAAGCGTTTCGTGGTGTCAGCCGATGTGTACGACGCATTTCGCGATCAGTTTGTAGAGCAGATGGCGGCGATCAAGATGGGTGATCCGACGCAGAAGGGTACTCAACTGGGCCCCATAGCGCGCGAAGATCTACGCGACACTCTGCATGGGCAAGTCGAGGAGTCGGTGCGCAAGGGTGCCACGATCAGCACTGGCGGCAAGATTCCTGCAGGGAAGGGCTTCTATTACCCCGCTACCGTGCTCGAAGACGTGAAACCGGGTATGCCTGCTTACGATGGCGAATTGTTTGGACCGGTTGCTTCATTGATTCGAGCTGCCGACGATGAGGATGCCATGCGTATTGCTAACGACTCGCGTTATGGCCTGGGCGGCGGAATTTTCTCGCGTAACGAAGATCGTGCGATTGAGCTGGCCCGCCTGCACTTTGATACCGGTATGGTTAACATCAACGGTTATAACCTGGCGCAGCCGCACCTGCCCTTTGGCGGCGTAAAAGATAGTGGATATGGTCGTGAGCATGGCGGCTTCGGCGTTCGCGAGTTCGTCAATATCAAGGCGGTGATGATTAATCAGCAGTAATCCCTCGGCCGCCTGACCCTGTTCAAGGGCAAGGCGGCTTGCATAGTTGCGCTAGAACAGCCTGGTGAGCCTATCGCTCATTCCAGGTTTTGTTCTATGTGCGTTATCCCATTCTTGCGCGGTTATCACGGCGGCCTTTCATGATCGTCAGCGAGTCAGTAGCATAGCGTTCATTCATTCGTGATCCGGATAAGCATATGTGCCAAGTTGATCGTGCCGCTGTTGAGCGAGCCATCGCCGAATACCAAGACCCTTACCTCAAAACTGATCTGATCAGCTGTGGCTGCCTGCGTCAGTTGGATATTGACGGCGGTGTGGTGACTGCAGAGCTGGTGCTGGGTTACGCCGCTGGCTCCATCGTGGGCGGAATTGGCCACATGATTCAAACCGCAGTGGAGAATGTGGAAGGTGTTAGTTCGGCGCAGATAAAGGTGCGTTGTGAGGTTGCCGCTGGCGAGCTTCAAGGCAAGGTGCCGGCAATGGCCAAGGTGAAAAATGTTATCGCCGTCGCTTCGGGCAAGGGTGGCGTGGGCAAGTCCACGACGGCCGTCAACCTAGCGCTGGCTTTGGCGCGCGAAGGTGCCAAGGTGGGTGTGCTGGATGCTGATATATACGGTCCCAGCATGGGCATGATGCTCGGGCTGCCGGAGGGTACTCGCCCTGAGGTGCATGACAACAAGTGGTTTATCCCGCCACGTGCGCATGGGCTGCAAGTGATGTCGATGGCCTTTCTGGTTGACGATAATACCCCCGTGGTCTGGCGCGGCCCCATGGTATCCGGTGCGCTGATGCAGCTGTTAACCCAGTCTGCCTGGGATGAGCTCGACTATCTGGTGGTTGATATGCCGCCAGGAACAGGCGATATCCAGCTTACGCTGGCGCAGAAAGTGCCGGTTACCGGCGCCGTTATTGTCACCACGCCGCAGGATCTCGCGCTACTGGACGCCAAGAAAGGCATAGGTATGTTCGAGAAAGTGAATATTCCGGTGCTGGGGGTGGTTGAAAACATGGCCATTCACATTTGTTCCAACTGTGGTCATGCCGAGCATTTATTCGGTGAGGGTGGTGGCGAACGCCTCGCAGATGAGTATGGCGTCGACCTGCTGGCGTCCATGCCCTTGTCCATGATGATTCGCGAGCAGGCCGACGGTGGCAAGCCAACCGTAGTGGCTCAGCCGGAATGTCAGATCAGCATGATCTATCAGGATATGGCACGCCATGTGGGTGCTCGTATTACGCAGCAGGCCGGTGCGCAGGGGATGCCGCAGATCAGCATCAGTGATGACTGATCGCGGCCTTTTGTCCGCCCCCATAACCCGGTAACATGCAGGCTCTTTTTCGACCAGTTCAGGACACACCATGAGCATCAAAGCCGACCGTTGGATCCGCAGAATGTCCCAGGAGCAGGGGATGATCGAACCCTTTGTCGAGCGCCAGGTGCGCGGCGCCGAAGGTGATCGGGTGATCTCCTATGGTGTGTCGAGCTACGGCTACGATGTACGTTGCGCGGATGAGTTCAAGGTATTCACTAACATCCACTCTGCCACCGTCGATCCCAAGAACTTCGATGAAAAAAGCTTTGTGGATGTTAAGGGCGATGTTTGCATTATTCCGCCAAACTCTTTTGTCTTGGCCCGCACGGTGGAGTACTTCCGTATCCCGCGTGATGTGCTGACTATTTGCCTGGGCAAGAGTACCTACGCACGCTGCGGCATTATCGTGAACGTGACGCCGCTTGAACCGGAGTGGGAAGGGCACGTGACGCTGGAGTTTTCCAATACCACAACCTTGCCAGCGAAGATTTATGCTAATGAAGGTGTGGCGCAGATGCTGTTCTTCGAGTCCGATGAGTCCTGTGAGGTGTCTTATCGCGATCGCGGGGGTAAATATCAGGGGCAGCGAGGAGTGACCTTGCCGCGAGCCTGATGCGTCCGTAGCATTGGCTAGAACCGGCCCTTATGGCCGGTTTTTTGTGCGTGCAGGTTGATACGGCGAATGTGGTCATAAATAAAAAAGCCGGCCTGCTTACCCTGCCGTGGAACAGGGGGGCGCGAAACCGGCATAAAGTACTGCTTAGCTGACGGGAACCCTCGGAGCAGGGCGACCGTTTACAGATTCAGGACTTACAGCGTTTTTGATACTGAGAACGTGAAGTTCGAGTCACATGAATCCTTGCTTGAGTAACCGCAGTCGTCACCCAGATCGGTATCGCTGTACATCAGTGCTACGTCCAGTCCCAGCATGTTTTTGCCGATGCTGACCGCCCAATCACCATACTTTTCGTCACCGCTGACGCCGTCGAGTGGGTCCTTGGTGTCAGTCAGGCCGTAGTGCAAGCCGAGGCCGATGTCGTAGGGCAGGGCAAAGCCATAGTCGATATAGGTATAAAGCTGGCTTTGCGGGTCGTACGCGTAATTGGCACCTAGAGTGAAGCCGTACAGGCTGACGCTGGCCAGCGCTTCGTCATAATCGATTTCGCTGTTTTTTGGGTAGGTATAAGTAGCCCAGGAGAGGTCATAAGTGATGTCGTCAGTAATGACGCCACCGTAACCGGCGTAGTAATCGATTTCTACGCTGGAGCCGCCAAAGTCTTCGGAGTCGATATTGGATGCCCAGGCGCCGATATACAGACCGCTTTCGTGTGCGATGTCCAGGCTGCCCTGGATTGCTCCAACTCCGTCGGTTTGCGACTGACCGCGCCAGATATAGTCGGTAGCCAGGGTGGCAGTCATGCTGACATCCATCTCGCCGATCGCGGTATCGTATGCTTCAGCGTGAGCCATGTTGGCAAAGGACAGCGTGCTGGCGGTAGCTACGGCAACTGCAAGTTTCTTCATCATCGCGTGTTTCCCCAAATGTTTTTGATTAAATGCGTTGGCAGTTGTCACATAGCATTTTGCTTGCCAGTTTTTTAATCCCTTTGTTTTTCATTTGCTTAGGTTGTTTTTATGCGAAAGGTTATTAACGGGAAGGGGGGGCGTAAACGCTTAAACGCACTATCAGGGTGCGAAAAAAACAGGCAATGATACAAAGCGTGGCAATGTGCTGGCACATTAGGCTTGTTGATGCGGTTGGCTAGCAAGGAGAGGGCGAACCGGGGATCAGGTGATCAGCAGCTAACCAGTGGTACCAGTTCTTTATGGCGTTGGTAGCGCAGCAGGCGATCAGCCAACGATTCGGGTAAATCACAGGCCAGGTCGAAGCCTGCACCCGTGTAGAGAGGAACTAGTCCAGGTGAGCAGAATAACCAGATAGGGCCGGTGTAATGATGTCTGATGGCTGTGAGCAGAGCGTTCGCGTAACCACGGTGTCGGCGAGCTGGGTCAACCAGCAGGCTGGTCAACCAATAGCCATCAGCAACCGGTTGCAAACAAAGGCTGCAGATAATCTGCTCGCTTTCCTTGCCAACCCAGACCTGATGCTGACGGTTCACCTTGGCCCCGCGTTGGTAGCGGCGATAGAAGCGGTTCGCTAGCGGATAGAGGAGCGGCGGTAGTTGGCTGATGTCGAGTAGCATTAAGGGGTATTAACAGGGTCAGGACACGATGGCAGAGCATTGTGTCACAGTCACGTAGCCAGCCGCCAAGATCAGTGCAGTCGTTGCACGCGTCGGCGTCGGTTCAACAATATGGTGCCGATAAATAACAGCAGAAACATACCGAAGCAGGCCTTGCCCAATGCCGCGGCAGTGGAGCCAAATCCGCCAAAGGTAAATACGGCGGCCGTAACGGTCATGATGAAAAACGCGATTGCCCAGTTAAGCAAGGGGTACCTCCGGGAGTAAGCAGGTTTGCCGGCGGTGCTGTGCGAGAGCTCAATAGCGCCCGGCAGTGTTGCTTCCTTTATGTGGAAATAGATCGCCGGCTTTTGCTCCATGTTCATCTTTTGTCATCCATAGTGTGTTGAGGTGCCGAGTCATTGATTAGAGACGAAGGGTAGGGCCGCGATCAGTGGTGACGCTGGTACTTACCCAGCGTGCCTCCTCCAGCGCGTTGGTTGTGCCTATCCTCAGCTGGCTGGCGTCGATGGCACGCACGCCCGGCGTGTTGCGTGCGGTGGCGACGGCAACGCGCTTGTCAGCCATATCCTGGACCACACCGCTGAGCGTGACCGCGCCGCGTTGGGCGTGTACCCGGATGTTGATCCCGTCGGTGTTGCCATCCCACTGCAGACGCGACTGCAAGGTGGCCGTCAGCACGCGATCATCATCCATGGGGATGCCTTGGTCTTGACGTTGCTCAGTTGGCAAGGTGTGCCCGTTGCCGTCGGCATGCGCTGCCATAGGCAGAAAACTGGCCAAGCTGAGTGAGAGTGCAAGCAAAGCAGTGCGGTTTGCGCTGTGCATGGTGTCAATCTCCATTCAATGTCCGTATCAGGGCCGGCGACATGACCCGTGACTAATTACGTATAGTTAGAGCAACTGCTGTGCCAGTTATTTTTAAAATTAAAAATACTTAAAAATCAGTTACTTAATTGATAGTCATTGCAATAGAGAGAGTGCAAGTTGCAAGATTGCCCGATTACTATCATGCAACTTGCACGACATTGCGTAGTCACATCTCTCGTACCTTTCTTGGAGTAGGCGAACAAATGGAATCAGCGCAGAAAAATGGGCGTATTTTGCTGGTGGATGATGAGCCGGCGATTCTCAGAACCTTCCGCTATTGTCTGGAGGATGAGGGGTATCAGGTCGCCACAGCTGCCAGTGCTGCCCAAGCAGAGTCGGTACTGCATAGTCAGGTATTTGATTTGTGCTTTCTTGACTTGCGTCTGGGCGAAGACAACGGCTTGGACGTTATGGCAAAAATGCGGGTAGTTGCACCCTGGATGCGCGTTGTCATTGTGACCGCTCACTCCGCCGTAGATACCGCCGTTGATGCGATGCAAGCGGGTGCTGCTGATTATCTGGTCAAGCCCTGCAGCCCTGACCAGCTGCGCATGTCGGCCGTCAAGCAACTTGAGATGCGGCAGATGGCGGCGCGGCTGGAAGTGCTGGAGGGCGAGGTAAAGCAGCCGCAGACCCGGGGTGACTCACAGAGCCCGGAAATGATGGCAGTACTGGAAACGGCACGCCAAGTGGCGGTGACAGACGCCAATATTCTGATTTTGGGCGAGTCAGGCACGGGCAAGGGAGAGCTTTCCCGCTTGATTCACGGTTGGAGCCGACGCGCAAAAAAATCCTGCATCACCATTAACTGCCCTTCGCTGACGGCCGAGTTGATGGAAAGCGAGCTTTTTGGTCACACCAAGGGCGCCTTTACCGGCGCGACTGAAAACACCCTGGGTAGGGTCAATCAGGCGGACGGCGGCACTCTTTTTCTTGATGAGATCGGAGACTTTCCGCTGACACTGCAGCCCAAGCTCCTGCGCTTTATCCAGGATAAAGAGTATGAACGGGTAGGTGACCCGGTCACGCGTCACGCTGATGTGCGCATCCTGGCCGCCACCAACCTGGATCTCGGCGATATGGTTAAAGAGGGGCGTTTCCGCGAGGATCTGCTTTATCGCCTGAATGTCATCACGCTGACGTTGCCTCCGCTGCGAGACCGCCGCGATGACATCATGGCGCTGGCCGAACGTTTTCTTGCCGGCTTCGTCAAAGATTATGCTCGCCCGGCTGCGGGCTTTAGCCCAGAGGCCCGGGACGCGTTGCTGAGTTACCGTTGGCCCGGCAACATTCGAGAGCTGCGCAATGTGGTTGAGCGTGCCAGCATTATCTGCGGTGAGGAGTTGGTTCAGGTATCGCACTTGGGGTTGACTGCGCCTGACGCCAGCACTGCGCCGAGAGTGGGCGCGGAACTGAGCCTTGATGAGTTGGAACGAGCTCACATTGCTGCTGTGCTTGCGGCCAGCTCTACCCTGGATCAGGCGGCCAGAACATTGGGTATCGATGCGTCAACGCTCTACCGCAAACGAAAGCAGCTTGGCTTATGAAACTACGCACGCAACTTTTCCTCAGCAGTAGTGCATTGATCACGGTGGCGCTGGTCGGTTTGGTCGTGGGTATGGTGGGTGTACTGAGCCTGACCCAATCGCAGAAACTGTCGATGAGTAGCAACCTGGGCATTATCAAGGCAACACTCGGGCTGCGGCAGGAGATAGGGCACCAGGTCACCCTGCTGGTGGGGGAGGATCTTGATCGTAAGCGTCTGGATGAGTCCGATGCGAGTTTCAAGCGCTGGCTGCAGGTTGCCAAGGCGCATGCGGTAGATGACTCTGATCGTTCTGCCATTGCAGAAATCGAGGCAGCCTACGCTGTCTACGATGACGTCCTCCAGCGCCCATTGACGCTGCGGCGAGAGTTGCTGTCCAACGACACGTTCAGCAGCACCGTCTCGGTAATGCGCGATCGGATCAATGAAATTCAGAATCGTTATGTAGAGAAAGCGGAAAGAGTTGAAGTTGCTGCTCATCAGCGAGCCTGGCTGATTGCCGGCTTGCTCGGGCTGATCGGGCTGGCTGTGTTACTTCTGGGTTTGCTGACGGCCAATAGCATTGCACGGCGTTTTGCGCAGCCCATCGAAGGCTTGGCTAAAGCAGCAGATCAGGTGAGCACGGGCGATTTTAATGTAACGCTACCCGTCTCTCCGGTCCTGGAGGTGTCGGCGCTTAGCCGACGCTTTGGCGTCATGGCCGAAGCCCTGCGTGAATTCAAAAGCGGCGATATGGAGGCGCTCAAAAGTGAGCAGAGACGCTTGCAAGCGGTGCTGGATAGTATCGACGACGGTCTGTTGATTCTTGACCAAGATGGTGAGGTTGAGCATTTTAACCCGGTTGCTCGACGTCAGCTGGATTGGGACTCACGTGAATTAGGGCAAAGCCTTGGGCTGGCAATGGGCAGACCCGAGCTGGATGATCAAGTGCGTGAGGTGCTGGCAGGAAACGCGCATAACAGCAGCGACCAGGAGGATCTGGAGGTCGAGGTCGCTGGTGAGATGCGTCTGCTCGATTACAGCCTGACACCGGTTTTGCGCACCGATACCTGGGTGCAGGGCGCGGTCATGGTACTGCGTGATGTGACGGATCAACGGGCGTTTGAACGTGTGCGCCGTGAGTTTGTGCTGCGCGCCTCACATGAGCTGCGCACGCCGGTAACCGGTATGCACATGGCATTCTCACTGCTGCAGGAGCGAGTGACCTTTGCTGAGGGCAGTCGTGAAGCCGATCTGCTCAGCGTAGTGGATGAGGAGATGCGTCGCCTGGTTGATTTGATCAACGACCTGCTTAATTTTTCGCGTTACCAGAATGGCCTGCAGAAACTCGACCTTGAGCCCTGTGACCCTGCCGAGTTGCTTGACCAGGCTGCAGCACGCTTCGCTGAGCAGGCGCGTAGGCTGGGTGTGAGCTTGAATATTGAAATTCATGATGAGATGCCACACGCAAGCCTGGACCGTCTGCAGATCGAGCGGGTGCTCGACAACTTGTTGGGCAACGCCCTGCGCCACTGTGACAAAGAGGGCTGTGTCTTGCTGCAGGGCCGCCGCCAGGGCGAGCGCATCATCATGAGCGTTGAGGATAATGGTGAGGGGATCGCGTTCAGTCAGCAGGGTAGGGTTTTTGAACCCTTTGTTCAGGTCGGCAGTAAAAAGGGCGGGGCAGGGCTCGGATTGGCTCTGTGCAAGGAAGTTGTCCAGTTGCACGGTGGTCATATCGCCGTACAGTCCAAGCCCGGTGAGGGCGCACGCTTCTACATGGTGCTGCCCATTTAGCTATCGTTTAGCGTTTACCCATGGAGCGTCGTGTGTTGCGCGGCGCCATGCCGATGCGCTGTTCGTGCTGATCTGAACCGGACTTACCCTTGTTCGGAGCTTTCGCCTTGCGTGCATTGGCGCTGGCGGCAGCAGAAAACAGCGATCCCAACCCTGGCAGTGTTGTTGAATCTGCTGGTGTCTGCGTTGCTGGTGCGTTTTCGTTACTGGTTTGATCGGTCATGGTGCGCTCGGTTGTGCATTGGCAAGGGGCGGCAAGTATACTGATTTATTGGAAAAGCGGTATGCGCTTTTGACTATTTTTTAAACAGTAGGAAACTTGCGGTGGCCATAACCCCGATTTTTCACGAGGGCGCTGAAACTCTTAGCCTGCGGCAACTGGATGAGCTTAATGCCGTGCCCAAGGGCACGAGCTTCAAGGCGTTCAAGCATTGCGCAGAACAATTGCAAGAGGGACGGGACTATTACTATTTGCCAGCGGACGAGAATAAAGCCTTGATCGACCTACTCAAATCGTCGGGTCAGATTTATGGCTCCACCGTTCACCTGGTTTTACTTACCCGTTCGGGGTATCAGCAAATACGGGCCGGTTAGGCGAACTTTTTCGGTATCGCTTTAAGGATGGGCTCAGGGCCGCTGGCAACGAGCGACCGCTATAGCTGATGGCCCGGTCGTCGTGGGTGGCGAGCGGGAATCCAGGTTTACCGGCTCGCCCAGTGCTTATTTGAGTTCATTGGCAAAGCGTCCCACAGCGTCTACAACCTGCTTGGCACCGGCTCTGATTTCAACGATGACCTCACCTGCCTGGTTGGCGAATGCGAGCCCCTTGGCGGCTTGTTCGCGGCTAACCGCCATATCGCGGACGGCTTCATCCGCTAGCGTTTGGTTCTTGTCCACTACGCTGATAATTTCTTCAGTTGCTGCGCTGGTCCGGCCAGCAAGCTGCCTTACCTCATCGGCTACCACGGCAAACCCGCGGCCTTGCTCACCTGCGCGGGCGGCTTCGATCGCAGCGTTGAGGGCCAACAGGTTGGTTTGCGCAGCAATACCGCTGATGGTCTGTACGATGGAGCTGATCAGCAAAGACTGCTTGCCTAGAGCTTCAATGCCTTGCGTGGCTGATTCAACCTGCTCAGCTACGCGATGCATGCTGCCCACGGTTTCTTGCACAACGCCGGCACCACGCTCGGCGCTGGTATCCGTTTGCAGTGACACCTCATAGGCGATGCTGGCAGCTTCGTTCACTTCCGCCTCGCGCGCCACCTGATCGGTTACCACACTGGCAAACTTGACTACTTTGGAAAGCTTGCCTTCCACGTCGTAAACCGGGTTATAGGAGGCTTCCAGCCAGACATCACGGCCGCGACTGTCGACACGCTGAAAGCGACCCGAGACGAACTCACCGCGGTTCAGGGTCTGCCAAAAGGATTTGTACTCGGGTGTTGAAGCGGTACCCGCAGGGCAGAACAGGCTGTGATGCTTGCCCACGATCTGGTTGTGCGAATAGCCCATAGCCTCTAGAAATTGCTTGTTGGCCGTGATGATATTACCTTCCAGATCAAACTGAATCACCGCCGTGGAGCGAATCAGGGCGTTGATGAACTCTTGGTTCTCCTGAGCGGCCTGGATTTTTTCGGTAATATCGCGTGCATACCCTTGAATACAAGACAGCTTGCCAGCGCGGTTTTTCAGCGGATACCAGGCAATATGCATCCATGCCAGGGTGCCGTCTTTGCAGATAAAGCGGTAGTCGTCTTGCACTGAGGTAATATTTGCAATAGCCGTTTGAAAGTTACGGAAGCAATCCAGTTTCTTTACATACTCCGGGACTATCTCGCTCAGCGCGCGACCAATGAGTTGGTCTATCTTATAGCCCAAGGCATCAGCAAAGTTCTGGTTCACGTTTGCAATTTTTACATCGGGCGTGAGCTCGATGCTTAGCACCTCGGAGCGCATCATGGTAAATAGCTGGCGCGCCTGCTCCAGCTCATCCTGTTGATCTTGCAGCGTTTGTTTTAGTTTTTTATTGAACATGCGGACATCCATTGTGAGGTGCTGTATTGGATTATCGGCGCGCCATGGTTTTCCTTGATGTGAGCGCTGATATTTAATTTCAGCTTAGCAGGCTCAGCCAACCTGAAATGGCCAATAACAGACCCATAACCTGGTTGAAGCGCTGAAGTTTGATCCCGGTTTGCAGCCATCTGCCTGCTTTTAGCCCCAGCCATGCCCAAAGCAGCATGCAGGGAACGGCTATCAATAGAAACAACAGCGCTAGTAGCCAGGCGGGTGCGCCTGTACTGGTGACGAAAACGCTGACTACCGCCAATGCGACTGTCCACGGCTTGGGGTTAATCAGTTGCATCAGCGCCGTTGCCCAACCGCTTAAAGGCCGCTCACCTTTGGTCGTTGCATCAATAGTGCTAGGCGCCTGCGTAATTTGCCAGCCAAGGTAGCTTAACCATAGCGCACCTATCCAGCCGAGCAGCTGCGCCACAATAGGCATCGAAAAGAGTATTTTCCCGATACCCAGGCCGACCGCCAGCACCACACCTGCTGAGGCCAGGCAGCCGCAAAAGACAATGGGTAGCGTGGCGCGCAAGCCGAAGCGGGCGCTACTGCTCATCGCCAATAGGTTGGTGGGGCCGGGCGTAATAGAGGCGACGAAAGCAAATAGTAGAAAAGGTAAGAGTTGAATCAAGCAGTATCTCCCGCGAGTGGTTGTCGGGAGTTATTGTCGGTGGTCGCCTAGTTACGGTCTGGAAGGCTTGTGCAGCGCTGCCGGTAGCCTGCCGGGGTAAGGCCGTAGGCGCGTTTGAACCAGCGTCCAAGGTGACTTTGATCGGCAAAGCCCAGGCTGGCAGCGACCAGCGCGGGCGCCTCACCAGTGGCCAGACGGCGCCGTGCCCGCGCCAGTCGCAATTGCACCAGATAGGCATGGGGCGCGAGTCCGAATGCAGCCTTGAAAGCGCGGTTCAGACGAAAGCGGTCAACTCCTGCCGCCTTGGCTATATCCACCAGACTGACGTCATTGTGCATATTGGCATGCAGATACTCGCGGGTCAGCGTTGCCACCCTGGGCATACGCGGGTCTGCCTGTGTCCGCTGGCGCCAGTGCATCTGACTGGTCAGCTGGTTCAGTAGATAGTCCAGTGCGGTTTGGCGCACGATGCGCAGCTCCTGCTGATGCAGCGTCTGAAAGGTGCTGGCAATGGCGAAGATCAATTCAGGTGACTGGGCTACGGTCATACTCATGGCGGGCACGCATTGCTGTGGGGCGTCAGCGAACAGGCTGCGCAATTCGCTTTCCAGCCAATGCGGGTCAAGATAGAGCATGGAGTAGGTGAAGCCTTCAGCACTGGGGGCTTCACCGTCGTGAATATCGCCTGGCTCCAGCAATATGACCTTGCCGGGCACGCAGTCATAGCGCTGGCGACCACAGTGAAAGCGCTGCACGCCCTGCTCGGTAAAGCCCACCAGGTAACTGTCGTGCCAGTGTGGGTCATAAGCGTGGCCATCAAAGTGCGCGCGAATGGTCTCAATGCCGGTATCAGCGTCCTGCTTGAGATCAATCCAGTTGCCTGCACTCATGTGTCGTTAGCCAGTAAAAAGGGGAGAGGCCTCAGGATAACGCCATGGTGAGCCACGTCTGGAAGATTTGTGCAGCTCAGACGGCAGGTCGACTTTACCTGGCACGCTATCCTGATCGTTTAGCGCTCGCTTTTACTCTCTACCCATTTGGCTACCTTGGGTGCTTCGTAGTGCTTGACCTTGCTTAGCAGGGAGTCCAGCTCTGCGTCGACGAGCAGCATGTCACGGTAAGGCTGCTTCATGAAGCCTTCGGTGGTGGCGTGGTCGAGGAAGGCGATCAGCTTGTCGTAGTAGCCACTGACGTTGAATAGTGCGCAGGGCTTCTGGTGATGGCCAAGCTGGCCCCAGGTCCAGACTTCAAAGAGTTCTTCAAAGGTACCGACCCCGCCGGGCAAGGCTATAAAACCGTCTGACAGGTCAGCCATCATGGCCTTGCGCTCATGCATGGAGCTTACTTCATGCAGTTCGGTCAGGCCTGTGTGGGCCAGCTCGCGTTCGACCAGATGCCGTGGGATAACGCCGATGACGTTGCCGCCAGCAGCGATGGCGGCATCTGCCACTGCACCCATCAAGCCGACTTGCGCTCCGCCGTACACCAGATCGATACCGGCTTTGGCCAATGCGGTGCCCAGTTGCTTGGCAGCATCGAGGTATTCGGGTTGATTGCCGGCGCTTGAGCCGCAGAAAACGCAAATTCGCATGGGGGGTTCCTTGTGTTGAGCAAAGCAGGTAGCAAGCTGAAAGCCGGGTATCCGGCTGCGTCCGCGACCTTACTCGAAAAGGCCCTGTTTCGCCAAGCTAATGCTCTGCACCGCGCAAGATGGGGTAGCAGGTGATGCCTCGTCTCAAGCTGACGCGCGAGCTCGTGTTTCGCTAACATTGTATTGTGAGATTTTCGTATAGTACCCGCCGTTTGGCTGCTAATCGGTCTGTCTATTGTGGAGCGTGATTATCGTGTATCTGCCTGAGCACTTTGCTGAAGAACGGCCCGAACAACTGCATGCCTTGATGCGCGCCTACCCGTTGGCTGCACTGATTACTCAGACGGAGGAAGGTCTTGATGCCAATCATATCCCGCTTGAGTTGGTGGTAGAGCAGGGTAAAAATGGCGTATTACAAGGTCACATCGCGCGCGCCAACCCCCTGGTGCAACAAGTGGTTGACGGTATGCCGGTGCTGGTGATCTTTCAGGGGCCGCAAGGCTATATCTCGCCCAACTGGTATCCGAGTAAGCATGAAACCCATCGCCAGGTACCTACCTGGAACTATCAGGTTGTGCATGCTCATGGTCGGCTTCGCTTGCGCGATGATGCGCGCTTTGTGCGCGGGCTGGTAGCGCGTTTGACCCGAGAGCACGAGGGGCAGGTTGCCGCGCAGCGGCCCTGGAAAATGACTGATTCCAGCCCGGATTACATTAGCCAGATGCTGGCCGCGATTGTGGGTATCGAGATTGATATTGACCGTTTGGTCGGCAAGTTCAAGCTGAGTCAGAATAAGGATACAGGCGATATTGCCGGTGCTGTCGGCGCCTTGGCTGCAGGTGGGCAAGGTGTGCTGGCCGAAGCAATGCGCGAGCATGATAGTTAGCCTTTATTAGCCTTGAGCGTACGCTTATCGCTTCTGCCCCTGGTGAGTTGGCTTGACTGGTCCCGCAGCGATGTCAAAAGCTGCATTTTAGACCGCGCTTACACTCCACGGCACCGCTCTGGTGCGGTTGTTTCAGCCTAACCCCTGATTCCCTGGGTGGCATACTGATGGCACTCTTTTTGCTGTTGTCTTGAAGCAGTCTGTCCATATGGTCAGGTTTTACTTCAAAGGCGCCAATCTATGCTGTCCATGCTTAGTAATATATCAATGCGCGGCAAACTGTTGCTGCTGATCCTTCCTGCATTGCTGGGAACCCTTTACTTCTCTGTTACCACCGTTAGCTTGCGTCACGCCAACCTGCAAAGCACTGAGGCTTCGCGTGATCTGTTCAATCTGGTGCGTGTTGCAGATCCATTGGTTGAGAATCTGCAAAAGGAACGTGGACTGACCTCACTCTTCATCGTCTCTGGCGGCTCTGATGGCCGCGTGGTCGAGCGGTTGGAAACCCAGCGTGAATTCACCCAGGATGCCCTGGCGGAATTTGAGTCCGTGGTTGGCGCGTTGGATGGCGAAATCAGAGTAGAGATTGCGCCACAGCTGGCACGGGTATCAGCAACATTGGCCGAGCTCGCGCCGTTGCGCGAACGGGTCATGCTGGAAGATATAGATGTCGCGTTGGCTTATGGCGCCTTTACCCAGACGATAGAGCAGTTGATTGCGCTGACGCCGGAGGTTTTACATCGATCGGATGAGCCGCAGCTCACGCGTTTGCTGAGTGCCTTTTACGCCTTGACTCAATCTACCGAGTGGAGCGCGCGCGAGATGGCGGCAGGGGCACGAGTTCTGGCGGATGGCAAGGTCTCGCTGGGCCTGGCGGGTGATGTCAGTGCTGCTGGTGCGCGCAAGCAGGTGCTGCTGGATACTGCGGCAGACCTGTTGGGTGACTCCATGCAGTCGCAGGTACGGGCGCTGCGTGAGCAGCCGGAAGTGATTGCCTTCGTAACGCTGCGCGATCGGTTGATTGGCTCGGAATACGGTTTTCTGGGTATGGCGAATATCGAGTGGTTTGATAGCGCCAGTACTGCGATTGAAGGCGTCTATAACCTTAAAAAGAACGTCGCCGGTCAGATGGCGGCGCGTACGGATTACGTGCTCGATAAAGCCAATAGTGAGCTGCAGCAAGCAGCGGTGATCGGCAGCGTAGTGGTGATTGCCGTGTTGTTGCTGGCGCTGCTGATTATCCTCGGCGTAACGGGTCAGGTGAATCAGTTATTGGGCGATTTTCGCCAGATCATGGAAAAGAAGGATTTGTCGATTCGTACCCGGGTCTGCTCGCGCGACGAGATGGGGCTGATCGGTACGGCACTCAATGGCTTGATCGATACCTTTTCGGGCGCCCTGAGCCAGATCGATCAGACCAGCGTGCGCCTGGCCTCTGCCTCAGAGCAGACCCGCGCTACAGCCAGCCAGAACTCGGATCAGGTTGGCCAGCAACAGCTGTTGGTCGATCAGGTCGCAGCAGCGGCGGAAGAGATGTCGAGCACCTCTGAGGAAATTTCGCGTAACACGCAGCAAGTTGCGGAGGCGGCGGGTGATGCTTCCAGCAAGAACGCCGTCGGGCGTCAGGTTGTTGAGCAGAGCGTTACCCGTATTCGTCATCTTGCGGGCTCGATCGAACAGGTCAATGGCCAGATGCAGCAGCTGCAGCAGAGTAGCGAATCCATCACCCGGGTTATCGACGTTATCAAGGCCGTGGCTGATCAAACCAACCTGTTGGCGCTGAATGCGGCTATTGAAGCGGCCAGGGCTGGCGAGCACGGGCGTGGATTTGCCGTGGTAGCTGATGAGGTGCGTAATCTGGCGCGTAAAACGCACGACTCTACGGTGGAAATCGAATCACTGATTGGCGACTTCCGTGATATCGCCGACAACGTCAAGACCTCGGTGTCGCAGAGTCATGGACTGGCTAATACCACGGCCGATGACGCCGAAAAACTGGAGGGTACGCTCGCGGATATTCTGCAGGACGTCGATCGTATCTCCAGCATGGCAACGCAAATTGCCACGGCAGCAGAAGAACAGGTCGCGGTTACGCGCGATATCTCGCGCAGTATGGCCTCGGTACGCGAAACCTCGCTGCAAACGCTCCATGGCTCACAGGAAATCTCTCAGGTTACCGTCAGCCAGGCAGCTCTGGCCAAGGAGCTGCAGGCGTTGGCACAAGGATTTCGGGTGTAGTGTGCCAAGCCCCTTGGGCCAGCGCAGAAACTGATCGACCTGGCGGAGCATTGATCTGGCGTCGGGCCTCTGAGCCGGATGTATGACCAGCAGCGCTGCGCAGTTAACTTGTCGAGATGCTGTGAGGCTTTAATTTTTAAAGTCTCACAATGAATTCAAAAATACATTTTGACTCAAAATGGTAAGCGACTAATACTCAAACCAGTACCCAAGCCAGGTTGGAGGCCGTATGAGTCGTTTCAAATCCTTTGATGGGGTAGATATTTACTATCAACGCTGGGGGCATCAGTCAGCCCAGCCACCGGTGGTACTGCATCACGGCTATGTCGCCAATGCGCGGGTCAATTGGGTGATACCCGGTATTGTTCGGCGGTTCACGCAGGCCGGGCGCTGCGTTATCGCACTGGATGCACGCGGGCACGGTCGCTCAGATAAACCACACGACGCGGCAGCCTACGGCGAGTCGCGCATGGCCAGAGACTTAAGCTGTCTGCTGGATGAGCTGAAATTGGCAGAAGTGGATCTGGTCGGCTACTCAATGGGCGCCACCGTGGCCTTGTTGGCAGCAACCCAAGAACCCCGCATTCGACGTTTGGTTGCAGGGGGCGTGGGCGGCAATATTCTGCAGCTGGATAGCCACTATCAGGTAGAAGGTAGAAAGGCGCTCTCAAGGGCCATGCTCGCTAGCCGCTGGAGCATTCGCAACCCCACCTTGGCAGGCTTTCGGTTTCTGGCGGATATGGTGTGGGCAGACCGCAAGGCGATGGCGGCTCAAGCCTTGGCGTTTCATGCCGACCGTATCCCACTGGAAAACATCACCGTACCTACACTGATTATCGCGGGCGATAAGGATCCGTTTGCCAAGCAACCACACCAGTTGCAACAAGCCATCCGTGGCGCAGAGCTGAGTTTAGTCCCGGGCGATCACTCCAGCGTACTGATACGGGCCGGTTTTCAGCGGGCAATCGTTGAGTTCTGCGGTGCCGCTTAACGCTCTGCCACGAGGCTGTTAGCTTTGCCGGTTATCGGGGGCAGATGAAAATTAATTCGGTCAGTTGGAAGGGAGCGTCGCGCTGTTTACGCCGCGGGCCCCGATCTCTGGCTAAATATCATATCAAGTGACGTTGGCGTGGTTGGCTGCGCGGTTGCCCATGCATCTGGCGGAGTAATTGCGCCAAATTCTGCGGATCGGAAGGCTGCCGCGCTGCACATTCAGTTGGCAGTTGGTTGCTACCGCAAAAAGCCGCGCCGTACCCTGATTAGCCCGAAACCTTTCTCTGCATAGATATCCAGTACCGCCTTAGCGCGGATTTCCCCCTGGCCGGTGGCGACCTAGGCTTTTACATTTCGGGGTAAAGATAATAAAAATCCCGTGTAAGCTGTTAACTTGAACTGGGTTTCTGATCACGCCGGCACGCAACTCTTCGTGGAGACAACAATGCATAAAACCGACTCATCCCACGCCGAAGCGATTCCCCTTGCTGAGCTGCAAGCGATAGATGCTTATTGGCGCGCCTGCAACTACCTCGCGGCGGGCATGATCTATCTGCAAGACAACCCGCTGTTGCGCGAACCCCTGGAAGTCAGACATCTGAAGAAGCGCCTCTTGGGGCATTGGGGGGCGAGTCCGGGCCTCTCTTTCATGTATGTGCATATGAATCGTCTGATCAACAAGTACGATTTGCCAGCCATTTTTCTGGCTGGCCCAGGTCACGGGGCTCCCGGGGTGCTGGCCCCGGTTTATCTGGAAGGCACTTACTCGGAAACTTATCCCGATATCAGTCAGGATGAGAGGGGTATGCAAGGCCTGTTTAAACAGTTTTCCTTCCCTGGCGGCATTGGTAGTCACTGTACGCCGGAGCTGCCGGGATCGATTCACGAGGGCGGAGAGCTGGGTTACAGCCTCTCGCATGCCACTGGTGCGGCGTTCGATAATCCCGATTTGATCTGTGTGGTGGCGGTGGGCGATGGTGAGGCTGAGACCGGTCCCCTGGCAACCTCTTGGCACTCAAGCAAGTTCCTCAATCCCATTCGCGATGGTGCAGTGCTACCGATACTGCATTTGAATGGCTACAAAATCAATAATCCGACCTTGCTGTCGCGTATTCCCCATGCCGAGCTGGAGGCCTTGTTTCGAGGCTATGGCTGGAAGCCCTATTTCGTCGAAGGCGACGATCCAATGGATATGCACCGCAGCATGGCTGCTACTATGCAAGCCTGTGTTGAAGAGATCCGCACACTGCAGCGCGAAGCACGCGAGTCGGGAAAGGCGCAGCGACAGATCTGGCCGATGATTGTACTGCGCACGCCCAAGGGCTGGACTTGCCCAGGCGAAGTTGACGGCAACAAAATCGAGGGTTTTTGGCGCGCCCACCAGGTACCGCTGACGATGGTCCACAGCAACCCCGAGCATCTGCGAATTCTGGAACAGTGGCTGCGCAGTTATCGCCCCGAGGAACTCTTTACACAAGACGGGCAGCTGGTCCCCGCACTGCAAGCATTGGCGCCTCAGGGTGAGCGGCGCATGAGTGCGAGCCGGCATACCAATGGCGGGTTGTTGAAGCGCAATTTACGAATGCCTGATTTCCGCGAATATGCGCTCGATGTCAGCCGGCCAGCGACCTCCAGTGCCATGAATACCAAGCCACTAGGGGCCATGCTACGCGATATCATGCGTTTGAACGGGCACAACTTTCGGGTCTTCGGCCCAGATGAAAATACCTCCAACAAACTTGATGCCATTTATGAAGTGAGCAAGAAGTTGTGGCTGGCTGACTACCTGCCCGAGGACGAGAACGGTGGTGAGCTTAGCCCCGATGGTCGAGTGCTGGAAATGCTTTCCGAGCATACTTTGGAGGGCTGGCTGGAAGGTTACCTGCTGACCGGGCGGCATGGCTTTCTGGCCACCTATGAAGCTTTTGTACACGTAATTGATTCGATGGTTAACCAACACGCCAAATGGCTCACCATTGCCGCAAAACTCCCCTGGCGAGCGCCTATCGCTTCGCTCAATTTATTGATCACCTCCACGGTGTGGCGACAGGATCACAATGGGTTTTCACACCAGGATCCGGGGTTTCTCGACCTGGTTGTTAACAAAAATCCGCTGGTCACGCGCATCTATCTGCCCCCCGACGTGAATTGTTTATTGTCCACCGCAGATCATTGTCTGCGCAGCCATAACAATATCAATGTGATCGTTTGTGATAAGCAGTCACATATTCAATATCTTGATATGGAGAGCGCTATAGCCCACTGCACCAAGGGGTTGGGGATATGGAGATGGGCCAGCAATGATATGGGCGAGGAGCCGGACGTGGTAATGGTGGGCTGCGGCGATATCCCGACCAAGGAGGCGCTGGCCGCCACCGTGTTGCTGCGTGAGGCTTTCCCCTTGCTGAAGATCCGCTTTATCAACGTGGTCGACCTGTTTCGTTTAAGCCCCGAGCGCGATCATCCCCACGGCCTCTCTGATAGCGACTTCGACAGCCTGTTCACTACTGATAAACCGGTTATTTTCAACTTTCATGGCTACCCTTGGCTGATCCATCGTTTGGCATATCGACGTAAAAATCACGCCAACCTGCACGTAAGAGGCTATGTTGAACACGGTAATATAAATACGCCTCTGGAACTGGCCATCGATAACCGAATTGACCGTTTTAGCCTGGCAATTGAGGTTATCAGTCGGGTTCCGGGTTTAAGCGTCGCTGGCGCGCATGCCAAGCAGCGTTTTCTGGACCAGCAGATAGCCTGCCGCCAGTATGCTCACACTTACGGCATTGATGATCCTGCGGTCAGTGACTGGGTGTGGCCCTATGATTAGTGGTACAGCCGGGTATGTGGTGGCTCCGTGGGCAAGTTGAGAAGCACGGCGCAGGCAATCCGATCTCCGGCTTTTGCAAACCCCCCGGACAGGTGAAATTCCCTGCACGTGTTTCCACAAACTGGAGGTCGCTATGGCTCAATTAACTTTCTACGGTGCGGTTGCCGGTGTCACCGGCTCCATGTATTTGTTGCAAACCGATCATAGCAACCTGTTGCTCGACTGTGGGCTTTTCCAGGGGCGCAGAGAAGAAGAGGAGGCCAATCTAAAGCCTCTGCCATTTGCAGTCTCAAGCCTGGATGCGGTTGTTTTGTCGCACGCTCACCTTGATCATTCCGGTCGGTTGCCGCTGTTGGTGGCCGAGGGCTACAGCGGCCCTATCTATATGACCAAGCCATCCGGTGATCTGATTGAAGTATTGCTCAAGGATGCCGCTTCGCTGCAGGAGCGTGACGTTGAGTGGGAGAACAAGCGCCTTCGTCGTGCGGGCAAGCCGGAAGTCGAGCCTCTCTATCGGGCTGAGGATGTGCAGGAGACGCTGAAACTTTGTCAGGGGCTGAATTACCAGCAACGTATCAGTATCACTGAGGATGTGGAGGTTCGTTTCCTCGATGCCGGGCATATTCTCGGCTCGGCGATTGTCGAGTTGTATATAAGTGAACGGGGCGTGGAGAAGAAGCTGGTATTTTCCGGCGATCTTGGCAATTCGCAAGCCGCCTTGTTGCGCGACCCTGAAGCGGTACAAAGCGCGGATGTGTTGTTGCTGGAATCTACCTATGGTGATCGCGATCATCGCTCAATGGAAGATACCCTGCAAGAGTTTGAAGACGTGATTCTTGAGGCTTCCGAAAACGGTGGCAACATATTGATTCCTTCGTTTGCGGTCGGCAGAACCCAAGAAATAATTTTTCGCTTGGGTGAGCTGTATCAGCAGGGCAAGTTGCATCAGCAGGCAATCTTTCTGGATAGCCCCATGGCTATCGCTGTGACTGAGATCTATCACCGCTATCAGAATATCTATAATGCGGAAGACAAAGCGGCAATTGAAACGGCGTCGCTTACCGCGAGCGCTAAAGAGCGCAGCCTGCACACCTTTCTGCCGATCCTTCGATACTCGATCAGCACAGATGAATCCATGGCGCTGAACAAGGTAGAGCGTGGTGCCATAATTATCGCAGGCAGCGGCATGTGTAACGGTGGGCGGATACGCCACCACCTGAAGCATAATCTCTGGCGCAAGCAGTCGCATGTGATCTTTGTCGGCTTCCAGGCAATGGGCACGCCTGGAAGAGCGCTGGTTGATGGCGCGCGGTATTTCAAAATAGCCGGCGAAGAAGTGATTGTTAAAGCGGCCATCCATACCCTGGGTGGTTTCTCAGCGCATGCGAGCCAGACGCAGCTTATCGAGTGGCTTGGGCACTTCGAGGGCGAGAAGCCGCGCTTGTTCCTGGTGCATGGCGAGGAAAATGCCAAGCAGGCTTTGGCGACGGTGGCCACAACCCATGGTTGGCGGCCGCATATTGCCGGGTTAGGAGAGAAAGTAAAATTTTAAGGGGCGAGAAATATTGATTCATCCGGACAACGTATCGAAAAACTGGCCTCCGAGCGCTGCTGACGATGTTGAGCATGCCAAAAAAGTGCGAATGGACAGTGCTTCGTATCGGCTGGCGTATGTTGACGAAGACTTTATGCTGCGCGACGAACTGCGCGCTGTCCGGCTGCAACTAGAGTGGCTTAAGCCTGATCTCATACTGGAAGAAAATCAGGTTGTTTCCACGGTAGTGATCTTTGGCGGCGCGCGCTTCCGAGATCCGGAGGTGGCGGAGCGCGATTTGCGTACTGCTACTGAGATGCTGGCGCAGAACCCGGCAGCGGAGCTGCTTCAGCGCAACCAAAAGGTGGCCGAGAATGCGCTGAAAAACAGCCACTATTATCAACAGGCAAGGACGCTTGCGCAAAAGCTCACCGAGCTGTCGCTGCTGAGGGGAGGCAATGAATTTGTAGTCGCCACCGGCGGTGGGCCAGGCATTATGGAGGCCGCTAATCGTGGGGCTGCCGACATGGGTGGCAAGAGCATAGGGTTCAATATAGTGCTGCCTTTTGAGCAGCAACCCAACCCCTATATCACTCAGGACCTGTGTTTCCAGTTTCATTATTTTGCGATGCGCAAAATGCACTTTCTAAAACGAGCTCGAGGTCTCGCGGCTTTTCCCGGAGGGTTTGGCACCTTGGATGAGTTGTTTGAAACCCTCACTCTCATTCAAACCACGAAAATTCAGCCCTTGCCTGTAGTCCTCATAGGCAAGGAATATTGGAATAAACTGATTAGCTTTGACTATCTGATTGAGCAAGGCGCCATCACCGAAGGCGACCTTCAGCTTGTTCACTTTGTCGATACAGCCGAGGAGGCATATCAGTATTTATGCCAATCCTGGGCTGACTGAGCGGGTTGCGGGTAGCGCAATGCAGCGCCCGCGTTTTTCCGCATTGCAGGGTCTTCTCGCCAGTAGACAGCCTAACCGTTTTTTTTCAATTTCAAGTACCGCTCTATCCCCGTTATCCGATCTTCTGCGTGGTGGTTAACGTACAACACGGTCGTTTCTGAGCCTTGGCAGATCTTTTCGATCAGGGCCAGCACCAGTTGGCGGTTCATGTCGTCCAGGCCAAGGCAGGGTTCATCCAGAATCAGCAGCGGCGGGTGCTTGACCATGGCGCGCGCGATGAGTAGCAAACGCTGGTCGCCGTAGGACAGCTTGTTGAACGGTTGATCGGCGCGGGCTGTCATGCCGAGCAGTTCCAGCCATTGGTCGGCGATTTTCTTCTGGTTGTCGGACGACTTGCTATACAGGCCGATGCTGTCGTGGAAGCCGGAGATGATCACGTTCTTGCAACTGGTGCTGACGCGGTATTCCCACTGCAGGGCAGTGGAGACGTAACCGATAAACTGTTTAATCTGCCAGATGCTTTCACCCTTGCCGCGCTGAAAGCCAAACACAAATATATCGTTGGTATAGCACTGCGGGTGATCGCCGGTAATCAGTGATAAAACGCCGGTTTTGCCGCTACCGTTCGGGCCGCTGAGTTGCCAGTGCTGGCCGGGCTCTATGGTCCAATCCAGTTTGTCGACAATGACGGTATCGCCGTATTTGATGGTGGCGGCGTTAAGCTTCACTAGAGGTTGGCTTGGGTCGAGGCCCGGTAGGGTGTTACTTGGGTCCGACTCGGGCACGGTCAGGTCGGTGCTTTTCAAATGCAGTAATTGGTACAGCTCGTTGAAGGCGGCTTCGTTGCTTTTATCGACAGTGAGCTTTAAACGACCCTGATTCGGGTTCTTTGGGTCCGAGGTGTCTTTATCCAGGTAGGCAACATGGGTGATGAAGTCTGGCATTTCATCAAAGCGGTTCAGCACCATGACCATAGGCACGCTATCGACGATGGAGGCGAGGTGTGCTTGCAGCATGGCAAGGGTCTCAGCGTCCAGGCCGTCGAATGGCTCGTCGAGAATAAGCATATCTGGTTTGTTAGCCAGCGCGCGGATCAGCATAACCTTGCGGGTTTCACCGGTGGAAAGTTTGCGAAACGCGCGATCGAGCAGTCTGCTCAGACCGAATTTCTCGACCAGCGCCTGGGCGAGTTCAGGGTCTTGGCAGTAGTCGAAAATCATTTCATGGACGGGCGTGCCGAGTGAAATCACGTCCATGATGTCGGCATCGTCTTTTTTCAGTTCCCTGGCGATCAGCTCCGCCTGGGCTTCAAATGAGACCAAGCCTGCGCGTGCTGGAAGGCCTTCAGAACTCCCAGCCGTGATCTCGCCAATACCAGCCAGCGCGGCGGCCAGGGCTGATTTGCCCGCGCCATTGGGGCCAGTGATCACCCAGTGTTGGTCCGGCGTAATGGTCCAATCGATCTCGCTTAGGGTGAAGCGATCGTCAAAGCTGACAGTCGCTTTTTTCAATTGAATAGGGCCTAAACGGGTTGAAGCGTTCATTGATGCATGCCTTTTGCTGTGCAAACTACCGGGTCTGCGAATGGCAGAGACAAAAAAGCCGGGTTTCTGGTTGGAAACCCGGCTTCTGTGGCTTAACGCTGACTAATCGATTAAACGATTTTCTTCATGTCAGCCATGTAGCCGCGCAGGACGGTACCTACTGCTTCTACCGGGTGTGAACGCAGCGCTGCGTTTACTTCGATCAAGCGCGCGTTATCAACGCCGTTGTCTTCCAGTGACAGACCTTTGCCGATGACGTCGGTCTTGATGTTTTTCATGAAGTCGGCCAGCAGCGGCACGCACGCGTGGTTGTACAGGTAGCAACCGTATTCTGCAGTGTCAGAAATGGTCGCGTTCATCTCATACAGCTTCTTACGCGCGATGGTGTTGGCGATCAGTGGCGTTTCGTGCAGAGACTCGTAATAAGCAGACTCGGCGATGATGCCAGCAGCCGTCATGGTTTCAAAGGCCAGCTCAACGCCGGCTTTAACCATGGCAACCATCAGGATGCCGTTGTCGAAGAATTCCTGCTCGGAGATTTCTACATCGCCAGCTGGGGTTTTCTCGAAGTTGGTTTCAGCGGTATCGGCGCGCCATTGCAGCAGATTTTTGTCGTCGTTGGCCCAGTCTTCCATCATGGTCTTGGAGAAGTGACCGCTGATGATGTCGTCCTGGTGCTTGTTGTACAACGGACGCATGATCTGCTTCAGCTCTTCAGCCAGATCAAAGGCTTTGATCTTGGCAGGGTTGGACAGACGGTCCAGCATGTTGGTCACGCCACCGTACTTCAGAGCTTCGGTGATGGTTTCCCAGCCGTACTGGATCAGGCGAGAGGCATAGCCAGCGTCGATGCCTTCTTCAACCATCTTGTCGAAGCACAGGATAGACCCGGTCTGCAGCATGCCGCACAGGATGGTTTGCTCGCCCATCAGGTCGGATTTAACTTCGGCGATGAAGGACGACATCAGAACGCCGGCTTTGTGACCGCCCGTACCCACTGCGTAGGCTTTGGCCAGCGCCAGGCCTTCGCCTTTTGGATCGTTGTCTTCGTGCACGGCGATCAGGGTAGGTACACCGAAGCCACGCACGTATTCAGCGCGTACTTCAGAACCTGGGCACTTGGGAGCAACCATGATGACGGTCAGGTCGTCACGGATTTTCATGCCTTCTTCGACAATGTTGAAACCGTGCGAGTAAGACAGGCAAGCGCCGTTCTTCATCAGCGGCATAACAGCAGTCACAACAGCGCTATGCTGCTTGTCTGGTGTCAGGTTCAGAACCAGGTCTGCGGTGGGGATCAGTTCTTCGTAGGTACCCACGGTAAAGCCGTTTTCAGTCGCGTTCTTCCAGGACTGGCGCTTCTGGGCAATGGCTTCAGGGCGCAGGGCGTAGGAAACGTCCAGGCCGCTGTCGCGCAGGTTCAAACCCTGGTTAAGGCCTTGTGCACCGCAACCGATGACGACCAGCTTTTTGCCTTTCAGCGCGTCTACGCCATCAGCAAATTCAGCGTTGTGCATGAAGCGGCATTTTGCCAGCTCAGCGAGTTGCTCGCGCAGCGGTAAGGTATTGAAGTAATTAGCCATTTTGAGAACCCTGCTTATATGTTGAAGACATCGATGGGGTGGGTACATCGATCCTGAAAAGTGACACAGCCGCTACATCTGAGGTACAGCGCCATGTGAGTGCCGCTACTGTATAGAAAATTTACCTTTTCGGAAATTGATATATTTGCAACAAGACGTCCCGTTTTTTGCAATCATCCGTTATGCTCACGGGTATGAATATCAAAACCCTGAAACAGTTTCTCGCCTTGGCCGAGACCCTGCATTTTGGCCGTGCCAGCGATGAGTGCCATATCAGCATATCTGCCTTGTCGCGCAATATCCGCCAGCTGGAGGACGAGCTGGGTGTCTCGCTGTTTAGTCGCGACAATCGTACCGTGGTGTTGACTCGGGAAGGGCAAAAGTTTCTCAAGTATGCGCGCGAAACCAGCAATCAGTGGAATCTGATTCGGCATGAACTGACCGACAATTCTGATCAGTTAAGTGGCGAGATCAGTTTGTATGGCTCGGTTACTGCCAGCTACAGCTTTCTGTATGAGCTGTTGCGACGCTTTCGAAATGCGTACCCGGCCATTGAAATCAAACTGCGTACCGGCGACCCGGAGCATGCTATCGCGCATGTGCTGGGGGGCAAGGAAGACATCAGTATCGCAGCACGGCCAGCAAGCCTGCCGCGTGGCTTGGCATTCCAGCCTATCGCTATTTCGCCTTTGCTGTTTATCGCGCCTCTTGAGCAGCAAGTACCGAACGTACCCACCAGCACGCCGGCGACGCCGCAAGAGTGGGCGACTATTCCGGTGATTCTCTCGGAGAGCGGTGTGTCCCGAACCCGGGTGGATGAATGGTTTCGCCTGCAAGACATCACCCCGCGCATTTATGCTCAGGTCACCGGTAATGAAGCTATTGTCAGCATGGTCAGCTTGGGCTTTGGTATTGGTGTGGTGCCCAAGATCGTGCTCGACAATAGTCCACTGCGCGATCGTATTCGTGTGCTTGAGGTGACGCCTGAACTGGAGCCTTACGATATCGGTTTGTTTGTCTTGAAGAAGAACCTGAAAAACCCACTGGTTGAGGCTTTTTGGAGTTTGATGTGAGTTTGTCAGCCAGTTTGCCACGTTGGTGCGAGGTTGGATCCTGAGCGGAAGTGCGCTGGCTAGCGGGCAGGCACTGTGTCTGTTTTGTCATACTTATAAGCGAAGATTCATAGAGAGGTTGATGCATAAAGATGATTGCGCTAACCGCTGTAGTGGTAGATATTTATGCGGTTTTTATAAAAAGTCAGAAGAGTTTTAGCTGGCGATGAGGTGTGGAAGGCCTCGCTTTTGGTTCGCTGCGTATATATGAAGACGTAGGAGGGTGCTAACCAAAAAAAGTGGTCAGAATGAGTGTGTGTTTTAAGTGTAAAACGTGATGTTGCGATCTTGGGGAAATTGTTGCGTTTCTCATTCTCGTGAAAAAAAGCTTCACAAAAAACTTAGTAAGGAAACTGACTTTGCGTTAGCGGTGCTGTGATTTTAGGCGTGTCGGCCCGTATCAAGACGCTAAGTTAATACAATAAAAAATATGGAGAGGCGTATGAAGAGCAAATATGCGGTTTCGATTGGACTGTTAGTGCTGGCTTTAGGTGGTTGTGTATCGCCTAAAGCGTATGTGGATCCGAAGTACGCAGGTACCAGCTACTCGGAGATAAAGCGTGTTGAAAAGCAGTACAACGCGAATATTGATGTCGAGTTTCAACGCAATGGCAGTCACTATTCTGCGGCTGACTCAGAGCTTCGAGCTAATGTAGAGCGGATTTTTCGAGCATCGGGTGTCGTTGTTCCTTCGCCAGGCTCTTCTGATATGAGTATCAAGGTCGTCTGCAACAACATCGCTGATATTAGCGGTGCGGCGATGAAGGGGTTTGGTACCGGGTTAACCTTCGGTGCTGCAGGTACGGCAGTTACTGACTTCTATCAGATTACTATTGAGTTGAAGCGTGGTGATGAAGTTGTTTCTAAAACATATGACCATGCCATACACACTACTGTAGGTAACAAGGCCGCTCCGGTTCAAGGTGTTACGCCAACGACTTTGGCTAACGCATTTAGTGGCGTCGTAGAAGATGTTGTTTTGCAGTTTGTTAAGGAAATGCAGGACAGTAATGTTTTGACGCTCAATGAATTGTTTATGCGTAATAGCGCGTAATAGCGCTGGGCGACAGCGCTTGCGATCTTGGTATACGTCTGGACCTGGTTGCTTCAAGTTTGGTCCAGACGTTTACGCAATGCTCAATAAAGGGTTGTATTGTTTTGCATTGGCTTAAGGTTTCAAGCGGGCTGGTTTTTACCCAGTCCGCTTTGAGTTTAACTTTCCGCTTCAACCTCTAAGCTCCCTGCTCCACGTGTCAGTACCTCAACGATAATTCCCGGCCTTGAGCGCTGCGATGCGTTCATCCAGCGGCGGGTGGCTCATCAGCAGACCGGCCAGGCCGTGCTTCAGGCCGCCGTTGATGCCAAAGGCGGTCATTTCACCTGGCAGTTCTACCGGGATACCTTGCTCGGCCTTCAATCGCTCGAGTGCTGCAATCATCGACCCGGCACCGACTAGCTGGGCGCTGGCGGCATCTGCGCGGAACTCACGCTGGCGCGAGAACCACATGACGATAATGCTGGCGAGAATGCCCAGTACCATTTCAGCAAATATGGTCGCGACGAAGTAGCCGATGCCAGGCCCACTGCCTTCATTTCTAAACACGGCGCGGTCAACAAAGTTACCGATAATGCGGGCGAAGAACATAACGAAGGTGTTCACTACGCCCTGAATCAAGGTAAGGGTGATCATGTCGCCATTGGCCACGTGGCCAATCTCGTGCGCCATGACGGCCTTGATTTCTGCCTGGCTGAAACGCTGCAGCATGCCTTCTGATACGGCGACCAGTGAGGCATTTCGATTCCAGCCAGTGGCAAAGGCGTTAGGTGCCCGTGAGGGGAATATGGCGACTTCGGGCATACCGATGCCGGCGTTGCGAGCCAGCTCTTCTACGGTTTTGACCAGCCATTGTTCCTGTTGGGTTTGTGGCTGCTCGATAACGCGCGCGCCCGTGCCGCGTTTGGCCATCCACTTGGATAGAAACAGCGATATGAAGGAGCCGGCAAAACCGATCACGGCGCAGAAAATCAACAGCGCCTGCAGGTTCATGCCGCCCTGGCCGTTGTGAATATTACCGACGCCAAGCAGGCTCAGAGTAATGCTGGCAACCAGCACTACCGCAATGTTGGTAGCCAGAAATAGGAAAATGCGCATCATGTTTTGGATCGTTCCTGTATAGAGAAAAATCAGCTCGTCCGGCATCGCGGTTTCAAGCTCTATTCTGAGCTTATATTGGGCGAGCGGGGCGGGCTTTCAATACTGACTCTATGACAAAAGATGTCATGGTCAGGTTTCACTGGCAGGAAGTGAGGGCTGTAGCTATTTGTAACTCGGTATGAAGCAGTGCTGAACCGTGTCGTATAGCTGGCTGCTGGAACCGCTGCTAAGCGCATCGCGCAGACGCTGAGCAAGGGTGGCGCGTTGGCGCGCAATGCTGGCAGGAAGCTCGGGATCGCGCGCTTGTGGTTCTGCTTTGGAGAGCAGTACAAAGGCGCGTTCGGTCAGGCAGGCCTGATCAATGGCCTCCTGACGGATGGTGTCGGTGAAGCGCAAAAAACCTTCATCGGCCAGCCACAGCATGGCGCTGAAGCAGCCGAGGTGGCGTGGCGCGGGCACGCCAAAGGAGTCGGGTTCGTGCTCGCCGATAAGGTCGCTGACGAAGATGGCTGTAGGCTGTGGAAAGCGGTTGTACAGCGCCACCAGGATGCGGGCGACATCCTGGTGAAAGTCTTCGATATGCAAATCAGCCACGTTGCTAGCCCTTTACTGCTTGTAGGTCTTGAGAAAGTTGGCGATGCGCCCGATGGCCATCTCCAGATCGTCTTTACGCGGCAGCGAGACAATACGGAAGTGGTCGGGCCATGGCCAGTTGAATGCGGTGCCTTGCACGATCAGGATTTTCTCCTGCAGCAGCAGGTCGAGCACCATCTTTTCATCGTTATGAATAGGGTAGACCTTGGGGTCCAGCCGCGGGAAGAGGTAGAGCGCGCCCTTGGGTTTGGTACAGCTAACGCCGGGGATTTCGTTGAGTAACTCCCAAGCGGTGTCGCGCTGCTCCAGCAAACGGCCGCCCGGAAGGATCAGGTCATTGATGCTCTGATAGCCGCCCAGTGCGGTTTGGATTGCGTGCTGTGCCGGTACGTTGGCGCACAGGCGCATGGAGGCGAGAATTTCCAGGCCTTCGAGGTAACTGGTCGCATGCTGTTTGGGCCCGCTGATGATCATCCAGCCAGAGCGGAAGCCCGCGACGCGATAGGACTTGGACAAACCGTTGAAGGTCAGGCAGAGCACGTCAGGTGCAACGGCTGCGACGGATTCATGCTCTACGCCGTCGTACAGGATCTTGTCGTAAATCTCATCGGCAAACAGGATCAAGTCGTTCTCGCGAGCAACTTGCGCCAACTGCTCCAGCACCTCGCGCGGATATACGGCGCCAGTAGGGTTGTTGGGGTTGATGATGACCAGCGCCTTGGTGTTACTGGTGATCTTGCTGCGAATATCTTCGATGTCCGGATACCAGTCCGACTGTTCGTCGCACAGGTAGTGCACCGGCTTGCCGCCGGAGAGGCTCACTGATGCCGTCCACAGCGGGTAGTCCGGCGCCGGGATCAGTACTTCATCGCCGTTGTTCAGCAGGCCTTGCATGGCCATGACGATGAGCTCGGATACGCCGTTGCCGAGATAGATATCTTCGATGCCGACGTTGGGAATGTTCTTGGTCTGGGTGTAATGCATGACCGCTTTGCGGGCGGAGAACAGACCGCGCGAGTCGCTGTAACCCTGGGCCGTAGATAAATTGAGGATAACGTCCTGCAGGATCTCTTCCGGCGCTTCAAAACCGAAGGGAGCGGGGTTGCCGATGTTCAGCTTGAGAATGCGGTGGCCCTCTTCTTCGAGGCGCTTGGCGTGACGCAGCACGGGGCCGCGAATGTCGTAGCAGACGTTGGCCAATTTGTTGGACTTGCTAACCTGCATGGTGCTTACCTTGTCGATCCAGGGCTGATGTGCACGTCAGGGAGGAGGGTGATGGCAGTCATCCCTGAGCGATTGTAATACGACCATCATACGTCTTGCGTGGCTCCCTGTGAAAGCCTGTGTTGGCGATTCTGGGTGGGGAAAGTGCAGAAAGTGTGTAGCTGTATTGGTGTTTGTGGGTTTTGACCTGAGTGCATGAAGACATGGAGGCTGAGAAGGACCGTTTTAACCTACCGCAGCAGGTGGGGCGGAGTGATTATGCAGCGTTACCGCCAGCCCTGAACGAACTGGTGCTTGAATTTGCCAGGGAAAAGTACCCGTGGTTGCGTGCACTTCCTTTGAGCGCCGCCATGCCTACTTTAATTGCGCGCAAATAAATTGCATGCAAACAAATATACGCTAAGCTGTTGTGACGTCGTCAACAATACTCCCAAGGAGCACCACCCCATGGCTGAACAACTACTGCAGATCCCCTGTACCACCATTGATAACCGTGAAAGCAGTCTCGCCGAACTGGATGGTAGGGCGTATCTGGTGGTCAATACCGCGAGCAAATGTGGTTTCACTCCTCAGTACAAGGGGCTGGAAGCCTTGTGGCAGGACTATCAGGCCAAGGGGCTGCGGGTGGCGGGCTTTCCGTGTAACCAGTTTGGCGCGCAAGAGCCGGGTGATGAAGGACAGATTTCCGAGTTTTGTGAGCTGAACTACGGCGTTAGCTTTCCGCTGTTCAAGAAGGTCGATGTAAATGGCGACCAGGCTCACCCGCTGTTTGTGCAACTTAAATCGCAGGCGCCTGGCTTGCTGGGCAGCAAGGGTATCAAGTGGAACTTCACCAAGTTTCTGGTCGACGGTCAGGGTAAGGTAGTCAAGCGCTATGCACCTACTACCAAGCCGGAAGATCTGCGTGCCGATATTGAGGCATTGCTGGCTTAAACGCTGGTACGACGCCGGTCAGTCTGTGCGTTGGCTGCTCAGCCAGCGCTGCAGAATGGCTTGTAGATCTTCTCGCTTGAAGGGTTTGGCCAGATAGTCGCTCATACCTGCATCCTGGCAGCGCTGCCGGTCCTCGTGCAGTGCATTAGCCGTTAACGCGATGATCGGCAGATCTTTCCAGCGCGGATCTGCACGTATCCGCCGGCTCGCCTCGTAACCGTCCATGACGGGCATATTGCAGTCCATTAGCACCAGCGAATAAGGTGCTTTTTCCAGCATGCTCAGAGCAATTTCACCGTGTTCAGCGAGATCTACCTCGTAGCCCAGGCGGCTTAGCATGCCTTTGGCAACCATCTGGTTGACCATGTTGTCCTCTACCAGTAACAAGCGCTGACCCGCCGCTGAGACTTCAGTCTTACTGGGCGCCTGGGTGTCTTTGAACAGACCAAACAGCTCGTCGATCGCCTGCGCCAGTCGGCGTCTTGAGGGTGGCGAGGCGACTTGCTGGCGAATTCCGAGTTTCAAGGCCTTGTTGGTAGTCAGCAAGGCCCTGTAGCCACAAATCAGCAGGCGTGGTTTGTTCGGTTCGACCGCTTTCAACCGCTGCGCCAGGGCAGGGCTGTCGAGCAACCAGAAGTCACTGTCGTGCGTCATCGCAGGTAGGGTGGCGGCTGGCTGGTAGTCGATCAGCATGCAGGTCATGCCCCAGCTTGTCAGCAGTTCTTCTAGCACGGCGCCTTGCAGGTTTCCGCTTTGATTCCAGATAGTGACTGTGCGTGGTGTTGGTTTGGGGAAGCCCGGTTGCTGGGTATGGGTGGCCAGTGGGATGGATACGCTGAAGGTACTGCCATGCCCCAGGGTCGATTGGACGGTCAGATCGCCGCCCATAGCGTCTGTCAGGCTTCGGCACAGTGCCAACCCCAGGCCTGTGCCACCAAAGCGCCGGGAGATGTGTGCGTCAGCTTGGGTAAAGGGCGAGAAAATAGCTTCCAAAGATTCGTCCGCAATACCGATACCGGTGTCCGAGACGCTGATGCGCACGCGTTGCTCGCTGCTACCGCTGTGCTCCAGATTGAGGGTCAGGGCGACATGGCCCTGCTCCGTAAACTTGAGTGCGTTGGACAGAAGGTTGCTGATAATTTGACGTATGCGAGTAGGGTCGCCCAGCAACATGCCGGGCAGGCGCGGATCAACCCGGCAGGTGAGTTCAATGTCCTGTTTGCCCGCATTCTGTGATAGCAGGCTGGCGGTTTCTTCCAGCAGTGCACCAAGATCGAAGGGGATGCGTTCCAGTTGTAGCTTGCCAGCTTCAAACTTGGACAGGTCGAGAATATCATTGAGCAGTGCTACCAATACCTTGCCCGAGTCGTAGGCAATCGACAGTTGTTGTTTCTGTTCGTTGTTCAGGGGACTGTCCAGCGTTAGCCCGATCATACCCAGCAGGCCGTTGATTGGTGTGCGTATTTCGTGGCTCATGTTGGCCAAAAAGGCTGAGCGCGCGCGTGCCATATCCAGCGCTTCTTCGCGTGAGCACTCCAGATCCTGATTCGAGCGGCGTAGCTGCGCGTTGGTCTCTTGCAGTTCGTTGGTGCGTGACTCAACGATGCTTTCCAGTTCTTCCAGGTATTTGCGCAGGCGTTCTTCGGCGCGCAGCTTCTGCCGCATATTGACGTCGATGCTCTGCAGTTGTCTGTTGATAACCTCGACCAGGGCTCCGATCTCGTCGCGTTCATGGCCATCGGGGCAGGGCAGGCGGCTGCGCTCGCCCTCGGTTTTCATGTTCAGCAGGTCTTGAATCAAGCGCACCAGCGGCTTGGTAAGCATGCCGTAAAACAACACCATCAGAATGAGCGAGAGTACCAGGCTAAGAATGAAGCCTGAGAGCATGGTCAGCCCGGCACGGCGCAGGAAGCTGGCACCCTGATGAAAGGTATCGACTTCAATGACCAGGTGGCCTAGCAGCTCGTTGGGCGTGTGTTCAACGTAGAGTGGATGCGAGTAATCCCGGCGACGCTTGAATAGCGCGTCGCTGACAAAGCGGTAGCGGCTGGAGGCCATTGGCCGACTGACGCTGGCTAGCGCGATACCATTGTTATCGATGATTTCGGCACGAATGATTGGCGGGGCCTGCAGCAGGCCGTTGACCAGCTCCAGTGCCAGCTCGGCATCAATGTTGTAGGCAATGCGTGAGGCCGGCCCGAGACTGACGTTGATTTGCGCCTGGACAGCTTCGTCTATAGCCGCGTCTTCAGAACGATAATCCACCATAACCTGCACCAGTCCGAGCAAAGTGCCTAGAATAAACGCTGCCAGCACGCCCAGGCGGGTCTGCTTGAATGAAAGGCGGTTGGTCAGGCGGATATCCATCACGGCGGCAGCGGTCCTTTGTGCAGTCTTATGGCAGAAGCTTAGCGTACTATCGCCAGCAAGGTATCAGCATGACACCCGCTGGCTAGTTTGTTCTTTTCTACTCCCTCAGTCAGAAATGCTGCCCTTGAGTGGCGTTGGGTCTACGAGCTTCTGGCGAAGGTTGTCTGTTAAGTTACCGAGCAAGGTGCACGAGGCTATCGCTGCGCTTATCCGTTTACCAATCCAGAGATCCATATGGATCGCTATGCGGATTTTTAGATGCGCCCGGTTAGCTTGGCAACCATTTGATGCTCTGCTGGTAGCAGCGCCGAGACACTGGACCGTGAGCTCACCCGGCTGAGTAGCGATGACAGGCCAGGCCAGCGGTACTCGTCAATCAGCTCGCCCGCGTGTGCCATGTTAATCAGTTGGGTGCAGACTGCGATATCCGCCAGACTGAACTGCTCGCCCAGAAAATACAGCGAGTTGCCCAGTTCTGTTTCCAGGTAGTTGAGCAGGCGCGGCAGATGGTGTTCAAGTGCCGCCTGAATCATGTCCTGATCGGGCTCCTCACCGTAGTTTGGTGCTACCACTCGCTGAAAGAACAGCGCGAATGTGCTGTGCGGGGCCAGCTCGTAATCGGCGTACTTCTCCAGCCAGCGAACTCTTGCCGCCTGCTCCGCGGTATTGCCATAGAGCGATTGACCACCGCGGCTTTCGTGAAGGTATTGTGCGATTACCGCAGAGTCTGCCAGCTTGACATCGCCATCCTGTATTGCAGGAATACGGCCCAGCGGACTGATGTCAAAATACCAATCAGGTTGGCCGCGCGGTGGGATGGGTTTTAGTTCGTAGGCGATATTTTGCTCGGCGAGCTGAATACGAATCTTGCGAACAAAAGGTGATAGTGGCGCGCCATAGAGAGTCAGGGCCATTGCGTCTTCCGTACAGGGGTGAAGGACGCGGCTGGGCTGCCAGCCGCGAATGAGGAATGAAGATCAGTCGTCGTAGACCGCTTTCTTCTTCCAGATTTCTTCGGCACTTTCCATAACCTCAAGACCAGCATTTAGCTCGCTGGGAGCGCCTGTACTTTGCTGGTTTTCGGCTGCGACGGCGGCGTCGGCTCGCTGCATTAAGGCCTTGTACTGAGCCAGATGCTCACTGAAAGCTGGGTTGTTTAGCTTGGTGAGATACGCTACAGCTCGTTCATATTGTAACTTGGCAACTCGTGGCTTGCCTTGCTGCATGCCTAGCTTGGCGCTGGCATTGAAGGTGTCGAGCGTAGCTGCAACCAGGAATTGACGGATGTGGTCTGACCACTTTTTCAGTGTGGCTTTATCGATGAAACCGTCAGCCTGTGCTTGTTGCAGTTGCTTGTAGAGGTTTTCCAGTTGTATTCGAGCTTCTTTGCCTTTGGCTTCGGTATCCAGTGCTACAGGCTCGTTGCTGGGTGGGTTATTCTGCTGAAGTTGTGCTTTGGATTCTTCCAGGCGTTTCGTGGTTTCCGGCGCGTTATTGTTAATGCTCGCTAACTTTTGCAGAAGTTTGATTTCAATGCTGAGCAACAGGTTGCCCAGCTCAGCGGGGAAAAACTGGCCGGGCAGGTTGGCCATAACGCTGTTACCTATTTTGATACGCGCAGCAATTTCTGCCGATTTTCTGGCGCGCTCCAGACGAGCGCGCTCTAGCCCCTGGCTGATGAGACCAATGCTGACCAAAACGACTAGGCCAGCTGCCAGTAAACCGCCTATAAGGAGTGGGGACACTTAGTTGTCTCTCTTTTGTACTGAATATCCTGAGCTGTGCTGATCAGAGCAGGCTATCTGGTAGCGACTGCGATATCAGCGTTCCCTGACTGATGCGCAGCGCGCATGCGTTAGCAGAGTCCCAGCTCGTTAGCTCTCACTAAAGCATCATGGCCGACACAGCCGGAGGCGACAAGCTTTTTTCTGCCGTTGGTCGACTTGCGCTTGGATGTTATGTTTTTGCGTCTAGCCCTCGCTTTATCGGCCTTTGCCGATGGTAGAGGTGTTACATGGGCAGCGCTGTGCAAAAAAACCTGAAAAAAGATTGGGTTGAGGGGTTGACGATATTCCAGACCATGCATAAAATGCGCGCCACTTGCAGCGAACAATGTTCAGCAAGGAGCCAAGGTTAACAGCCTTAGCGATGTGAAGTCCGGATGTGTCCCCTTCGTCTAGTGGCCTAGGACACCGCCCTTTCACGGCGGTAACAGGGGTTCGAGTCCCCTAGGGGACGCCAATTACGGCGTCAGTTTTGCGGGAATAGCTCAGTTGGTAGAGCACGACCTTGCCAAGGTCGGGGTCGCGAGTTCGAGTCTCGTTTCCCGCTCCAGAAGTAACGAAGAAACCGCTCAAGCAGCGGTTTTTTTGTGTCTGCGATTTGGTGCGAAGGCGCAGGAATAGCTCAGTTGGCAGAGCACGACCTTGCCGAGGTCGGGGGCGGGCGGCGAGCCTCGCGAGTTCGAGTCTCGTTTCCCGCTCCAGAAGTAACAAAGAAACCGCTCAAGCAGCGGTTTTTTTGTGTCTGCGATTTGGTGCGA